>VEQZ01000004.1 GCA_018882975.1 Rhodocyclaceae bacterium | reverse complement strand
CGTCGGGGCCGGTCTTTGCCGCGCACACTCTGACGATTCACTGGACAACCTCACTGCCCGCAAGTGTATCCCGAGGCCCCGACGATGCGCCACAAGGCGCGGCTGACATGGCTCAGCTCGACGTGGCCGGGCCGGGGGTCGGCCTATAATCGACGGCCCCCGAATCCCGGGTCCGAACCTTGCCCGCCCGAGCCACGTGCCGCGCCTCGCGATACGGTGACCGGCGCCTCAGGAGCCCCCATGCCCACCACCATCCGCCAGCAGGACCTGATCGACAGCGTCGCCGGCGCCTTGCAGTACATCAGCTACTACCACCCGGTCGACTACATCACCAATCTCGCGCGCGCCTACGAGCTTGAGCAGAGCCCGGCCGCCAAGGACGCGATGGCGCAGATCCTGATCAATTCGCGCATGTGCGCCGAGGGCCACCGCCCGCTGTGTCAGGACACCGGCATCGTCACCGTTTTCGTCAAGGTCGGCATGGATGTGCGCTGGGAGGGCTTTGGCGGCAGCCTGGACGACGCCATCAATGAGGGCGTGCGGCGAGCCTACATGGACCCGGACAACAAGCTGCGCGCGTCCATCCTCGCCGACCCGGCTGGCAAGCGTATCAACACCAAGGACAACACGCCGGCGGTCATTCACCACGAGATCGTGCCGGGTAATACGGTGGAGATCACCGTCGCGGCCAAGGGCGGCGGTTCCGAGAACAAGAGCAAGATGGTCATGCTCAACCCGTCCGACAGCATCGTCGACTGGGTGCTCAAGACGGTGCCGACCATGGGCGCCGGCTGGTGCCCGCCGGGCATGCTCGGCATCGGCATCGGCGGCACCGCCGAGAAGGCCGCGGTGCTGGCCAAGGAATCGCTGATGGACCCGATCGACATGCCCGAGTTGATCGCCCGTGGCGCGCAGAACCGCATCGAGGAACTGCGCATCGAGTTGTATGAGAAGGTCAACGCGCTGGGCATCGGCGCGCAGGGTTTGGGCGGCCTCACCACCGTGCTCGACGTGAAGATCCGCGATTACCCCACCCATGCGGCTTCTCTGCCGATCTGCATGATCCCCAACTGTGCCGCCACCCGCCACGCGCATGTGGTGCTGGACGGCTCCGGGCCGGTGTATCTGGACCCACCGAGCCTGGCCGATTGGCCGCGCCTGACCTATGACACCAGCAAGGGCAAGCGGGTGGACCTGGGCAGCGTCACGCCGGCCGATGTGGCGAGCTGGAAGCCGGGCGACGTGCTGCTGCTCAACGGCAAGATGCTGACCGGCCGCGATGCGGCGCATAAGCGCATCACCGAGATGTTGAACCGCGGCGAGGCGCTGCCGGTGGATTTCGCAGGGCGCTTCATCTACTACGTCGGCCCGGTCGACCCGGTGCGTGACGAGGTCGTGGGCCCGGCCGGCCCGACCACCGCCACGCGGATGGACAAGTTCACCGAGCAGGTGCTGGCGCAGACCGGGCTGCTCGGCATGATCGGCAAGGCCGAGCGCGGCCCGGCGGCGATCGAGGCCATCCGCAAGCACCAGTCGGTCTACCTGATGGCGGTGGGCGGCGCGGCCTACCTGGTCAGCAAGGCGATCAAGGAAGCGCACGTGGTGGCCTTCCCCGAACTGGGCATGGAGGCGGTCTACGAGTTCACCGTACAGGACATGCCGGTGACAGTGGCGGTGGACTCGGCGGGCACCTCGGTGCACCAGACGGGCCCCAAGGAGTGGCAGGCGCGGATCGGAAAGATCCCGGTCGTGGCTTAGGCCGGGGGCCTGGCTGGGGGGCCGTGGGTTGGCGCAGTCGCTGCGGTGAGCGTTCAGTCGGGTTTGCCGGACTGCAGGCGCTGCAGTGCCGACCGGTACGCCTCGGCCGCCTCGCGCTTGCCGATGGCCAGAACAAGGACGATCAGCACGTCGTCCTCGACCGCGTAAACGAGCCGGTAGCCGGCCCTGCGCAACTTGATCTTGTAGCAGTGTCGCAACTCGGCGTGGAGCTCTGCGCCCGGCAAGTGCGGCTGTGCAAGACGCTTGCGCAGGGCTTTTTTGAGCAAATCCCGGACGCTGCCGTCCAGCGATCGCCATTCTTCCAGTGCTTCCGGCAGGAACTGCAGCCGGTAGGGCATGGGCTCAGATGTCGTCGATGTCGACATCGATGGCGGTGTGTCGTCGCTCAAGGCGCTGCCGCGTAAGTTCCACCAGATCACGGTCGGCAAGCGCCTCGACCATGGATTCGAATAGCGACGGCGTGACCATGTAGAACGCCGGCCGATTGTGGCTCAACACTGCCACCGGCTTGTTCCCGGCTGCGCGCAGCACCTGAGCGGGGTTCTTCTTGAACTCTGACATGCTGATGGTCTGGTCGGCATAAAGTGCGTCCATATTCGGCCCTCAAGACAGCTCTAAAACGGGCCCTTATTTTGGCTCCGATAGCGCGTGATTGAAAAGGCCCTGATCGTGCGGCTTGGGCCGGATTGGCTGGCTAGCACCTTAACGCGCGCATCTCGGGAGCGCATCGGCCATCTGGCGGATGACCGCCTCCAAGGGCGGGCTACGCATGGAATGTCCCGCGTTGTTCGCCACCTTGCCCCGGTCAGGACCGCGCCAGGCAAGAGCGCGTGCGCAGTCAGCCTTTGCGGCTGGGGACGCGACCTTGGCCGCGCGGCAAGGTGTTCGCGTCCTGTTCGGCTCGACGCTCCGAATTGGGTTCGAAGCCCATGCCCACCTCGCGGTCGGCGCTGAGGTCGACGCCGAGTTGGCGTAGCGCCTCGAGCACCTGGGTCATTTGCCGGTCGGTGGCGGCGTTCTGGTCGGCCAGCGCCTGCACCGAGCGCGCCAGCGGGTCGTCGGTCTCGGTACCGACCGCGTAGGGCTGAAAGGTGTCGCCGTCCGCAGCCGGTTCGTCGAGCACGCGTGCCGGGATGCCCACTGCCGTGGCATGTGGCGGCACCGAGCGCACCACCACCGCGTTGGAGCCGATGCGCGCGCCGTTGCCAATGGTGATCGGGCCGAGGATCTTGGCGCCGGCGCCGACCACCACGCCGGCCTCCAGCGTGGGGTGGCGCTTGCCCTCACGCCAACTGGTGCCGCCCAGCGTCACACCGTGGTACAGCGTGCAGTCGTCGCCGATGTGCGCGGTCTCACCGATCACCACGCCCATGCCGTGGTCGATGAAGACGCGCCGGCCGACGGTCGCACCGGGGTGGATCTCGACACCTGTGAGCATGCGGGCGAGGTGAGCCAAAAAGCGCGCCGGCCACTTGAGGCCCCAGCCCCACAGCGTGTGCGTGAGCCGGTGCACAAGCAGCGCGTGCACGCCCGGGTAGCAGGTCGCCACCTCCCACGTCGAGCGCGCGGCAGGGTCGCGGTCGAACACGCAGCGGATGTCTTCAAGCAGGCGGCTGAACACGGGGCTCGGGTGTCTCGGTGGGAGGATGCATGGTGGCGATGGCCACCGGAACGGCGCGGAGTGTAGCAGGCGGGCCGGAACGGGCTTGGTCGTCGCGAATCGCGCGGTATCGCCGTTTCGCGGCCGCGACCATGACTGCGGTGGTCGAGGTCGGGCGCCGGTCAGCGCCGCTCGTCCGCCCCCTCGTCCATCATTTTGTCCACCGCCGTCAGCAGCCCGCGCAGGATGTTGACCTCCTCCCGCAGCGGCTGCGCGCGGGCGATCAGCCGGCGCAGCTTGGGTTCCAGCCGGCGCGGGTTGTCCGGGTCGTAGAAGTCGAGCGCGGCCATGGTGGCGAGCAGGTGCGCGTGCAGCGCTTCGATCTCCTCGAAGCCGGCCGGCTCGAGCGCGTGGCCGGCGCTGCGCAGGTCACTGCCGCCGGCGGCAGCCAGCCGCATCTCGTAGGTCAGGATCTGCACCGCCGCAGCGAGGTTGAGCGAGCTGTAGGCCGGGTTGGTCGGGATCTGGCAGAGCAGGTTGCACAGCCCAGTCTCTTCGCTGGAGAGCCCGGCCTGCTCATTGCCGAACACCAGCGCGACCTCGCCCTCGGCCGTCAGCGGCAGCAGCCGCTCGGCTGCCTCGCGCGGGGCCACCTGCGGCGCGGCGATCTCGCGCGGGCGGGCGGTGAGGGCTACTGCCGCCAGCGTTCCGGTGAGCGCCTCGGCCAGCGTGTCGACCACCCGCGCCGAGGCCAGCAGGTCGCCGGCGCCGGATGCGCGTGCATCCGCCTCCGGGTCGGGGAAGCGCTGCGGCGCGACCAGCCAGAGTTGCCCGAGCCCCATGGTCTTGCAGGCGCGCGCTGCCGCGCCGATATTGCCGGGGTGGCTGGTGTGGCTCAGCACCACGCGGATGCGGCCCAGCGCGGTTGCACCATCGCCTGACGAAACCGCCCCGCTGGCCGTAGAATCGCGCCCTGTCTCGGGGCCCCTAGTCGGCCCGCCGCTCTTGTCCAATCTGTCGCGTCCTTCTTCTGCTGCCCGCCGCGCGGGTCGAGTCCACTGCCATGCATCCGATGCTCAACACGGCCATCAAGGCCGCCCGCAAAGCCGGCGCCATCATCAACCGGGCCAGCCTCGAACTCGAGCAGGTCCGCGTCGCCAGCAAGCAGACCAATGACTTCGTGACCGAGGTCGACCACGCGGCCGAACAGGCGATCATCGCGACGCTCAGCGAAGCATATCCCGACCATGCGGTGCTCGCCGAGGAGTCGGGCGCGGCCGGCGACTCCGAATACGTCTGGATCATCGATCCGCTTGACGGCACCACCAACTTCCTGCATGGCTTTCCGCAGTACGCGGTGAGCATCGGCCTGCAGCACCGCGGTCAGATGACGCAGGCGGTGGTCTACGACGTCGTCCACAACGAACTCTTCACCGCCACGCGCGGGCGCGGCGCCTTCGTCAACGACCGGCGCATCCGTGTCAGCAGTCGCACCAAGCTGCAGGACGCGCTGATCGGAACCGGCTTCCCGTACCGCGAGTTCGGCCGCATCGACCAGTACCTCGCGCTGTTCAAAGCCTTCGCCAAGGGCACCTCGGGCATGCGCCGGCCCGGCTCGGCCTCGCTCGATCTGGCTTACGTGGCGACAGGGCGGCTTGATGGGTTCTTTGAGATGGGGCTGGCGCCATGGGACATGGCGGCCGGCAGCCTGCTGGTGCTTGAGGCCGGCGGCCTGGTCGGCGACTTCAAGGGCGACGAGGGCTATCTGGAGTCGGGCGACATCGTCTGCGGCAACCCCAAGGTGTTCGCGCAGATGATCGCGACCATTGCGTCCAACGGGGCGACTCACAGCGGGGCTGCCTCCGGCTGAGTTGTTGCGGGTATGGTCGCCGCAGACCGAAGCAGCATGGCTCGCGTAAGCGAGCGCGCTTTGATACCGGTTGCGCGCGGCCATGAGCGCAATCCGCCAAGGCGTGGAACTCTCCGCCGTAATTTCCGACTAAAATAGTCGGGAAAACACAGAGGCCGCCGCCCGCACCCCCGAACGATTGCCTGGCGGCCCCGGAGGGAATCATGCGACTCACCACCAAAGGCCGCTTTGCCGTCACCGCCATGATCGACCTCGGCATGCGCGAGCACGCCGGTCCGGTCACGCTGGCCGCCATCAGCGAGCGTCAGCGGATCTCGCTCTCGTACCTCGAGCAGTTGTTTGGCCGTCTGCGCCGCCGCAATCTGGTCGACAGCGTGCGCGGGCCGGGGGGCGGCTATCGCCTCGGCCGCGATGCCGAGCAGATCTCGGTGGCCGAGATCATCGAGGCGGTCGATGAGCCGATCGACGCCACCAGCTGCGGTGGCAAACGCAACTGCCACGACGACCGGGCGTGCATGACGCATGACCTCTGGACTGCGCTCAACGCGCACATTCACGACTACCTCGCGGCGGTGTCGTTGGCGCGTCTGGTGTCGGCGCAGCGCCCCGGCGATGCGCAACCGGTGCGCACCGACGAGCTCTTCCGCGAGCGGCGCGAGCACACGTCGGACCGCGCCTCCGACTCGGTCGCTGCCTGAGCGCCGCCGCCCTACAGATGCGCACCTGCGTCTTCCTCGACCACAACGCCACCACTCCGGTCGACCCGGCGGTGCTGACGGCCATGGCGCCCTACTGGGCCGAATGCGCTGCCAACCCGTCGAGCGTGCACCGTGCCGGCGTGGCGGCACGGCGCGCGGTCGATGCAGCGCGCGAGCAGGTCGCGGCCTTTGTCGGCGTGCAGCCGGCGCAAGTCATCTTCACCAGTGGCGGTTCCGAGGCCAACAACCTGTTCCTGCGTGGCGCCGCGGCCGTGCGCCGGCCGGGCTGGGTGCTGGTCAGCGCCGCCGAGCACGCCTGCGTGCGCCGCCCGGCCAAGGGTCTGGCGCGTGCCGGCTGGCAGGTGGGCGAGGTCGGTCTGGATGCCGAAGGCCGCATCGACGCCGCTGACCTGCGGGCACAGGCCATGGGTGGCGTTGGCGTCGCATCATTCATCGCCGCGCACAACGAGACCGGCGTGCTGCAGGACATCCCGGCGCTGGCCGATATCGCGCGTGCTGCGGGCGCCGCAGTGCATACCGATGCGGTGCAGATGGCCGGCAAGTTGCCCATCGACTTCGCCGGGTTGGGGGTGGATGCGCTCAGCCTGTCGGCGCACAAGCTGCATGGCCCCAAGGGCATCGGCGCGCTGGTGGTCGGCAAGCGGCTTGACCTGCGTGCGCAGATCGAGGGCGGTGGCCACGAGCACGGCCTGCGCGCCGGCACCGAGAACGTCCCGGCCATCGTCGGTTTTGGTGTGGCGTGTGAACTCGCGGCCGCGCGCATGGCGGAGGAGGGCGCGCGTCAGACGGCGCTGCGCGATGGCCTGGTCAAAGCCCTGCAGGCCGAGGGCGCGGTGGTGTTCGGCGCCGGCGCCGCGCGTCTGCCCAATACCGTGTTCTTTGCCGTGCGCGGCGTCGACGGCGCCACCCTGCTGCTGGCGCTCGACGAGGCCGGTTTCGCGCTCGGCAGCGGCTCGGCCTGCTCCAGCAGCGACCATGCGCCGAGCCCGACCCTGCTGGCCATGGGCGTCGCCCCTGATCTGGCGCGCGGTGCTGTGCGCGTGAGCATCGGCCGCAGCACTGCGGCGGCGCAGTTGCAGCAGTTCCGCGCCGCGCTGGCCACCTGCCTGGCCGGCCTGCGCGGGCTGGCATCGGTCGCCGTGTAGATTTGCAGTCCGACATAAACCATATAAATCAACCAGATAAACAGACCCTACATACCTTACCCAAGAGGCAACAGAGCATGTCCATGAAGTTTCCGATCTACCTCGACTACTCGGCCACCACGCCGGTCGACCCGCGTGTGGTGGCGGCCATGGTCCCTTATCTGGGCGAGATCTACGGCAACCCGGCTTCCCGCAGCCACGCCTTCGGCTGGAGCGCGGAGGATGCGGTGGAGACGGCGCGCGGTCACGTCGCCGCACTGGTCGGCGCCGACCCGCGCGAGATCGTCTGGACTTCGGGTGCAACGGAGTCGAACAACCTCGCCATCAAGGGCGCGGCGCACTTTTACGCCAGCAAGGGCAAGCACCTCATCACCGTCAAGACCGAACACAAGGCGGTGCTCGACACCATGCGCGAACTCGAGCGCACCGGCTTCGAGGTGACCTATCTCGAGCCGCAGGAGGACGGGTTGGTCAGCCTCGAGCAGTTCAAGGCGGCGCTGCGTCCGGACACCTGCGTCGCCTCGGTGATGTTCGTCAACAACGAGATCGGCGTGATCCAGGACATCCAAGGGATCGGTGAACTGTGCCGCGCCAACGGCACGGTGTTCCACGTCGACGCGGCGCAGGCTACCGGCAAGGTCGCCATCGACCTCACCACGCTGCCGGTCGACCTGATGAGCTTCTGCGCGCACAAGACCTACGGCCCCAAGGGCATCGGTGCGTTGTACGTGCGTCGCAAGCCGCGTATCCGCCTTGAGGCGCAGATGCACGGCGGCGGGCACGAGCGCGGTTTCCGTTCAGGCACGCTGCCGACCCACCAGATCGTCGGCATGGGCGAGGCCTTTCGCCTGGCCAGGGAGGAGATGGGCACCGAGAACGAGCGCGTGCGCATGCTGCGCGACCGCCTCTGGGCCGGCCTCTCGACCATGCAGGACGTCTACCTCAACGGCAGCCTTGAGCAGCGCGTGCCGCACAACCTCAACGTCAGCTTTGCGTACGTCGAGGGCGAGTCGCTGATCATGGCGATCAAGGACATCGCGGTGTCGTCGGGCTCGGCCTGCACCTCGGCCAGCCTCGAGCCGAGCTACGTGCTGCGTGCGCTCGGTCGCAGCGACGAACTCGCACACAGCTCGATCCGCTTCTCGATCGGCCGCTTCACCACCGAGGAAGAAGTCGATTTCACCATCCAGTTGCTGCAGTCGAAGGTCGGCAAGCTGCGCGAGATGAGCCCGCTGTGGGAGATGGTGCAGTCCGGCATCGACCTCGACGCGGTGCAGTGGGCGGCACATTGATGCGGTCCTCGAACCCAAGCGCCACGCATTAACACTACTCAGCATTCGGAGACACACATGGCATACAGCGAAAAGGTCATCGACCACTACGAGAATCCCCGCAACGTCGGTTCCTTTGACAAGACCGAAGACGGCGACGTCGGCACCGGCATGGTCGGCGCGCCGGCCTGCGGCGACGTCATGAAGCTGCAGATCAAGGTCGGCGCCGACGGCGTGATCCAGGACGCCAAGTTCAAGACCTACGGCTGCGGCTCGGCCATCGCGTCGAGCTCGCTGGTGACCGAATGGGTCAAGGGCAAGACGCTGGACCAGGCGATGAGCATCAAGAACACGCAGATCGCCGAAGAACTGGCGCTGCCGCCGGTCAAGATCCACTGCTCGATCCTCGCCGAAGACGCGATCAAGGCGGCCGTCGAGGACTACCGCAAGAAGCACGGAGGCTGACATGGCCGTGACCCTGACCGAGCGCGCTGCCGTCCACGTGCAGAAGTTCATCGCCAAGCGCGGGCACGGTGTCGGACTGCGTCTGGGCGTTCGGACCACCGGCTGTTCGGGGCTGGCCTACGTGCTCGAATACGCTGACGACCTCAAGCCCGAAGACCTCGAGTTCGAGAGCCACGGCACCAAGGTCATCATCGACCCCAAGTCGCTGGCCTTCATCGACGGCACCGAGCTGGATTTTGTGCGCGAGGGTCTCAACGAGGGTTTCCAGTTTAACAACCCCAACGTCAAGAACGAGTGCGGTTGCGGCGAGAGCTTCAATGTCTGATGCACTGACGGTCGGCGCGCCCGGCAGGTCGGGCGGCCACGGCCCCGGCAGCGACCCGTTCGCGCTGCTCGGCCTGCCGCGCGGCATGTCGATGGCCCCGCACGTGCTCGACGAGGCCTATCGCGGCCTGCAGGCCCGCGTGCACCCCGACCGCTACGCCGACAAGACCGACGCCGAGCGGCGCGTCGCCATGCAGTGGGCGACCGCTGCCAATGAGGCCTACCGTACGCTGCGCAAGCCGCTGTTGCGCGCCAAATACCTGATCGAGAGCGCCGGCGTGGGTCTGGGCGAGCAGGACAACACCGCCATGCCAGCCGAATTCCTGATGCAGCAGATGGAGTGGCGTGAGCACGTCGCCGAGGCGCGCGCGCACCGCGACGACAAGGCTCTGCGCCACATCGAGCACGCCATCCGCAGCGCCGAGGTGGAGTTGTGGCCGCTGCTGGAGTCGCGCATCGCCGAGGCCGACTGGCCGCACGCGGCCGATGTCTGGCGCCGTCTGCGCTTCCTCGAGAAGTTGCACGACGACATCGAGGACGTGCGCTCGGCGCTGCTCGACTGATGGCCCTGCTGCAGATCTTCGAGCCGGGCCAGTCCACCGTCCCGCATCAGCACCGGCGTGCCATCGGCATCGACCTCGGCACCACGCATTCGCTGGTCGCCACCGTTCGCAACAGCATCGCCACCGTGCTGCCCGACGAGCACGGCCGCGTGCTGCTGCCGAGCGTGGTGCGCTACGGTGCCGAGGGGGTCAAGTCAGTGGGCGTCGAGGCGGCCGCACGTCAGGCCGAGGACCCGCGCAATACGCTGGCCTCGTTCAAGCGCTTCATGGGGCGCGGCCTGGCCGATGTGACGCGCACGCACCAGGGCGACTTGCCATATGAGTTCGCGGATGCGCCCGGCATGGTGCAGATCCGCACCGTTGCCGGCGTCAAGAGCCCGGTCGAGGTCTCGGCCGAGGTCCTGCGTGTGCTGCGGCAGCGTGCCGAGGCCAGCCTCGGCGGCGAACTCACCGGCGCCGTCATCACCGTGCCCGCGTACTTTGACGACGCGCAGCGCCAAGCCACCAAGGACGCCGCGCAACTGGCCGGGCTGAACGTGCTGCGCCTGCTCAACGAGCCGACTGCCGCGGCCATCGCCTACGGCCTCGACAACGCGGCCGAGGGCGTCTACGCCGTCTACGACTTGGGCGGCGGGACGTTTGACATCAGCATCTTGCGCTTGACCAAGGGTGTGTTCGAGGTGCTCGCCACCGGCGGCGACTCGGCCCTCGGCGGCGACGACTTCGACCGCCGCATCGCCTGCTGGGCAATCGAGGCGGGGCAATTGCCGCCGCTCGGCCCGCGTGACCTGCGCGCGCTGCAGGTCGAGGCGCGCGAGGTCAAGGAGGCGCTTTCCAGCCGCGACCGCGCGCGCTTCCATGTGCGCCTGCAGTCCGGTGAGCCGGTCGATCTCACGCTCGACACGGCGACGCTCGAGTCGCTTGGCGCCAATCTGGTGGCCAAGACGCTGAAGCCTTGCCGCCAGGCGTTGCGCGATGCCGGCGTCGACATCACCGACATCCAGGGCGTGGTGCTGGTCGGGGGCTCCACCCGCATGCCGATGGTGCGGGCGGCGGTCGCCGAGTTCTTTGGCCAGGCGCCGCTCACCAACCTCGACCCCGACCAGGTGGTGGCGCTCGGCGCGGCACGGCAGGCGCACCTGCTGGCCGGCAACCGCTCGGGCGACGACTGGTTGCTGCTGGATGTGATCCCCTTGTCTTTGGGCATCGAGACCATGGGCGGACTGGTCGAGAAGATCGTGCCGCGCAACGCCACGCTGCCCATCGCCCGGGCGCAGGAGTTCACCACCTTCAAGGATGGCCAGACCGCCATGCGCGTGCACGTGCTGCAGGGCGAGCGCGAGCGGGTGGAGGACTGCCGCTCGCTGGCGCACTTCGAGCTGCGCGGTATCCCGCCGCTGCCGGCCGGCGCGGCGCGCATCAAGGTCACCTTCGAGGTGGACGCCGACGGCTTGCTGGCAGTGACCGCGCGCGAGGAGTCGACCGGTGTCAGCGCGCAGGTGGCGGTCAAGCCGAGTTACGGTCTGGCCGACGATGACATCGCGCGCATGCTGCGCGACGCCTTCGACCATGCCCGCGACGACCTCGACGCGCGCGCGCTGGCGGAGGCGCAGGTCGATGCCGACCGCTTGGTCGACGCCGTGCGTGCCGCGCTCGCCGCCGATGGCGAGTCGCTGCTCAGCGATGCCGAGCGGTCGGCCATCGAAGCGCGTATCGTCGCGCTGGTCGCTGCCCGCGCCGGTAGCGACCGTAGCGCCATCCGCGAGGCCACCGACGCGCTCTCGACCGCGACCGATGAATTCGCTGCGCGGCGCATGGACGCCAGCATCCGCAGCGCGCTGGCCGGACGCAGCATCGAATCGATCTGAGCCGGACGCTGTCCAAGCCCCGAGGCCACTTGACGACTCTGCCTAAGCCACTGCCCGAAGACACCACCGTACGCCGTCACCCTACGTCGCCGCCTTACTTCGCTGCCTTACGTCACTGTCTCACGTCACTACACGCCTCGCCGGCGCTCTGAACCTTACCGCCATGCCCGTCATCACCGTTCTGCCTCACCCCACGCTTTGCCCTGCCGGCACCACTTTCGACGCCGAGTCCGGTACCAGCCTTTGCGACGCCTTGCTCGAGCACGATATCGACATCGAGCACGCCTGCGAGAAGAGTTGCGCCTGCACCACCTGCCACGTCATCGTGCGCGAAGGTCTGCCGTCGCTGGCGCCGGCCACCGACGACGAGGAAGACATGCTGGACATGGCCTGGGGCCTCACGGCACAGTCGCGCTTGTCGTGTCAGGCGCGTGTCGCCGGCGCGCCGCTGACCATCGAGATCCCCAAGTACACCATCAACCACGCGTCCGAGGACCACTGAAGCGCCGTTGCGAGGGCGCTTCCGCCTGCGCTACGCAGGACACTTCACAGGGGGCTTTGCCGTGAACATCCGTTCGTTTCTCGCTGTCGCCCTGCTGCCGATGCTCGCCGCGTGCAGCAACGGCACCTACGACTGCGAGGGGACCCAGTTGGTGATCGACGGCAGCCGCGTGGAATACGCTGGAATCGACCGCTACGAGGTCTGCCAGACCAACGGCAACATCCTTGTCATCGGTTTGCGTGAGCAGTGCGGCACGACCAGCCGCAACTACATGTCCTTCGACAAGATGCAGCGCAAGTTGGCGCGCGGCACCGAGAACTGGGATTGCCGGAAAAAATAAGTGAGGAGAGGCCGAGGATGAAGTGGACCGACACGCTCGACATCGCCATCGCGCTGGCCGATGCCCATCCGGACATCGACCCGCTGACGGTGCGCTTCACCGACCTCATGGCCTGGGTGATGGCGCTCGACGGCTTTGACGACGCGCCCGAGCGCTGTGGCGAGAAGATCCTCGAGGCCATCCAGCAGGCCTGGATCGACGAGGCGGACTGAGGGATTCACATCTGCGCAGGGATGCGCGGAGCCTTGTTTGGCGCTTTTTGCCGCATGAATCGCCTTGCATCGTTCAGACAGTTCGGTCGCTTGGCCGATGACTTTTCGGGGTTGTCGCACGAAACTCCTGCCCAGTTAAAACACTTGAATGCCCGTTGATTGCGCTGCAGACTATGACCAGTCTGGTCAGAATTCGGGGTGCGCATGAGAACGTGGCAATTGCAGGAGGCAAAGTCGCGCATGTCCGAACTTGTGCGTTCCGCGCAGGACGAGCCGCAGGAGATCACTTTGCACGGGCGACCGGTGGCGGTGGTCGTTTCCACGGCACGATTCAGCGCCCTGTCGGGCCAAGCCGAATCGCTCGTCGACTTCATGAATCGCTCGCCTCTGTGCGGCGCCGAAGATGTTGTTTTTGAGCGCGAGCAGGACCTTGCGCGAGAGATTGACCTCTGAGTTACCTGCTCGACACCAACGTACTCTCCGAGCTTCGCCGCAGCGAGCCGCAACCGGCGGTGGTCGACTGGATCGCTTCTCGTAAATCCGCTTCGCTCTACCTCAGCACCCTGACCCTCGGCGAGATTCGCCGAGGTATCGATCGCTTGCCGGAAAGCCGCCGCAGGATGGCGTTGGAAGAGTGGCTCGAACAGGAACTGCCGCAATTCTTCTCAGAGCGCGTATTGCCGGTCGATGCCGCGGTCGCCGACCGCTGGGGGCGCATGCTGGCCAGCGCCGGTCGCCCCGTGCCCGTTATCGACAGTCTGCTGGCGGCTACCGCGGTCGAGCATGACCTTGTCCTGGTGACGCGGAATCTTCGCGATTTTGGTTTTGCCGGGCTGCGTACCTTCAACCCTTGGGAGGATGCCTGACAGCCCCAAGCAGCCCGGTTGGGTGGGCTCGTTGGTGAGCGGTTAGGCTTCGCCGATGGCGTGACTCGCCATCGCCTCCACCGCCCGCGCGATGCCGGCGTGGTCCCACTGACCGCCGCCCAAGCCCACCGCCACGCTGAACAGTTGCTGCGCAGTGGCCGTGCCGGGGATGGCCATGCCCATGGCGCGGGCGTTCTGCAGGGCGTTGTTGAGGTCCTTCTGCATCAGTTCGATCTTGAAGCCGGGGGCAAAGTCGCGCTCGATCATGCGATTTCCGTGAATGTCGAGGATGCGCGACTGGGCAAAGCCGCCAAGCAGCGCCTCGCGCACGCGCACCGGGTCGGCGCCGGCCTTTGAGGCAAAGGTCAGCGCCTCGGCCACTGCCATGAGTGTCATTGCGCCGACCATGTTGTTGGCCAGCTTGCAGGTCTGCCCGGTGCCGTGCGGGCCGATGTGGCTCAGCGTCTTGCCCATGCTGGCGAGCACCGGACGCACTGCGTCGAACACCTCCGGCTTGCCGCCGGCCATGATGGAAAGCGTGCCTGCGATCGCACCCACATCGCCGCCGGAAACCGGCGCGTCGAGGTACTCGGCGCCTTTCTCCGCCAGACGGGCGGCATTGGCGGGCTCCGCCGACGGCGAGATCGAACTCATGTTGACCACCACCGTGCCGGGCCGCACGCCCTCGATCACTCCATTGGCGCCGAACAGCACCTTGTCGACATCCGGTGTGTCCGGGACCATGAGGATCACCACCTCGCTGGCCGCCGCCACTGCCGCCGGGCTTTCGGCTGCGACCACGCCAGCCTCGCGGCAGGCTGCTGGCACGCCGCTGCGCGAGTAGCCGGTGACGGTGTAGCCGGCCTTGCGCAGGTTGCAGGCCATTGGGCCGCCCATGATGCCGAGGCCGATGAAGCCGGTGCGGGGTGTGGTCATGTGGGGTTCTCCTCGGGGCATTGACGGGCAGATTGTGAAGACTTCCCGTCTTGCAGGGGCCGGGCCTTCAGAAATCCTGGCTGCAAAGGATCCGGGCCAAGATGAATCAGGGCTGTGAAGAGCCGGCGCCACCAAGGTATGGCGTGAGCCAGCCCAGCGATGCCGGCGTGTCCGGGCCGGGCAGGTATTCGGCGCTCACCCAGCCGCCGTAGCCGATGCGGTCGAGCCATTCGAACAGGAATGCGTAGTGGATCTCGCCACTGCCCGGTGCGCCGCGGCCCGGGTTGTCAGCGATCTGGATGTGGCCGATGCGTTCGAGGTGGCGCTCGATGGTCTGGGCGAGATTGCCCTCCATCACCTGCATGTGGAAGCAGTCGTACTGCAGGCGCGTGTTGCCGACGCCGATCGCCTCGAGGATGTCCAGCGCCTGACCGGAGCGGTTCACCGCGTAGCCCGGGATGTCGCGCGTATTGATCGGCTCGAGCAGCAGGGTGAGGCCGTGTTCCCCCATGCGCTTGGCGGCAAAGCGCAGATTGGCCAGCAGCGTGCCTTCGAGCGTCGCGGCATCCACACCCTCCGGGGCGATGCCGGCCAGCACGTTGATCTGCTGGCAACCGACGGCCCGCGCGTAATCGATGGCGGCATCGATGCCCTCGCGGAACTCACCGATCCGATCGGGGTGACAGCCGATGCCGCGCTCGCCACCAGCCCAGTCGCCGGCTGGAGCGTTGATCAGGACCTGCTGCAGGCCGTGCGTCTCGAGCAGCTCCGACACCACCGCAGGGTGGTGCTCATAGGGGAACCAGCACTCGACACCGGCAAAGCCGGCGCGCGCGGCCGCCGCGTAGCGCTCGAGGAACGGGTGCTCGGCGAACAGCATCGACAGGTTGGCGGCGAAGCGAGGCATGACCGGCGGAGTGTAGCCAACCCGGCCGCGCTTCTGGCGGGGTTGCCAGTGTGATCGCCGCGCTCAGCCCTTGATGCAGACCAGCGGCCGCAGCCGTGCCACCCGCCGCGCCAGTCCGGCGGCCTCGGCCGCGTCCACCACCGCATCGACGTCCTTGTAGGCGCCCGGCGCCTCCTCGGCGATGCCGCGCAGCGAGGGGCTGCGCACCTCCACGCCGGCATGGCGCAGGTCGCGGATCACCTCGCGCCCCTGCCAGCGGCGCGTTGCCTCGTGGCGGCTCATGGCGCGGCCGGCACCGTGGCAGGCCGAGTCGAAGGCCAGCGCCGAGCCGCTGCCGGCCAACACCCACGAACCGGCGCCCATCGAGCCGCCGATCAGCACCGGCTGACCGTAAGCACGCAGCGCCGGCGGCAGCTCGGCGTGGCCCGGCCCGAGCGCGCGCGTGGCGCCCTTGCGGTGCACGTGCAGCTCGCGCGGGCGGCCATCGACCGTGTGCGTCTCGACCTTGCAGGTGTTGTGCGAGACATCGTAGAGCAGGGGCAGGGCGTGCCCGGGGAAGTGCACGGCGAAGACCTCGCGCACCAGGTGGGTGATGATCTGCCGATTGGCCAGCGCGCAGTTGACCGCCGCGCGCATCGCGCCCAGATAGGCCTGCCCGGTGGGCGACAGGATGGGCGCGCAGGCGAGTTCGCGGTCGGGCAGGGCGATGCCGTAGCCGGGCGCCTCCCCGGCCATGCGACGCAGGAACTCGCTGCCAATCTGGTGACCGAGCCCGCGCGAGCCGCAGTGGATCATCACCGTGATGTCGCCCTGCGCCAGCCCGAAGCCCTCCGCCAGTCGCGCGTTGTGCACCGCATCCACCACCTGCACCTCGAGGTAGTGGTTGCCGCTGCCGAGCGTGCCCATCTCCTCCTTCTGCCGCCGGCGCGCGAGATCCGAGACCTCCCCCGGCTTGGCGTGCAGCATCTGGCCACCTGCCTCGATGCGCTCGAGGTCGGCATCGCTGCCCCAACCTTGGTGCACCGCCCAGTGCGCGCCGCCGCTGAGCATCGCGTCCATCTCGTGGAAGCGCAGACGGATGGCGCCGCGGCTGCCCAGACCGGCCGGGATGTGCGCCGCCAGCGCGTCGGCCAGCGTCGCCTTGACCGCGGCAATGTCGGGCTCGCGCAGGCCGGTGAGCAGGCAGCGCACGCCGCAGGCGATGTCGAAGCCGACGCCGCCCGCCGAGACGATGCCGCCGGCCGCCGCATCGAACGCCGCCACGCCACCGATCGGGAAGCCGTAGCCCCAGTGCGCGTCGGGCAGCGCCAGCGCCGCGCCGACGATGCCTGGCAGGGTGGTGACGTTGGCGAGTTGTTCAAGGACCTTATCGTCCATGGCGGCGACCAGCGCGCGGCTGCCCACCAGCATGCCGGGCACGCGCATGCGGCCCTGCATCGGTAGTTCCCAGAGGCCGTCGTCGCGGGCGAGTAGGCGGCTCAGGTCCATGCCGGTCTCGCGCCTGCCGCCGCAGGCTGCCGGCGGGATGTCGGGTCTGCCGGTCTGCCGGCGCAGCGCATTGTCCGGTCAGGTGCATGGACACGCGCGCGTCTCGTGCCGCGCCACAACCTCGCTCCCGTCATACGTCGACGACTGTCTGCGCCACCCACTCGTCGCCGTGCATCGAGACTTCGAGTTCGCTGCAGGTGGCCGCCTTGACTTCTACCGCCGGCCGGTGACGGTCGGGGTCGAGCGGCTCGCCCCAAGCGGTGGCGTCGAGCTCGCCGTCCGCCAGATGCACCTCGAAGCGCCCGAACAGCATGCGCCGCAAGGTCATCTCGGTGACCAGCGCGTTGAGCCAGTCGAGCAGCAGCAGTTCGTCGTCGGGCGCGCGGCAGTGGATGCGCACCGGGTCGCGCGGGCGGACCCGCCTGGGGTCGGCGATGACGCCAGTCAGCGCCAGGCCGGCCTGCTCAAAGGCCGCCTCGCGGGTCGCGCCGATGCCGCGCACGCCTACGTCCGCCCCGTGCTCGAACAGCTCCCATGCGCAGCGCGCCACCTCAAACCCCGTCGTCGGTCAGGTGCGGTCAGCCTAGCGAGGGGGGCGGTCCATTGGGTGGCCGATGGCGTGCGGGTTTGACGCAGCTTCCGGTCGGCCCCCGATGGTCACGCATCCCACCTCGTCCACGCTCGATTGCACGACCTGCGTGCGCGAACGTGCGTGCATCCTCTCGATGCCATACGTCATCAGACAGGCCCGACGACAATGGCCTGTGCGGCGGGGGCTGGCGGCCCGCTTACAGCCGCTTCCCGACCTTCCGGTACAAGTACATGCCCGCCAGCATGGCCACCGTGAACACCACCGCGTCGCCGCTGCCGAGCCCGACACCGACCAGCGCCGGCCCGGGGCAGAAGCCGGCCAGCCCCCAGCCGATGCCGAAGAGGCTGCTGCCGATCACCAGTCTGCGGTCGATGCCGTTGGCGGTGGGCCAGTGCATGGCGCCGTCGCCGAGCAGGGGTCGCGCACGCCGGCGCGCCAGCGCGAAACCGGCCAGCCCGACCGCCACCGCACCGGCCATGACCAGCGCGAGTTGCGGGTTCCACGCGCCGCCGAGGTCGAGGAAGCCGATGACGTTGGCCGGGTCGGCCATGCCGGAGACGATCAGGCCGGTGCCGAACAGCACACCGCAAAGGAAAATGGCGACGAGCAGCATGGCGGGCCTCAGGCGAGCAGGTGGCGGGTCAGCGCCACGGTTGCGAAGCCGGTCGCCATGAACACGCCCACCGCCGCCAGCGAGCGCGCCGACAGCCTCGACAGGCCGCACACGCCATGCCCCGAGGTGCAGCCGCCGGCCAGTCGCGTGCCGAAGCCGACCAGCAGGCCGGCGGCGATGAGCGTGCCGCGACCGGCCTCGACGTGAATCGGGCCGACCACGTCCCACTGCCGGTATAGCAGGGGCGTGTAGAGCAGGCCGAGCACGAAGGCCAGGCGCCAGAGCGTCTCGGCCTTGCTGGCATCGGCCGCCAACCCGGCCAGCAGCCCGCCGAGGATGCCGCTGATGCCGGCGATGCGCCCCGCCACCAGCATGAGCAGCACGCTGGCCAGCCCGATCAGGGCGCCGCCGGCAAGCCCGTGCAGGGCTGAGAAATGGGTCCAGTCGATGCTCATGTGCGGCTTTCTCCTTGACTTGGTCGGACGTGGGGCCCCGTCGCGCCACGGCGTTTCAGCGTTTCAACGGCCGCGCCGGGGGGCGCCGGCCGGGCCTTTGCGGGGCCGCGCTTGCGCTGGCGCAAACCGCCGTCAGTTGCAGCTCGGCCGCTGCGCTTCCCGGTGCGATTCTGCCCCATCACGCCCCTTCCGGAATGCGCCATGTCAGCCGCCCGCGCCGCCGACAGTTTTGCCAGCGGCGATTTCGACCGCGCCGTGCATGCCAGCGTCGCCCGTCTCACCGGCGGGCTCTCGCCGCTGGTGCTGGCCGCCGCCACCGCCGACTGGCTCATGCACCTGGCCTTTGTGCCGGGCAAGCAGATGGACCTGGCGCTGCTGGCCGCGCGTCAAGCCCTGCGTCTCTCAAGGCACATGGGCGAATGCGTGCAGGGCCGTCGCGAGCCATGCATCCGGCCGCTGCCGCAGGACCGCCGCTTCGAGGCGCCGCAGTGGCAGCAATGGCCGTTCAACCTGCTCTGGCAGGCGTTTCTGCTCAATCAACAGTGGTGGCACGCCGCCGCCACCGACGTCAGCGGCGTGAGCCACCACCACGAATTGGTGGTCGACTTCGCGGCGCGGCAGTGGCTCGACCTCGTCTCGCCCTCCAACTTCCTGCCGACCAACCCCGAACTCGTCGACCAGACCCTGCGCAGCGGCGGCGCCAACCTGCTGGCGGGCTGGCGCAACTGGGTCGAGGACATGGCGCGAGTGGCGGCCAATCGCGCCCCGGCCGGCACCGAGGCCTACCGTCCCGGCGTCGAGGTGGCCGTGACACCGGGCGAGGTGGTGTTCCGCAATCACCTCATCGAACTCATCCGCTACACGCCGGTGACGCCGGCGGTGTATCCGGAGCCGGTCCTGGTGGTGCCGTCCTGGATCATGAAGTACTACATCCTCGACCTGTCCCCGCACAACTCGCTGGTGCGCTACCTGCTCGAGCGCGGCCACGCGGTCTACATGGTGTCTTGGCGCAACCCCGACGGCGGCGACCGCGACCTCGGCATGGACGACTACCTGCAGAAGGGCGCCATGGCGGCCATCGACGTGGTCTGGCAGATGGCGGGCAAGCGGCCGGTTCAGGCGGTGGGGTATTGCCTCGGCGGCACGCTGCTGGCCATTGCCGCGGCACGCATGGCGCACGAGGACGACCACCGCCTGCAGTCGCTCACGCTGCTCGCCTCGCAAGTGGACTTCTCCGAGCCGGGCGAACTCGCGTTGTTCATCGACGAGGCGCAGTTGGCGTATCTGGACGACCTGATGGCGGCGCAGGGCTACCTCGACGGCAAGCAGATGTCCGGTGCCTTCGCGCTGCTCAACCAGCGCGACCTGGTGTTCTCGCGCATGGTCCACGACTACCTGATGGGCCGGCGGCGGCCGGTTACCGACCTGCATGCCTGGAATGCCGACGCCACGCGCATGCCCTTCCGCCAGCACCGCGAGTACCTGCAGAGCCTCTACCACCACAACGACCTCGCGCAGGGACGCTACCGCGTGCATGGCAAGCCGGTGGCGCTGAGCGACATCCGGCTGCCGGTGTTCACGCTGGCGACCGAGCGCGACACCGTCTCGCCGTGGAAGTCGGTCTACAAGATCAGCCTGCTGACGGATACGGAAGTCACTTTCTGCCTGACCAGCGGCGGGCACAACGTCGGGGTGGTGAACCCGCCCGGCCCTGGGGTGGCACGCAGTTACCGGCTGACCACTCGGCCGGAGGACGGCAAGTACGTCGATCCGGACGCCTGGCTCGCCGGCGCGCCGGTGAGCGAGGGTTCGTGGTGGCCGGCCTGGCAGGGCTGGCTGCAGCGCCACTCGTCGGCGCCGGTGCTGCTGGACGCGCTGCCACCCTCGGCGCGGGCGGTGGGCTCGCTGGGGCCGGCGCCGGGGCGCTACGTCTTGATGCCGTAGGGGAAGGGCCGATGTCGTGAGCGTCGATGCCGTGCGCACGGCCGTCGCCTGCTCGCCGGTGGAACATCCGCGCCCGATGCGGGTGGTCACGCGGCAGGGTCGGGCATGTCAACTCCGGCCGCGCCTGCCGCGTTGAACAGGCAGCGGCAGATGCCGCGCATTCCCCGAGGGGAGGAGACCATGAACATCCGCAGAACCGCCATCGCCGCCGCGCTCGCGGCGGCCACCTTTGTTGCCACCACGCCCGCCCGCGCCAGCGACTGGTTCGGCACCGCGCTGGGTGCCGTGGTCGGTGGCGTGGTGGGCAACCAGTTCGGCGGCGGCAGCGGCAACGTCGCCGCCACGGCGCTGGGCGCCGCCATTGGCAGCCGCGTCGGCACCGACATCTCGCGCAGCATGCCGCCGTCGTATGGCAGCAGCTACGGCTACCGCGACTATGGCTATCGCGAGCCGGCCCGTTACGACCCGATCGACTACCGCCCGGCCTATGGCGGGGTGAACCGTCGCTACTACGACGAGCGTGTCGTCTACACGCCGCCGCCGGTGGTCGTCGCGCCTGTGGTGGCCGATGCCTGCGCTGGCGAACAGTATTACGAAGGCCGTTACGACCCCGAGATGGCGCGCGCCTACTGCCGCGGCCGGCAGGAGTTCCTGCGCAACCAGCGCGACCGTGAACTCGCCGAGGCGCGCAGCCGCGGGCTGAGCGGGCAGTGACGCGTCGGCCGTGACGCGCCGGGCCCCGGTCCGCGCGCCGCCGTTGGTGTAAAACGGCAGCCGTCCGTGCCGGTGGGAGAAGCAGTGGTGTGCTCAAATCACAGCGCAGGGCGGTGCGCGACCGCGGGCTCGCATCCGGTCGCACGCCGCGCAGGGCTTGGCGTCGCGCGGCGGTTCGCGTGGTATGCGACGGTCTGCCTTTGGCTGGCGGGGTTCGGCATGGCGCATGCCGAGCCGCTGCCGGCGCCCGACCAGGTCGCCGCGCGTCTGCAGCGCGAGCCGGTCATGGTGCAGGTGCGCCACCCTCACGACGGGCTTGGCGAGCGTGCACCGGTGCTGGCCTACCGTGGTTTTCCGGCTGATGAGGTGTTGGATGCGCTGCTCGGCCCGGCTTGGCGCGAGCCCGGCGGCGAGGTCGAGTTCGCTGCCGCCGACGGCTACCGCTCGGCCATCCCGGCCGCGCACTTTGCGCGCTACCGCGCTTGGTTGGTCCATGCCCGGGCCGATGGCGCCGCTTTCGTCACCGACAACGTGTTCCAGAATCGGCGCGAGGTTCCGCTCGGCCCTTGGTACCTGGTCTGGGACAACCTCGCCGCGCCGGAGTTGATCACGCTCGGTGATCACTATTGGCCCTATCAGGTCGTGGCGGTGACCGTGGCGACACCCGGAGTGCACAAGGCAGAGTAGTTCTGGCGGCGGTCACCCGCCCGTCCGTGCGCCAGCAATCGTGTAAAAGGGTGCTGGGCACTGTTTCGAAGAGACCGGCATGAACACCGTGAGGCAGTACCGCTACTACAGCACGGTGACGCTGGCCTTCGTCGTCGTCTTCCTCTGCTCCAACCTGATCGGCCCGGCCAAGGGCGCGCAACTCGACCTGCCGCTGCTCGGCACCGTCACCTTTGGCGCCGGCGTCATCTTCTTCCCCATCTCGTTCATCTTCGGTGACATCCTCACCGAGGTGTACGGCTACGCCGCTGCGCGCCGCGTGATTTGGTCGGGCTTCGCCGCCATGGTCTTTGCGTCGGCCATGGCGGCACTCATCGTCGCGCTGCCGCCGGCGCCGTGGTGGCCGCACCAGCACGCCTACGAGGTGGCCTTCGGCAACGCCTGGCGGGTGGTGGCGGCGTCTCTGGTGGCGTACTGCTGCGGCGAGTTCGTCAACAGCTACATCCTCGCCCGCCTCAAGGTGCTCACCCAAGGGAGGTACCTGTGGTTTCGGACGATCGGCTCCACCCTCTTTGGCGAGGCGGTCGACAGCAGCATCTTCTACCCGCTGGCGTTCTGGAATGCCGGCATCTTCCCCAATGAGCAGATTCCGCACATCATGCTCATGCAGTTCCTGGTCAAGACCGGCGTCGAAGTGCTGGCCACGCCGCTGACCTACTGGGTGGTGGGCACGCTCAAGCGCGCCGAGCGCGAAGACTGGTACGACCGCGACACCGACTTCAACCCGTTCCGGCTGGACCCGGCGGGGGTGGGGGCGTCGGCCCAGCGGGGCGGGTCGGGAGGGCGCTGATCTCGCGGCCGGCCGCTTGCAAGGATGTCAAGGCGACATTCCGCCTGCCCGCGGAAGGCCGCGAATTGCCGCACGTATCGGCCCGCAGCGAAATCGCGGGTGCGCTTGTCGCGATAGCTCTTGATCAAGAGCGGGCCTAATGCTCGGCGGTTTGGCAAGATATGCGTGAGACGTCAATCGTCAAATTGGGTCAGGCGAGGCAGTTTTGATGTTCCGCCGCCGCCGGACAGAGTTCCATCCGGCAGATGACCGATGACAGGGGCCTCGCGGATGTCTCACCGCGGTCAGGCAGCAGTTAAAGTCCCATCCGGTCAGCCACTGCCCCGACCCCTCTTGCCCCACACCCTCGCCACCGCGGTCCACAGCGAACTCGTCATCAAGAAGAGCCGCTTTGTGGGGTGCGTGCGGCCTGTGACCGACCGCGCCGCGGCGCGGGCAGTGGTGGCGGCACTGTGGCGCGAGCACCCGGCCGCAAGCCACGTCTGCTGGGCGCTGCTCGCGGGTGGCCAGTCCGCCGCGGTCGACGACGGCGAGCCGAGCGGTACTGCCGGCCGGCCCATGCTCGACGTGCTGCGCCACCAGGACCTGGAGGGGGTGCTGGCCACAGTGGTGCGCTACTACGGTGGCGTGAACCTCGGCGCGGGCGGCCTCGTGCGCGCCTACACCGACGCGGTCGCCAGCGCGCTCAAGGGCGCCGACAAGGTGCCCATCGTGCGGCGCGTGACGCTGCGCTGTAGCGCGCCGTATGCGCTGGAGGGTCTGCTGCGCCGCGAGATCGACGCCGCCGGTGGCGTGCTGGCCCGTGTGACGCACGGCGAGGCCGTGGGTGTCGAATTCAGCATGGCCGAACCGGCTGCCGCCGGCCTGGTGGCGCGCCTCAACGAGACGGGGCAGGGGCGGGTGGTGTGGTTGGGCGACGCGCCGGACTGAGCCTGGATTTCGCGCCCCAGCATGGTGCGTTGCTGCACCGCGTCAACGCGGCGGGATCAGACCTGCCCCGGCCGGCGTCTGCGGCAATCCCCAATCCCGCTCGAAAACAAGCGACTGGCGCATGACACCGACGCTGGCATCGAGTTTGCTAGCAGCATTGGCACGGTCGTGCCTGCCGACGCGTTCCCGCTGCCCTTGCCGCGGTGTCGCACCCCGCGGCGGGCGAGCCTCCGACAACCCCAGGAGAGCAACTCATGCCAAGCCGAAATGTCGCCACCCTGATCAAGCGCTGGGCGCTCGCCCTGCTGATGTCCGCGGGCTCTGTCGCGAGCCTGCAGGCGCAGGCGGCGCCCCCGCTCAAGGTCGGCTACAGCGATTGGCCGGGTTGGGTGGCCTGGCAGGTGGCCATCGAAAAGAACTGGTTCAAGGAGGCGGGGGTCGACGTCAAGTTCGAGTGGTTCGACTACTCGGCCTCGATGGACGCCTTCTCGGCCGGCAAGCTCGACGCCGTCACCATGACCAACGGGGACACGCTCGTCACCGGCGCCGGCGGTGCCAAGAGCGTCATGGTGCTGATCACCGACTACTCCAATGGCAACGACATCATCGTCGCCAAGCCTGGCATCAAGACCTTGAAAGACCTGAAGGGCAGGAAGATCGGCCTCGAACAGGGCCTGGTCGAACACCTGCTGCTGGCCAACGGCCTCAAGCGCGCCGGTCTCAAGGAGACCGACGTGACGCTGGTCAATGTCAAGACCAACGAGACGCCGCAGACCCTGACTGCGCCGGATATCGCTGCAATCGGCGCCTGGCAGCCGGTCTCCGGGCAGGCGATGAAACGGGTGCCGGGAGCGCATCCGGTTTACACCTCGGCCGACCAGCCCGGGCTGATCTACGACGTGCTCGCCGTGCGGCCGGCCAGCGCCAAGTCGCGGCGTGCCGACTGGCTCAAGGTGATCAAGGTGTGGGACCGGGTCGTTGCCTACATCGAGGATCCCAAGACACGTGACGACGCCGTGCGCATCCTCGCCGCGCGCTCGGGCGTGTCCCCGGCCGAGTACCTGCCCCTGCTCAAGGGCACGCGCCTGCTGTCGCTGGCCGAAGGGCGCAAGGTCTATGTCAAGGGCGACGGCTTCGGGTCGCTCTACGGCTCTACCCGCGTGGTGAACGAGTTCAATGTCAGTGCCGGCGTATACAAGGCGCCCGAAGCGATCGACGCCTACCTCGACGCTTCCTTCGTCAACGCCAACTGATCCTTCATCAACGCCAACCGGTCGCGTAGGCGGATTCGGCCGCCGCTCGCGACTGCGGGGAATCGAAGCGTGTCGTCCTCAGGTCCGCAAGGTGCGTCCGTGTCGCGGACGCTGCTCCACATCGGCTCGTTCGTGCTGCCGGTCATCGTCTGGTGCATCGTCAGTTATGTGCCCTTTGTCTGGCATCCGCAGGTCGAAGTCACCTTGGCGGGTGGTGTCGATTACCTGCAGCCGGGCATGCGTGTGGACAGCGACGAGTTCGCGTCACAGGTGGCGCAGATGCGCGAGCAGGGCGCTACACCGCCGCAGGGCGTTCCCGCCAACCCGATCTACCTGCCGGCCCCGCACGAGGTGGCCGTCGCTCTGTACACGGCGTTTACCAAACCGCCGGAGGGGCGCGACGGCCAGTGGCTGCACCAGAGCCTCTGGCATAGCGTGCAGATCATTTTCTGGGGCTTCTTCCTGTCGTCGCTGGTAGGGGTACCGCTCGGCGTTCTGGCCGGCGCGCAGCCGGTGGTGGCGCGTCTGGTCGAGCCCTTCATCGAGTTCTTCCGCTACCTCCCGGCGCCGGCGTTCGGCGCGCTGGCGGTGGCGGTGCTCGGCATCTATGACGGTCCCAAGATCGCCATCATCGTCATCGGCACGCTGTTCCAGCAGGTGCTGGTGGTCGCCAACACCACGCGCAAGCTCGACACCACACTGGTCGAGGCTTCGCGCACGCTGGGCGCACGCGGCCTGCGTCTGCTGGTACGGGTGGTGGTGCCCGGCATCCTGCCCGACCTCTACCGCGACCAGCGCATCCTGCTCGGCTGGGCATGGACTTACCTGATCGTCGCCGAACTCATCGGCACCAGTTCCGGCATCACCTGGTACATCACCCAGCAGGCGCGCTACCAGCATTTCGACAACGTGTATGCCGCCATCGTCATCATCGGCGCGCTCGGCTTTGGCAGCGACTACCTGCTGGCCCGGCTCGGCCGTCGCCTGTTCCCCTGGGACCGGCAGACCGTCGGCCGCTGAGAGGAGTGTATCGCGACATGTCCAACCGGCAACCCGCTAACCTCTACTTGCAGCAGTCCGAAGCGGTGAGGGCGCGCTTCGAGCGCATCCGCCAGCGCGAGGTCATCCTCGAGGTGCGTGGGCTCGGCAAACGCTACGCATCGGCGCAGGGCGAGGTCGAGGCGCTGCGCGGCATCGATCTCACGGTGCATCGACGCGAGTTCGTCTGCGTCATCGGCCCCTCCGGCTGCGGCAAATCGACCCTCATCCGCATCCTCGCCGGGCTCGATAGCCACAGCTCAGGCGAGGTGCTGCTCGACGGCAAGCCGGTACGCGGGCCCGGCCGCGACCGTGGCATGGTGTTCCAGGGCTACTCGCTGTTCCCCTGGCTGACCGTCAAGCGCAACGTCATGTTCGGTCTCGAGATGAGCGGTTATGCCCGTGGCACCGCCGAGAGTGAAGCCCTGCAGTGGCTCGATCTGGTAGGCCTCGGGCGCTTCGCCGAGGCCTACCCGCACCAGTTGTCGGGGGGCATGCGGCAGCGCGTGGCGATCGCGCGCGCACTGGTGAACCAGCCGCGCATCCTGCTGATGGACGAGCCCTTCGGGGCCCTCGACGCGCAGACCCGCGCCAAGATGCAGGGCCACCTGCTGGAGATCTGGCGCAACATCGACGTCACCATCCTGTTCATCACCCACGACCTCGACGAGGCGGTCTATCTGGCCGACCGCGTCCTCGTGCTCAAGGCGCACCCCGGCGAGGTGCAGGAGGTCATCGAGGTGCCGGTGCCGCGCCCGCGTTCGCCGGAGCAGTTCACCGGCCCCGAGTTCCGCGCTACCCGCGCACGTCTGGAGGCACTGATCCACCCGCCGGCGCCGCCGGTCGACGACGACAGCAGGGTGCCGACGATGCACATGATCCGCATGACCGACGTCTCGGACAACGTCGAATGACGTCAACGCGCCGCGTCGGTCCGACCCCCAACCCGAGCCTGTTCGAATTGCCATGAGCCATCCGTTCGACCCCAGGGCGGTGCTCTGGGAAGAGACCGTCCCCGGCGGCCACCACTGGTCCGGCCTGCTGCGCCGCGGCAGCGGTCTGCGCCTGACCGACCTCGAGGGCGGCGCCAATCTGGCCGCGCTGTTCTTCAACGCCGAGGAGCGACTCGAGCGCTACAACATGCCCGACACACTCAAGGCGCAGCACACCGCCTTCCTGACTGCCGGCCACGTTTGCATGTCCGACATGGGCCGCGTGCTGTGCTCGTTGATCGGCGACAGCGTCGGCTGGCACGACACCTTTTGCGGCGTCACCGATGCCGCCATGGTCGCGGCGCGGTACGGCGAGACCTGTTTCCAGACCCACCGCAATGCCATGTACCGCAATGGCCGCGACGGTTTGCTGGTGGAGATGGCCAAGTACGGTCTGGGCAAGCGCGACCTTGTCGCCAACGTCAATTTCTTCAGCAAGGCGGTGCCCGATGCCGACGGTGCCCTGCGCTTCGTCGCCGGCCACAGCCGTGCCGGCGACCATGTCGATCTGCGCTTCGACATGAACGTACTGCTGGTCGTCTCGGCTGCGCCGCACCCGCTCGATCCTGCGACCCGCTACAGCCCGGCCGCGGTGCGCCTGAGCGCCTGGAAGGCCGGCACCGCTGCGGCGGACGACATCTGCCGCGGGCAGTGCGAGCAGAACGCGCGCTGCTTCACCAACACCGAGAGGTACTACCTGTGAGCGCGCCGCTGACGCCCAGCCCGCTGCGGATCGAGGACGCGGTGCTCGACGAGGTGTGCAAAGCCGGCGATCCCTGGATGGGCGAGGTCCGGCTGGGCCAGACCTTCCGCATCCTCGACCTGGAGGGCAATCAGGCAGTGGACACGCTGTTCTACAGCGCCGCCGACCCGGAGGAGCGCTACAGCGCCGTCGACACCATCGCACGACAGGCCCGGCTCTACCTGACCACCGGCTCGGTCTTGTACTCGAGCGAGGGCCGGCCGATGCTGACCATCACCGCCGACACCTGTGGTCGCCACGACACGCTCGGGGGTGCCTGCGCGGCCGAGAGCAACACCGTCCGCTACGCGCTCGACAAACGGCCGATGCACAGCTGCCGCGACAGTTTCATGCACGCGCTGAACCACTGCGCCTGCGCGACGCGCCGCAGCATGAGCAAGCGTGACATCACCGCCAACGTCAACTTCTTCATGAACGTTCCGGTGACGCCCGACGGCCGTCTTAAGTTCGATGACGGCATCTCCGGCGCCGGCAAGTACGTCGAGATGCGTGCCGAGATGGACTTGGTGGTGCTCATTTCAAACTGCCCCCAACTCAACAATCCCTGCAACGCCTACAACCCAACCCCGGTGCGGCTGCTGGTTTGGGACTAGCGGCGGCGCAAGGGTGGCACAGGCTTTGCTACTGGCCTTCTCAGGGCTGTCAGGAATCGCTCCAGAACGTTGACAGCGGTTTGGCATCAACCCCTCCCGGGACGGCCCGGCGAGCGTAACGAGGCGGGACGGCCCGCGCCAGGTCAAGATGTTCGAGAAGGTCCTGATTGCCAACCGCGGGGAGATCGCCTGCCGGATCATCCGCACGCTGCGGCGGCTCGGTATCGCTACGGTTGCCGTGTACTCCGACGCCGATGCCGATGCGCACCACGTGATGGATGCCGACGAGGCGGTCAATATCGGTCCCGCGCCGGCGGCGCAAAGCTATCTCAAGGTCGATGCCATCCTCGAGGCGGCCCTTCGCACCGGCGCCGAGGCCATCCATCCAGGCTACGGCTTCCTCTCCGAGAACCCCGCTTTCGCCGAACGCTGCGAGGCCGCAGGCATCGCCTTTATTGGCCCCGCGCCCGCGCAGATGCGCGCTTTCGGCCTCAAGCACACGGCGCGCGCCCTGGCCGAGGCATACGGCGTGCCCTTGCTGCCGGGCACCGGGCTGCTGCCCGACATCGACAGCGCGAAGCGCGCCGCTGCCGCGATCGGCTACCCGGTCATGCTCAAGAGTACGGCAGGTGGTGGTGGTATCGGCATGCGTCTGGTGTGGGACGCCGAGGCGCTGGACGAGGCCTTCGCTTCGGTACAGCGGCTGTCGCGCGCCAATTTTAGCGAGGCCGGCCTCTACCTCGAGCGATACGTGCCGTCGGCGCGGCATATCGAGGTACAGATCTTCGGCGACGGCGATGGCCTGGTCATCGCGCTGGGTGAGCGCGATTGCTCGCTGCAGCGGCGCAATCAGAAGGTGATCGAAGAGACACCTGCACCACATCTGGGCGAGGCCACCCGCCGTGCACTGTTCGCGACCGCGATCCGGCTCGCCGCCGCGGTCGGCTATCGCTCGGCCGGCACGGTGGAGTTCGTCGTCGACAGCGACACCGGGGCGTTCTACTTCCTCGAGGTCAACACCCGCCTGCAGGTGGAACATGGCGTCACCGAACTGGTCACCGGCGTCGATCTGGTGGAGTGGATGGTGCGCCTGGCCGCCGGCGAGCGTGACTTTCTGCAGGCGTACCGCCACCAACCGCGGGGCCACGCCATCCAGGCGCGCGTCTATGCCGAAGACCCGAACAAGGACTTCCAGCCCTGCGCCGGCGTGCTCACCGAGGTTACCTTCCCGGCCGCGGCCGATGCCCGCGTCGACGCCTGGGTGACGCGTGGCACCGAGGTCTCGCCCTACTACGATCCGCTGCTCGCCAAGTTGCTGGTGCGGGCCGACGATCGCCCGGCGGCCATCGCCGCGCTGTGTCGGGCCCTCGGCAAGACCCGCATCGGTGGCATCGAAACCAACCTCGCCTACCTGCGCCAGATCCTCGACGCCGAGGTCTTTCCGGCAGGAAGGCACACCACGCGCTACCTTGGCGAGTTCCGCTACGCCCCGCAAACCGTCGACGTGCTCGACGCCGGCGTCATGACCACGTTGCAGGACTACCCGGGCCGCACCGGCCTGTGGCATGTCGGTGTGCCGCCGTCCGGGCCCATGGACCCCCTGGCCTTCCGGGTTGCCAACCGGTTGGTCGGCAACCCGCAGGGCACGGTCGGCGTCGAGGTCACGCTCATCGGCCCGACGTTGCGCTTCAACACCGGTGCCGTGGTCGCTGTCACCGGAGCGCCGGTGGCGGCATCGCTGGACGGCGTCGCGCTGCCGCTCTGGCAGGCCTGCGCGGTGCCGGCGGGCGGCGTCCTGCACATCGGACAGGTCGGCGAGGCCGGTTGCCGGGCGTATTTGGCGGTGCGGGGCGGCTTTGACGTGCCGGACTATCTCGGCAGCAAGTCGACCTTCACGCTCGGTCAGTTCGGCGGCCATGCCGGCCGGGCGCTGCGGGTGGGCGATGTGCTGCCGCTGCGCCCATCAGGCGCGGACAGCCAGCCCGGCGAAACCGGACATGCGGCGTCGGCCGGATGCGCCGCGCTGCCGCAGTTGAGCCAGCCGGGCTATGCGCGGTACTGGTCCATCGGGGTGCTCTACGGCCCGCACGGGTCGCCGGATTTCTTCACCGACGAAGACGTGGCGATGTTCTTCGCCACCGACTGGGAGGTGCATTACAACTCCAACACCACCGGCATCCGCCTGATCGGGCCCAAGCCACGCTGGGCGCGGGCCGACGGCGGTGAAGCCGGACTGCACCCGTCCAACATCCACGACAACGCCTATGCCATCGGCAGCATCGACTTTACTGGCGACATGCCGGTGATTCTGGGCCCCGATGGGCCAAGCCTGGGCGGCTTCGTCTGTCCGGCCACGATCGTACAGGCCGAACTCTGGAAGATGGGTCAACTCAAGGCAGGGGACCGTGTCCGTTTTGTCGCGGTATCACGCCGGGAGGCCGGTGACATGGAGGCGGCGCTCGAGGCCTGGCTCGCCGACCCGCAGGCGAGCGTCGACCCGCCACCCTCCGCCGACCGGATCGGCCTGGGCACCGCCTGCATGGCCACGGTCACGGCACGACCCCCGGGCTCGCCGTTGCTGGCGGTCCTCCCCGCCAGCGCCGGGCCGGTTCAGGTGGTCTACCGGCAGGCCGGCGACCGCAACCTGCTGATCGAATATGGGCCGCCAGTGCTCGACCTGAGGCTGCGCATGCGGGTCCATGCGCTCATGCTGGCGGTCGAGGCGCTGCAGTTGCCGGGCATCCTCGATCTCACGCCCGGCATCCGCTCCCTGCAGGTGCACTACGACAGCCTGCGCCTCGTCGGCGCGGACCTGCTGCAGACGTTGCAGGCGCTCGAGGCCGACCTGCCGGATGTCGATGCGATGGAGGTGCCAAGCCGCATCGTGCATCTGCCGCTGTCCTGGGACGACGTCGCGACGCAGTTGGCGGTCGAGAAGTACACGCAATCGGTGCGCAAGGATGCGCCATGGTGCGACACGCTCTCCGGCCGCCATGGCAATCTGGAGTTCATTCGCCGCATCAACGGGCTCGACAGCATCGACGATGTCCGGCGCATCGTCTTCGAGGCGAGCTACCTGACACTCGGCCTCGGCGACGTTTATCTCGGCGCGCCGGTGGCCACGCCGCTCGATCCGCGTCACCGTCTGGTCACCACCAAGTACAACCCGGCGCGCACCTGGACACCGGAGAACGCCGTCGGCATCGGTGGCGCCTACCTCTGTGTCTATGGCATGGAAGGGCCAGGCGGCTATCAGTTCGTCGGCCGCACCCTGCAGATGTGGAATCGCTGGGGCGAGACTGCCGACTTCCCGGCCGGCAAGCCTTGGTTGCTGCGCTTCTTCGACCAGATCCGGTTCTACCCGGTAAGTGCGGACGAGTTGATGCAGATTCGCGCCGACCTGCCGCAAGGGCGCTTCCGCGTGCGTACCGAGGAGACCACGTTGCGCATGCGCGACGTGGCCGCCATGCTCGAGCGCGAGGCGCCATCCATCGACGCCTTCAAGCGCCGGCAGCAGGCCGCGTTCGAGGCCGAGCGCCAGCGCTGGATCGCCACCGGTCAGGCCCACTACGAGGCTGACGATGCCAGTTCGGCGGAGGCCGTCGGGGCCTTGCCGGAGGGCTGCCGGGCAGTTGCGGCGCACGTTGCCGGTAGCCTCTGGCAGGTCGCCATCGAGGCGGGTGTCCGCGTATCCGCGGGCGACACACTGGTCGTCATCGAGTCGATGAAGATGGAGTTCGCGGTCGCCGCACCAGTCGATGGCGTGGTCGAGCATGTCTACTGCCAGCCCGGCCAGCCGGTCGGTGCCGGACAGACGCTGTTGGCGCTGAGGGCCGGCTGATGGCTGTCCTCGACCTGCGCATCAGCACGCTCCGGCGCCGCTACCTGCGGCATGAGACCACGCCGGCGCGGGTGATGGACGAATTGTCCAGCTGTCTTGAGGGTGAAGACCCGCACCACGTCTGGATCGAGCGGCTGCCGCGCAAGGCCTTGATGGCGGCGGCGGTGGCACTGACCGGACGTGACCCGTCCACGCTGCCCCTGTACGGCATCCCTTTTGCCATCAAGGACAACATCGACCTGGCCGGGGTGCCGACCACTGCGGCGTGCCCGGATTTCGCTTACGTCCCGGAGCGCAGCGCCCATGTCGTCGAGCGCTTGCTCGCCGCCGGCGCCATCCCGCTCGGCAAGACCAATCTCGACCAGTTCGCCACCGGTCTGGTCGGCACGCGTTCGCCTTTTGGCGCCGCGCGCAACAGTTTTGACCCGGACTACATCGCCGGCGGCTCGAGTTCCGGTTCCGCGCTGGCGGTGGCGCTCGGCATGGCGAGCTTCAGCCTCGGCACCGACACGGCCGGCTCGGGTCGTGTACCGGCAGCCTTCAACAACTTGGTCGGCCACAAGCCGACGTGCGGACTGCTCAGTAGCGCGGGGGTGGTGCCGGCCTGCCGGTCGCTGGATTGCGTGTCGATCTTTGCGCTGGACGCGGGCGATGCGGCAGCCGTGCTGGCCGTTGCCCAGGGCTTCGATGCGGATGACCCGTTCTCGCGGCAGTCGCAGCCGCCGACCGTCGGCGCGGCTGCGCAGCCTTTCCGCTTCGGCGTGCCGCGCGCCGGGCAATTGGCGTTTTTTGGCGACCCGGCCACGCCCGGCCTGTTCACCGCCGCGCTGGAGCGGCTGAAGGCCCTCGGCGGGACGCCGGTCGAGGTCGATTTTGCGGTGTTCCTCGAGGCCGCACGCCTGCTCTACGAGGGCCCGTGGGTGGCTGAGCGCTACGCCGCGATCCGTGGCTTCATCGAACGGCAACCCGGATCGCTCCACCCGGTCACGCACCGCATCATTGCCGGCGCGACGCGCTTCAGCGCCGCCGATGCCTTTGTTGCCCAGTATCGGCTCAAGGCCCTGCAGCGCGAGGTCGGGGCAGTGTGGCGGGACTTCGATGTGCTGGTCACACCGACTGCCGGGACGCTCTACACCCTGGCCGACGTCGAGGCCGACCCCCTGCAGACCAATTCCAACCTGGGCTACTACACCAACTTCATGAATCTTCTCGACTTGTGTGCGACGGCCGTCCCGGCCGGCTTCCGGCCCGACGGTCTGCCCTTCGGCGTCACCCTGTGCGCGCCGGCTTTCCGCGATTCCGCGTTATTGGCGCTGGCGGCGCGCTGGGAGGCCGCCTCACCGGCATGGCGCGGCGGCGCGGTGGCCGCGGAGGCGCTGGCGTGAGCGCGACCGTCGACCTTGTGGTGTGCGGCGCACACATGTGCGGCCTGCCGCTCAATCACCAGTTGACCGATGCCGGCGCGACCCTGGTGGCGCAGACGTACACCGCGGCCGAATACCGGCTGTTCCGCATCGATGCCTTTTCGCCGCCGCGGCCGGGCCTGTTGCGGGTGGCTGCGGGCGGCGCCGCCATCGAGGTCGAGGTCTGGCGCCTGCCGCTCGCTGCCTATGGCGCGTTCGTCGCCGCGGTGCCGGCACCGCTCGGCTTCGGCACCATCCGCCTGGCAGACGGCAGCGAAGCGCAAGGCTTCGTCTGTGAGCACGTCGCCACCGTGGGCGCCCCCGACATCAGCGCGCTCGGCGGATGGCGCGGCTACCTGGCACAGCAGACCGCGACATGAGCGCACCGATCACACAAGCGCCCCGCCATGGATGGGGCGATGCCGCGAGGAGGAGACCGCTTTGCACACCCCAACCCGGTTGTTCCGGGAAACCCGCCTTACCCGACCCAAGGAGTTCGCCATGAAGCAGCAAATCCTGCACAAGCAGCCGTCCCCGAAGCACGCCGTCCGAGTCCTCACCGCATTGGTCTGCCTGCTCGGCGGCGCCCAGGCGGTGCATGCCGAAGAGGCCAAACCGGCGGCGGAAGCCCCGGACTGGACCTTTCCCACCACCATCAGCGTGGTCTCCGATTACATCTTCCGCGGTCAGTCGCAGACCTGGGGCGGGCCCGCCGCGCAACTCAGCGTCGAGGCCGACCACAAATCCGGCTTCTATGCCGGTTTCTTCGGTTCGAACGTATCCGATGAATGGCTGCCCGGCGCCAATCTGGAGACCGACTTCTACGCCGGTTTCCGCGGCAGCGTCCCGCGCACGCCGCTGGGCTTCGATGTCGGTGCCATCTACTACTACTACCCGGGCGCGAACTGGAAGGAGTCGGCGTTCCAACCGCCGCTCACGACGGTTCCCACCAACCCCAACAAGGTCGATACCGGCGAAGCCTACGCATCGCTGTCCTACGGCACCGTGAGTGTCAAAGCCGGCGTCAACCTGACCGAATACTTCGGCTGGAACCCCAACAACTCGGGTCTGGGTGGTGGTTTCGCCAACGACCTCAAGGCCGGCGTCACCGGCAACACCCGTGGTTCCTACTATTACGAGGCCAACGGCAGCTACGAGGTGATGCCGTCGTGGACGGTCTCGGGGCAGATCGGTCACCAGGTGATCCGCAACGCATCCGGGCTGGACATCGTCTATTACAAGGCCGGCGTGACCAAGGGCTTTGATGGAGGCTGGTCGGTCGGCGTGTTCTATTCGGGCACCAGCAACCCCGACGCCTACAAGAACTTCGTCAGCCTGCACGACGCGAAGGACACGTCGGATATTGCGCGTGACACCGTCTTCGTCAACGTCTCGCGGGCGTTCTGAGCCGCCAACACCATGGCGTGAGGGGCACTTGCGCCCCTCGCGCCTGACTCGCCACCACTGGAGACCCGCATGAGCACGTCCCTTAAATCCTCGCTGAACGGCTGGCACCTCTGGGGCCTCGCGGTCGGCCTGGTCATCTCCGGCGAATACTTCGGCTGGAGCTACGGGTGGGCCACCGCCGGCACGCTCGGCTTCCTCGTGACCTCGGCGCTGATCGCGCTGATGTACACCACCTTCATCTTCAGCTTCACCGAGCTGACCACCGCCATTCCGCACGCCGGCGGGCCTTTTGCTTACGCGCGGCGGGCGTTCGGCGAGAAGGCAGCATTTGTCGCCGGTTTTGCCACGCTCATCGAGTTCGTGTTCGCACCGCCGGCGATTGCCATGGCCATCGGCGCCTACCTCAATGTGCAGTTCCCCGGGCTCGACCCCAAGGCCATGGCCATCGGTGCCTACTTCGTGTTCATCGGGCTCAACATCCTGGGCGTGCGCATCGCCGCCAACTTCGAATTGTTTGTCACCGTGGTGGCCATCCTCGAGTTGCTGGTGTTCATGGGCGTGGTGGCGCCAGGCTTCTCGGTGAGCAACTTCGTCGCCAATGGCTGGGCCGGGCAGAACGAGTTCTCGGCGGCAGCCGTCACCGGCATCGTCGCCGCCATCCCCTTCGCCATCTGGTTCTTCCTCGCCATCGAGGGCGTGGCGATGGCCGCCGAAGAGGCGCTGGAGCCGCGCCGGACCATCCCCAAGGCCTACATCGCCGGCATCCTCACGCTGGTCACACTGGCGCTCGGCGTGATGCTGTTCGCCGGCGGTGCCGGCGACTGGTCCAAGCTCTCCAACATCAACGACCCGCTGCCCCAGGCGATGAAGATGATCGTCGGCGAGAACAGCGGCTGGCTGCACATGCTGGTGTGGATCGGCCTGTTCGGGCTCATCGCCTCGTTCCACGGCATCATCCTCGGCTACTCGCGGCAGATCTTCGCGCTGTCCCGCGCCGGCTACATGCCGGGCTACTTCGCCGAGGTCAACGAGCGCTTCAAGACGCCGCACCGCGCGCTGATCGCCGGTGGCGTGGTCGGCATCGGGGCGATCCTGAGCGACGAGCACATCCAGCTCGGTGGCATGACGCTCACCGCCAACCTCATCACCATGTCGGTGTTTGGCGCCATCGTGCTCTACATCGTGTCGATGTTGAGCCTGTTCGCCCTGCGCAAGAACGAGCCCAACCTGCCGCGGCCGTTCATGGCCATCGCCTACCCGGTGTTTCCGGCCATCGCGTTGGTGCTGGCGGTGGTCAGTCTGGTCACCATGGTCTATTTCAACCCGATGCTGGCGCTGGTGTTCGTCGGCTTGATGGCGCTCGCCTACGCCTACTTTGCGCTGACCCGGGCGCAGCGCGCCGGTGCGGCGGACCCGCTGCCCGGCGGCGCCTGAGCGGTTACCATGGCGACGCCCGCGCGTGCTTGCGCGCGGGGTCGCGAGGGGCAATTTTTTGGCTTACCAGACCAGCGTCGGTGGTTTCAATTTCCGCTTCGACAGCCTGCGCGCGCTGATGGCGTGCGCCACGCCGGCGCGCTCGGGCGACCACCTCGCGGGGCTTGCTGCCGCGACCGACGGCGAGCGCATGGCCGCCCGCGTCTGTCTGGCCGAGGTGCCGCTCAAGACGTTTCTCGAGGACTTGCTGGTGCCCTACGAGACCGACGAGGTCACCCGCCTGATCATCGACAGTCACGATGCCCGGGCCTTCGCCCCGGTTTCGCACCTCACGGTCGGCGATTTCCGCGACTGGTTGCTGTCTGATGCCGCCGACAGCGCCACGCTGGCCGGCATCGCCCCCGGCATCACGCCGGAGATGGCCGCTGCGGTGAGCAAGCTGATGCGCAATCAGGACCTCATTCTGGTCGCGCGCAAATGCCGGGTGGTCACGGCGTTTCGCAACACGGTGGGCCTGCCGGGGCATCTGTCGGTGCGCCTGCAGCCCAACCACCCGACCGACGACGCGCGCGGCATCGCCGCGTCGATGCTCGACGGCCTGCTCTATGGTGCCGGCGACGCGGTGATCGGCGTCAACCCGGCCACCGACAGCGTCCCGGCGCTGATGACGCTCTACGACCTGCTCAACGAGGTGATCCAGCAGTACGGCATCCCCACCCTGTCCTGCGTGCTGACCCACGTCACCAACCAGATCCAGGCGATGGAGAAGGGCGCGCCGGTGGACCTGGTGTTCCAGTCGATCGCCGGCACGCAAAAAGCCAACGAGAGCTTTGGCATCAACCTCGGCATCCTCGACGAGGCGCGCGATGCGGCATTGAGCCTCAAGCGTGGCACCGTGGGGCAGAACGTCATGTATTTCGAGACCGGCCAAGGTTCGGCGCTGTCGGCCAACGCCAATCACGGGGTCGACCAGCAGACCTGCGAGGCGCGCGCCTATGCCGTGGCGCGGCGTTACCAGCCGCTGCTCACCAACACGGTGGTCGGCTTCATCGGGCCGGAGTATCTGTTCGATGGCAAGCAGATCGTCCGCGCCGGGCTGGAAGATCACTTCTGCGGCAAATTGATGGGCGTGCCGCTGGGTTGCGACGTCTGCTACACCAACCACGCCGAGGCCGACCAGAACGACATGGACACGCTGCTCACCCTGCTGGGCACTGCGGGCATCACCTTCATCATGGGCATCCCCGGCGCCGACGACATCATGCTCAACTACCAGACCACGTCCTTCCACGATGCGCTCTACCTGCGCAAGCTGCTGGGCTTGCGACCGGCGCCAGAGTTCGAGGCGTGGCTCAAGCGCATGAACATCATGGATTCCGACGGGCAGGTGCAGCCGGTGGGCAGCCAGCACGCCATGCTGCAGAACCTGCCGCGGCATCTGCTGGCGAGCTGAGGCCGGCTGGCGCATGGCCGACGACGCGCTGGTTCAGCCCGACCCCTGGCAGATGCTGCGGCGGCATACCCGTGCCCGCATCGCGCTGGGCCGCGTCGGCTCGAGCCTGCCGACGCGCGAGGTGCTGGATTTCGGCGTGTCGCACGCGCTGGCCCGCGACGCCGTGCACCTGCCGCTCGACACCGAGGCGCTGCAGCAGACCATCGAGCGCCTCGGCTTTGACGTGACCCAAGTGGCGAGCCGCGCCGCCGACCGCCACACCTATCTGTTGCGGCCCGATCTGGGCCGTCGCGTGGCCCCCGAAGACGTGGCGCATCTGCAGGCGGGCGCGCGCACGCCGGCCCCCGACCTGCTGCTGGTGGTCGGCGACGGCCTGTCGTCGCTGGCGGTGGCGCGTCAGGCGCCGCTGCTGCTGGCCGAACTCAAGGCGCGCTGGCCGCAGGGCTGGCGCAGCGGCCCGGTGGTGATCGCACGGCAGGCGCGCGTGGCGCTGGCGGACGAGGTCGGCGAGGCGCTGGGCGCGCGCATGGTCGCCATGCTTATCGGTGAGCGGCCGGGCCTGACCTCGCCCGACAGCCTCGGTGTCTACCTCACCTGGGCGCCGCGGGTGGGCTGCAACGACGCGCAGCGCAACTGCATCTCCAACATCCGCCCCGAGGGCCTTTCGCACGCCGCCGCCGCACACAAACTTTTGTGGCTGGCGCGCGAGGCGCGCCGACTGCAACTCACCGGCGTGGCGCTGAAAGACGAGAGCGATGTGCCGGAGATCGGCGATGCCGGTGTCAGGCAGCTCGGCCACGAGCGCGGGGCGCCGTGACGCTTGGGCCGTCATGCGTGGCCCATGACGCCGACGCCGTGCTGCGGGCATGCGAGGGGGCGGGGCAGGGCGCCCGTTAACTGCCGAAGAAGCCCTTGAGCAGCTGCGCGAACACCGCGGAGGCGGTCGCCGCCATCATCCACTTGAGCACGGCGAGGTCGGTACGCAGGGGGGCGAGCGCAATCTCCAACTGCTCCCGCGTCACCCGTTCCGTCTGCGCATCGACAACGGCGCGCACCACCGCCTCGGCCTGCTGCCGGTCCATGCCTGCCTGAGTCAGACGGTCGGTCATCTGCAAGGTGTCTATAGCCATGCAATGAGGCTACTCTAGCAGCCCTGCCGGCACATCCGGCAACTGACAGATGCCGCTTGCCTCAGAAAAGCCCTATGGACCTCAAAGCGATCATTCCCGTGGTACCCGATTTCCCGCGCGCGGGCGTCGGCTTTCTTGACATCACCGCGGTGCTGCACCATCCGCCGGCCTACGACTGGTGCGTGGCGCAGTTGGCGGGCTTTGCGCAGGCGCGCGGCGCCAGCAGCGTGGTGGCGGTGGAGAGCCGCGGCTTTTTGTTCGGCGCGCCGGTCGCGCAGCGCCTCGGTCTGCCTCTGGTGGTGGCGCGCAAACCCGGCAAACTGCCTGGCGCCGTGCATGGCATCACGTACGAGACCGAGTACAGCGTCGACGAACTGCAGGTGCAGCATCACGCGCCTCTGGGGCAAAGGCCTTGGGTGGTCGATGACGTGCTGGCCACCGGGGGCACGCTGCTGGCAGTGGCCGCTCTGCTCGAGCGCGATTTTGACGTTTCGCCCGCCGGCGCCGGCGTGGTGGTCAGCCTCGAGTTCCTGCCGGGGCCGGCACGTCTCGGCGAGGCCGGTCTCGGATGGGATGCAGTGGTGAGCTACGCCGGCAGCTGAGCGGGTCGCGGGCCACAGGCTCTCTCTGTGAGCCCTTGGCCAAGTAAAACGGGCTGCAGACGCGGGGCGAGCAATGACCAGCAGCGAGGGCATCCCAGACACACTCATGTGTTTTTGGCCTCAAAAACCTCTCTCGTTTGCGATTTGCGCGCACCCGGTGTCGGCATCTATGCAACTGCACTATAAGTCGGGTGCATTAAATCCAGTGATGGGCCTGAGGCGGAGGTTGGCGCAGCGTGTTCAGAGCGGTCGATATTTCTCAGCATCCGGTTTTCGCGGAGGTGTTCTCCGACCGTCTCCGTGCCACTCTGCGGCGTCGGTCGGGCGGCAGACTGCCCAAGGCGGTTGAGCTGGCAGCGGCTTTCAATGAGGCCACCCAGCGCCTCGGCGGCAAGCGACTTCCGGCCGAGACCATGCGCCGCTGGATGCGCGGCCTGTCCGTGCCTGACCTGCCCAATTTTTCCCGTTTGTGTTGTTTCCTCAGCATGTCTCCGGCGGAGGTCAGCCAACTTCTGCTCACCGACTTCCAGTCGGTTGAATCCCATGCGAAGGGGAGCAGCCAGGGCGATGTGGGGCCGCGGAATATCCGGTCCACCCTGCATGAATTGATCGACCGGATCGACGATGACACGCTCTCCGTGGCGTACACCGTGCTGCTGGCGAGTCAGGGCGTGCACCAAATTGGTGCGGATGGGCGGGTGCCTTAGCGCCTTGTCCGACTGACAGGAGCGGACCATCGTCGATGCGCAGCGACTGGGACTCGCGGCGCTTGCGCACGACGGGGCCAAGGTCAGGGGCTGACTGGAGGATGGTCGGTCGGCAGCTGACGGAGTCGGTGAAATGCCCTCAAAAAGGCCGCTCAGGTCCAGGATTTGTTGGAGGAAAAGTGGTTGGCAAACAGCCGCCAAAGCACAAGGGGTTGGGACTCATCGTCTCCAACCCCTTGTTTGTATGGCGCGCCCGAAGAGATTCGAACTCCTGACCCCCTGGTTCGTAGCCAGGTACTCTATCCAGCTGAGCTACGGGCGCATGAAACTGTGTCGGCCGTGGCGGAGACAGAGGGATTCGAACCCTCGATACGGGTTTATGCCCGTATGCTCCCTTAGCAGGGGAGTGCCTTCGACCTCTCGGCCATGTCTCCAGCAAGAACGCGATGGTAACGCACGGGGCAGTGCCGGTCAAACCGGCGCGGCCGCCCATCAACGCATCAGGCGGCCCGCTCAGACAAGCTTGGTCTCTCCATCGAGGCCGAAAGCGCGGTGCAGCACCCGCACCGCCAATTCCATGTACTTGTCATCGACCACGACCGAGATCTTGATTTCGGACGTGCTGATCATCTGGATATTGATGCCTTCCTCGGCCAGCGTGCGGAACACGGTGGAGGCCACGCCGACGTGGCTGCGCATGCCGACACCGACCACCGCCACCTTGGCGATCTTGTCATCGCCCAGTACCTCGCGCGCGCCGATGTGCGGCTTGACCGTCTCGTTGAGCACCTTGAGCGCCTTCTGGTACTCGTTGCGGTGCACGGTGAAGGAGAAGTCGGTGGTGCCGTCGCGACCGATGTTCTGGATGATCAGGTCGACGTCGATATTGGCGTCGGCCACCGGGCCCAGGATCTGGTAGGCGATGCCCGGCTTGTCCGGCACGCCGAGCACGGTGATCTTGGCTTCGTCGCGGTTGAAGGCGATGCCCGAAATGACGGCTTGTTCCATGTTCTCGTCTTCCTCGAAAGTGATCAGCGTGCCCTCGCCCGGGTCGTCCATGAACGAGGACAGTACGCGCAGGCGCACCTTGTACTTGCCGGCGAACTCCACCGAGCGGATCTGCAGCACCTTGGAGCCGCTGCTGGCCAGTTCGAGCATCTCCTCGAAGGTGATGCGGTCGAGCTTGCGCGCCTCCGGCACCACCCGCGGGTCGGTGGAGTAGACGCCGTCCACATCGGTGTAGATCTGGCACTCGTCGGCCTTGAGCGCCGCGGCCAGCGCCACGCCGGTGGTGTCCGAGCCGCCGCGGCCCAGCGTGGTGATGTTGCCGGCGTCGTCGATGCCTTGGAAGCCAGCGACGATCACCACGCGCCCCTTGGCAAGGTCGGCGCGCATGGCGGCGTCGTCGATGCGCAGGATGCGCGCCTTGGTGTAGGCGGAGTCGGTGCGGATCTTGACCTGGCCGCCGGTGTAGGAGCGTGCCTCGATGCCGATGCTCTTGAGCGCCATCGCCAGCAGCCCGATGGTGACCTGCTCGCCGGTGGAGACCACCACGTCCAGTTCGCGCGGGTCCGGGTTGGCCTGGATCTCCTTGGCCAGCGCGATCAGGCGGTTGGTCTCGCCGCTCATGGCGGAGACCACCACCACCAGCTGGTGGCCCGCGGCGTGGAAGCGCGCGACGCGTTCGGCCACATTCTTGATGCGCTCGGGGCTGCCGACGGAGGTGCCGCCGAACTTCTGTACGATCAGAGCCATGGGGTGCGGGGTGGCCGGTAAAAAGCCCGCGATTCTAACGTGGGCAAGGCGGTCGCACCAGCAGCCTCACACGCCGTCGAAGAACTCCACCGCCCCGGTCTCGATCGAGTATTCGGCGCCGACCACCATCAGGCCTTCCTGATCGATGAGCCGCTCGATGATGTCCGAGCCGTGGCGCAACTGGTTGCAGGCGATGCGGATGTTGGCGCGACTGGCGTGCCGCATCAGCGCCTCGCGGTCGTCGGCCGGTGCCGATTCGCGGGCGATCTCCACCGAGCAGCGCATGCGGTCGATGATCGAGCGGATGTTGCGCGAGTCGGCGGCGTTGCCGCTCAGCACCGCGTCGAGGGTGGCGGAGACCGCGCCGCAGTTGGTGTGGCCCATCACCACAACCAATCGTGAACCCAGTTTCTCGGCGGCAAATTCCACACTGCCCACCTGCGAGGGCGCGACGATGTTGCCGGCGACACGGATGACGAAGAGGTCGCCCAAGCCCTGGTCGAAGACCAGTTCGGCGGGGACCCGCGAGTCGGAGCAGCCGAGGATGATGGCGAACGGCGTCTGCCCGGTGGTGAGCGCGCTGCGGTTGAGGTCACTCACCCGGGCTTGGCTTTCGTTGCGGATGTAGCGGCCGTTGCCGGTCTTGAGCCGGTCGAGGGCGGCGTTGGCGGAGATCATGGCTCTCGGACTCTCGGATTGGATTCGCTCCAATCCATTTTACCTTTGGCGCCCCCCCAAAAACCGTGCCGCTCGGCCAAAATGGCCCGATGCACACCGAGACCTTGGACAACCCGACCACCATCGCACCGGGCACCGCCGAAACGGACGGCTTCAACCCGGCCATGGGCCGCGACCTGCTCACCGCGCTGGCGCGCGTGCTGCCGGCCGACGCGCTGCTCAGCGAGCCGGAGCAACTCGGCCCCTACGAGTGCGACGGCCTTGCCATGTACCGGCAGCCGCCGCTGGCCGTTGCACTGCCGAACACGGCCGAACAGGTGCAGGCGGTGCTGCGCATCTGCCACGCACACCAGACGCCAGTGATTCCGCGCGGTGCCGGCACCGGGCTGGCCGGCGGCGCTTTGCCGCGCGCCGACGCGGTGCTGCTGTCGCTGGCGCGCCTCAAGCGCATCGTCCGCATCGACCCGCTCTCACGTGTCGCAGTAGTCGAGCCGGGGGTGCGCAACGCCGCCATCTCCGAGGCCGCCGCGCCGCACGGCCTCTATTACGCGCCGGACCCGTCCAGCCAGATCGCGTGCAGCATCGGCGGCAACGTCGCCGAGAACTCGGGTGGCGTGCATTGCCTCAAGTACGGCCTGACCGTGCACAACGTGCTCGGCGTACGTGGCTTTTTGGCCGACGGCACGCCTGTCACCCTTGGCGGCGAGGCGCCGGACGACAGCGGCCTTGACCTCTTGGCACTGATGATGGGCTCGGAGGGCCTGCTGGCGGTGGTCACCGAAGTCACCGTGCGCCTGCTGCCGCGCCCGCGCGTCGCGCAGGTGGTCATGGCTGCCTTTGCCACGGTGGAGGCGGCCGGCGACGCGGTGGCCGGCATCATCGGCGAGGGCATCATCCCCGCCGGCCTGGAGATGATGGACGCGCTGGCCACCCGCGCCGTCGAGGACTTTGTCCACGCCGGTTATCCGCTGGAGGCCGGCGCGATCTTGCTTGCCGAATCCGACGGCACCGCAGAGGAAGTCGCCGACGAGATCGCCCGCATCGAGGCGGTCTGCCGCCGCCACGGCGCGGTGTCGCTGGCCACCTCGCAGTCCGAGGCCGAGCGGCTGCGGCTGTGGGCCGGGCGCAAGGCGGCCTTCCCGGCGGTGGGGCGCATCACGCCGGACTACTACTGCATGGACGGCACCATCCCGAAGAAGCATCTTTCCAATGTCCTGCGGCGCATCGCCGAGTTGTCGGCGGAGCACGGGCTGGCCTGCGCCAATGTGTTTCATGCCGGCGACGGCAACCTGCACCCGCTGATCTTCTACGACGCCAACCAACCTGGCGACGTCGAGCGCGCCGAGGCCTTCGGGCTGGATATTCTGCGGGCATGCGTGGAGGTGGGCGGCACCATCACTGGCGAGCACGGCGTCGGTGTGGAAAAGCTCGACGCCATGTGCGTGCAGTTCAGCACGCCCGAGCTGGCGACTTTCCATGCGGTGAAGCGCGCTTTCGACCCGGCCGGCCTGCTCAACCCCGGCAAGGCGGTGCCGACCCTGCACCGCTGCGCCGAGATGGGCGGCATGCATGTGCACGGCGGCAAGCTGCTGCACCCGGAATTGCCGAGGTATTGAGGATGAGGTTCCTGGCAGGCCATGCGGCGGCTGCGGGTGGGTTCGGCGCGGAGTCGGTCGCGTGAGCGAGTCCGTGCTGTTGCGAGGGCATGCCGTGGGTCCACGTGACATGGTTTCGGACGATGCGGCCGTGATGCGGCTGGCAGATGCCGTACGCGCCGCCGGCGCCGACCACCGCGTGCTGCATACCGTCGGGGGTGACAGCAAGCGCGGCCTCGGCGGCACGCCGCGCGGCGGGACGCTCTCCGCCGAGATTCGCTCCATCGGGATGCGCTCCGCCGGGATACTTTCAACTTTGGAGCTGCGAGGCATCGTCGACTACGACCCGGCCGAACTGGTGGCTACGGTCCGCGCCGGCACGCCGCTGGCCGATCTGCAAGACGAACTCGCCGCACACGGCCAGATGCTGCCCTTCGAGCCACCGGCCTGGCCCGGCGCGACGGTGGGTGGTGCAGTGGCCAGCGGCCTCGCCGGCCCGCGCCGCGCCTTTGCCGGTGCGGTGCGCGATGCGCTGCTCGGCGTGCGCCTGGTCGATGGGCGCGGGCAGGTGCTGCAGTTCGGCGGCCGGGTGATGAAGAACGTCGCCGGCTTCGACTTGTTCCGCTTGCAGGCGGGCGCATGGGGGCGGCTCGGCGTGGTGCTGGAGGTGAGCTTTCGCCTGCTGCCGCGCCCGCAGCGCGAGAAGACGGTGGCGCTGCCCATGCCGGCCGATGCCGCCATCGACCACATGAACCGGCTGGCTGGCACGCCGCTGCCGCTCAGTGCCGCGGCGTGGGCGGGGGGCGCGCTGTATCTGCGCTTGTCGGGCTCGGAGGCGGGCGTGCGCGCGGCGCTGGCGGGGGTGGGGGGCGAGGCGCTGCCGCAGGAGGCCGCGGCGCGCCTGTGGGCGAGCGCCGCCGCGATGCCCATGGAGGTGGCCGGTGGGCAGGCGTGTGCCGGGGAGGCGGACGAGGGCCTCCCGCTATGGCGCCTCGCGGTCCCCACTACCACCCGCAGCCTCGCCGCCGAGGGCGAGGTGGCCATCGACTGGTGCGGCGGCTTGCGCTGGCTGCGCAGCGCGGCGCCGGCGGCCGAGGTACGGGCGCTCGCCGCATCGCTTGGCGGCCACGCCACCGCTTGGCACGGCAACCGGGCGCGGCCGGCCATGCACCCGCTCGATCCGGTGCGGCTGGCCCTGCACCAGCGCCTGTTCGCGGTGTTCGACCCGCACGGCGTGTTCGACAGCGGGCGCTTCGACGCGGACGCGGATGCCGCTCCGGCTGCTGCATCGTTGCCCGCACCTTCGGGGCGCGCTGCAGACGCGGCCTGCCGTCCCGCTAGTCCGGCCGTTTGAGCCATGCAGACGCGACTCCCCGACAGCCTGCTCGCCACACTCGAAGGCGCTACCGCCGACGCGGTGTTGCGCAAGTGCGTGCATTGCGGCTTCTGCCTTGCCACCTGCCCGACCTACCAGATCCTCGGTGACGAGCTCGACAGCCCGCGCGGCCGCATCTACCTGATCAAGAACGCGCTGGAGAGCGGCGCGGCCAGCGCCACCACGCTGCAGCACCTTGACCGCTGCCTCGGCTGCCGCTCGTGCGAGACGACCTGCCCATCGGGGGTGAGTTACCACCGCCTGCTCGACATCGGCCGCCGTGCGGTGCAGGCGCGGGTGGCGCGGCCCTGGCGCGTGCGGCTGATGCGCACGCTGCTGCGGCGCGGTCTGCTCTCGCCGCTGTTTGGCCCGCTTTTGCGGCTCGGCCGTCTGCTGCGGCCATTGCTGCCGGCGGGGTTGCGGGACAAAGTACCCGGCGGGCCGGAAACGGTCGCTTGTTCACCGTCTTCACAAGCCGGACCGCGGCCGGTCGCGCCGCTGACCAGCCCCGCGCAAGCCGCCGCGCCCGCGAGTGGCCACACCGTCATCCTGCCGCGCGGCTGCGTGCAGCCGCATCTGCGTCCGGCCATCGACATGGCCACCGAGGCCGTGCTCGCCGCGCTCGGCGACCGCGTGTTGCGCCCCGCCGCCGGCGCGTGTTGCGGCGCCATTCCGGCGCACCTCGACGATGCGCAGGCGGCCCGCGCGCTCGCCCGCGCCAACATCGATGCGTGGTGGCCACTGCTCGAATCCGGCGCTGCCCGGGCCATCATCAGCAACGCCAGCGGTTGCGGCTTGACGCTGCAGGACTATCCGGACTGGTTCGCCGACGACCCGGTCTATGCGCCGCGCGCGCGGCGTGTGGCCGAGGCCGCCATGGATATCGGCCAGTGGCTGGCGCAGCGCCGCGAGGCGTGGCCGGCGCGCTGGACCGCGGCGCCGCGGCGCCGCGTGGCGTGGCATCCGCCCTGCACCCTGCAGCACGGCCTTGCCGCCGCGCCGGCCATCGAGGCAACGCTGCGCGAACTCGGCTTCGACCTGCAGCGCCCCGCCGACGCGCACCTCTGTTGTGGGTCGGCGGGCGCCTGGTCGGTGCTCAACCCCGGTCTGGCCGACGAATTGCGCGGCCGCAAGCTCGGCCATCTGGATGCCCTGCCGGGCGATGTCATCGTCACCGCCAATATCGGTTGCCAGCAGCACCTCGCAGCGCGCTCGTCGCGGCCGGTGCTGCATTGGGTGGAGTGCCTCGCCGGGCGCTGAGGCTCAGACCGGGTGGCGATGCGGCGGTGATTGCTCCTCAGCGGGTCGTCGCGTCGGGCAGGACCTGACTAAGCCACTGTGATTACCTCAGTTCTGCGCTGTCTCCATCACCCCCCTTTTTTTTTGCGGGGCGTCTGGCTGGATCGACGGAGCGGCAGGTATCGGTCTGTGAGGTGAGCCATTTGCGCTCGATGTCCTGAGCAGTTGCGCCAATACCGAGAGCTCAAGCGGGTCGAGCTGGTCGATCAGTGAACGCACGCCGGCTTTTGCAGCCTCGGTCGCGACGTCGTCGCAACCTGGCAGCGATACGCCTGTCAGGAGTTCTTGGGGGGAACATTTAAGGAACGCGCACAGCTGAATAAACCGGTGAAGTTCCGGCGTTGCTGTGCCGCGGAGCCAGCGCCGAAAGGTTTCCGGGCTGATGGGGTCTGCCCAATTCCACGCCTGATTGAATTCTTTGGTCAGTGCGGAGATGCGCGGGATCCTGCCCCCGTTGCGACGGCGTAGCAGCGTCGTCAGGGACCGCGTGAAGCATTCGCCGACCAAACTTGCGTTACATGCCATCGCACCCATCCAAAGTTTTTGGCCTCACGGCTCCCTGTCCTGCTAATCTCCAACATCAAGGGCTCACTGGATGAGCCAGTGAAACAAAGTGCCCCGCCGGCTGCCAAGATCAGCCTTTGACACTGAACAATACGTAGAGCGGGACTCTATGATGAGCTCCGGAAGCCGTTGCCTACTAAGTGGGCGATAACGACCGAATGCCGCTCGGATAAGTGGCGATGAATAATGTGTCAAGTAGGCATAATTCGTCGACATTGAACCCGACGAGGCTAATCAGATGGCAAGTTCCGGCTCTAACTACGACGTAACGGTTGCGTCCGTTGTCAGCAACCTCGCAACGGGTGTCGACTCATCCACCCGGTCGGCACTGCAGAACGTGCTGGGTAGCGACCCGACGTCCGTCAAGGTCGCAGCCGTGGTCTCGCCCGCCGATCTCAAGGCCCTTGCGTCCGACACGCGTGTCCTCGACGTTGCGGCGGGGGGTACGCAGCCGCAGACCTTCAACTTCAAGGACCTTCCCAAGGCGGCGCAAGCCAGTGTCGATCTGGTGGTGTTCAACCAGCCAGGCGACGATGCACCGGTCAGGGC
>VEQZ01000003.1 GCA_018882975.1 Rhodocyclaceae bacterium | reverse complement strand
CCGCCAGCCCGGTCAGCGCCGAGGTGATGGAGAGGCCCGCCCCGACCACCACCGGCCCCGCCGTCATCACCGCCCAGTAGGTGGTGAGCCGCACCGCGAGCGGCCGGTGCCGCTGCACGTGCCAGATGCCGTTGAAGGCCGCCTCGATGGTCATCATCAGGCTGATCGCGGTGACGGCCAGGATGACCAAACCGATGGCGGTGAGCTTGTGCGCGTTGCTGCTGAACTGCAGCATGTAGACGCTGATCACCTTGCCGGCCGAATCAGGCACCAGCGTGGTGAGCAGGAAGCGCTTGAACGCGATCGACCACTCTTCGAACATGGGGAAGGCCGACACCACCGTGAGCATGATGGTAATGAGCGGAACCAGCGCGAGCAGGGTCGTGAAGGCGAGGCTGGAGGCCACCTGGCCGAGATGGTCCTCGCGAAAACGCCGGCGGACCCGGCCGGCCAATCCGGCCCAATGCATCACAGCTGCTTTCACCATGGCCGCTATGATACGGACATGGCACGCGTCCTCATCGTCTACTACAGCACACACGGCGGCACCCGCGAACTCGCGCGCCTGGCCGCCCGCGGGGTCGAATCGGTGGCCGGTTGCAGCGCAGTGTTGCGTACCGTGCCGCGCGTCTCCACCGTCTGCGAGGCCACCGAGCCCGAGGTGCCCGACTCCGGCGCACCCTACGCCACGCTCGACGACCTCGCGCAGTGCGATGGCCTGTTCATCGGCTCGCCGACGCGCTTTGGCAACATGGCCGCACCCCTCAAATATTTCCTCGACGGCACCGCCGGCCTGTGGGCGTCCGGCACACTGGTCGGCAAGCCAGCCGGCGTCTTTACCTCCAGCGGCAGCCTGCACGGCGGCAACGAGGCGACGCTGCTCTCGATGATGCTGCCGCTGCTGCACCACGGTATGGTCATCGTCGGCCTGCCCTACAGCGAGAGGGCGCTGAGCGAGACCGCTGGCGGCGGCACACCCTATGGCGCCTCGCATGTCGGCGGCAGCACCGGCGACCGCCCGGTGGATGCGCAGGAGCATGCGCTCGCCATCGCCCTCGGCCGCCGCGTGGCCGAAGTGGCGAGGCGGCTGCGCTGACCCCGTTCACGCCAACCCGCTCACACCCTGCATGACCCGCTCCCGCACCCAGACCCTCGCCTGCGCCACCTGGATCGCGCTGATCCTGCTCACCGTCTGGTGGGAGGGCGTCGGCGCGCCACTGCGCGAGGGCGGATCGGCCCTCGTGCTCAAGGGCCTGCCGCTGCTGCTGCCGCTGCTCGGCCTGCTGCACGGCCGCCTCAAGAGCATCCAGTGGGCTTCCCTGCTCACCCTGCCCTACCTCACCGAGGGCCTGACGCGCGCCTGGGCCGACCCGCAGCCGTCCGCCGCCTACGCGCTGGCCGAGGCCCTGCTCTGCGTCGCCTTCCTGGTCCTCGCCTGGGTCTGGCTCAAGCGCGCACGTGACTGATGTTGCGCGCGTAGGTCTCGGTCACGCACCACGCCGCCACCACGCCGAACACGCAGGTCAGCGGGATCAGCCAGACGCCCTCATGTAGGGCCGCGCTCGCCGGCACTGTGGCTGAGCGCCACTCCACCCAGACGCCGATCGCCTGCTGAATCATCGCGCCACCGAGAAACGCGCCGGTGTTGACTACGCCGGCGGCGATGCCCGCCAGCCGTGGCGCATTGACCTCCTTGGCCACCGCCCAGGTCAGCGCGAATGCCGCCGAGGTGAAACCCAGCCCGGCCGAAAGCAGCGAGTGCTGCCACAGGGTCAGCTGCCAGTGCAGCAGCCACGGCAGCCAGAGCAGGGTATGCGCCACCGTCCACGCCAGCATCACCGGGCGCCGCCGGCCCAGCGCATCCGACATCCGGCCGATGACCAGACCGCCCACCGCGCAGGCCATCACCAGCAAGCCGGTCTGCGCCGCGGCCTCGGCTTTGCTCAGGCCGTAACTGCCTTCGAGGAAGGGCACGCCCCACAGCCCGGCAAAACCGAAGGCGCCCCCGGCCAGCCCGAAATTGAGCACGAAGCCGGGCCACGTGCGGCGGTTGCGCAGGACCTGCAGCAGCCCCTCGCGCCAATGCGACCCGGCGCCCTGCTCCGCCGGCGTGGGTGGGTGCACTGGTGGCAGGCCGGCGTGTTCCGGCCGGTCGAACACCAGCCACCCGGTCAGCGCGGCAAGCCCAAGCGTGGCCAGACCGAGCCCGACGAACAGCGGCTGCCACGCGGTGTGGTCCATCACCCAGACCAGCGGCGTGGCCGCCAGCGCCGCACCCAGATTGCCGATGAACACGGTGAGCCCGCTCACCGTGGCGAACTGCCGCTCGGGGAACCACACGGCAGCGAACTTCATCAGCGAGATGAACGGAAAGGCCACGCCGAGGCCTATCAGAACGCGTGCCGCGGCGCCCCAAGCGGCATCGGGCGCCAGCGCAAAGGCAAGCGTGCCGACACCGGTCAGCGCCATGCCAGGCGCGATAACGCGCCGCGGACCGAACTGGTCGACGAGGATGCCGGTGGGCACCTGCATGGCCGTGTAGACCCAGAAATAGCTCGCCGAAATGGCGCCCAGCAACGCCGGGCCGGCGTGCCACTCGGCAGCCAGTGCGTCCGCCATGGCCGCCGGCGCGTTGCGGTGGAAGAAGGCCAGCATGAAGCAGGCGACCATCAAGCCGTAACCGGTCCAGCGCAATCGTGACAGTCGGTGTTCGGGGGTGGGCATGGGTGGCTCGGGTGAGGGGCGGGAGGCGGCAGACGCGGCCGCAAAGGCCCGCCGCGCGAGTCTAGCAAGCGCAGCCGCGGAACCACTCCCGGAATCTGTCCAGCACGTTTGACAGGGCCATATGCTGCAGCGCAGGATGCGGTTCCAATGTCGCGCCCGGTACCCGTGTCGAGTCAAAAGAAGGCCCTCTTCCCGCTCGCCCTCGCCGCTCTGGGCGTGGTCTACGGCGACATCGGCACCAGCCCGCTCTACGCCTTCAAGGAGGCGATGGCCGGCCACCACGCGCTGAGCCCCACGCATGGCCATGTGTTCGCCGTGCTCTCGGCGCTGTTCTGGGCGATGACGCTGATCATCTCGATCAAGTACGTGTTGGTGGTGCTCGAGTTCGACAACGACGGCGAAGGCGGCGTGCTCGCCCTGACCGCACTTGCGCAGCGCTTGGCACGTAGCGCCGGGGGTATCACCACCGGCGTGGTGCTGCTCGGCGTATTCGCCGCCGCCCTATTCTATGGCGACGCCATCATTACGCCGGCCATCTCGGTGCTCTCGGCGGTCGAGGGCATCAGCGTGGCAGCGCCCGATCTGGCGCACTGGGTGGTGCCGATCACCATGGTCATCCTCACCCTGCTGTTCTTCATCCAGCGCCAGGGCACCGGGTTCGTCGGCCGCTACTTCGGGCCGATCACGGTGCTGTGGTTCCTCACCCTCGGGGTGCTGGGACTCACCAGCATCGTGCAGACGCCGGAGATCTTCGGCGCGCTCGACCCGCGCCACGCACTGCATTTCGCGCTGGAGGAGCCCGGCCGCGCATTCCTCATGCTGAGCGCGGTGTTCCTCGTGCTCACCGGCGGCGAGGCGCTCTACGCCGACATGGGCCACTTCGGCAAGGTGCCAGTGCGCGTGGCCTGGTACGGGCTGGTCTGCCCGGCGCTGGTGCTCAATTACTTCGGTCAGGGTGCGCTGGTACTGCGCGACCCCGCCGCTGTGGTCAACCCCTTCTACCTGCTGGCGCCGGAATGGTTTCTGCCGGTGCTGATCGGGCTCGCCACCGCCGCCACCGTCATCGCCTCGCAGGCGGTCATCTCCGGCGCCTTCTCGATCACCATGCAGGCCTCGCGGCTGGGCTTTCTGCCGCGCTTCCGTGTGCTGCACACTTCAGATGTGGAGAAAGGCCAGATCTACATCCCGGCCATGAACTGGATGATGTGGGCCTCGGTGCTGCTGCTGGTCATGGAGTTCGGCTCGTCCAGCCGGCTGGCCAATGCCTACGGCATCGCCGTCTGCGCGGCCATGATCATCGACTCAGCGCTTTGCGCCTTCGTGGTGACACGGCGCACGACACGCCAGCGGGCTGTCCTCCTTGCCCTGCTCGCGACCTTTCTGGCGCTTGAAACGCTGTTCCTCGCCGGCAACCTGAGCAAGTTCGCCAGCGGCGGCTGGCTGCCCACCGCCATGGGCATCAGCCTGTTCATCCTGCTCACCACCTGGAAGCGCGGCAGCGCGCTGGTGCGCGAGCGCCAAGCGGCCTACGACATCCCCATCTCAGCCTTTCTTGAAGGCCCGGCGCCTGACGTGCCGCGCGTGCCCGGCAACGCCGTCTACCTCTGCGCAAACCTCGACCTGGTGCCTACGGCGCTCTTCCATAACCTCAAGCATTTCAAGGTGCTGCACGAGCGCAACGTGTTCCTGCATGTGTACACCGAGGAAGTCCCCTATGTGACTGATGACAATCGCCTGAGCATCCAGGATGCCGGCAACGGCATGTACCTCGCCTCGGTCCGCTACGGCTTCCGGCAGGAGCCCGACATCCCCGCGGCGCTGCGGCTGCCGGCGGCGGACAGCCTCGACCTCGACCCGATGACCACCACCTTCTTTGTGGCGCGCTCGCAGGTGGTGGAAGGCGTGGGTGGCATGTCGCGCTGGCGTCGTGGGCTGTTCGCGTGGATGACCCGTCAGTCGGAAGGCGCAGCGACAACCTTCCACCTGCCGCCGAATCAGGTGGTGGAGGTGGGCACGCAAGTCATGCTTTAGCGGGTCATGCGGTAGGACTTACTCCAGGCCCTGCTTGGCCAGGTAGTCGTCGTAGGAGCCGCGATGGTCGACGATGCCCTCCGGCCGCACCTCCAGCACGCGCGTGGCCAGTGAACTGACGAACTCACGGTCGTGCGAAACGAACACCAGCGTGCCGGTGAACTTCTCCAGCGCGGTATTGAGCGACTCAATCGACTCCATGTCCAGGTGATTGGTCGGCTCGTCCATCAGCAGCACGTTGGGCCGCTCGAGCATGAGCCGGCCGAACAGCATGCGGCCCTGCTCGCCACCGGAGAGCACCTTGACCGGCTTGGCGAACTCGTCGCCGGAGAACAGCAAGCGGCCGAGCGTGCCGCGCGTCAGCGTCTCGATGTCGGCGCCCTCGTAGCCGCCCGAGCGCACGCAGCGGCCGATCCAGTCCACCAGATTGGTGTCGCTGTCGAAATCAACCGAGTGGTCCTGCGCGTAGTAGCCCGGCCGCGCCTTCTCCGCCCACTTGAGCTTGCCGGTGCCCTGCAACTCGCCCACCAGCAGGCGCAGCAGCGTGGTCTTGCCGACACCGTTCTCGCCGACGATGGCGACCTTCTCGCCGGCCTCGATGTGGATGCCGAAGTCCTTGATGACCGGCGGCCCGCCGTCATACGCAAAACTCAGCCCCTCGATCTCCAGCGCCAAACGGTGCAGCCTCTCTTTGTCGTCGTAATCGAAACGGATGAAGGGGTACTGGCGCGACGAAGGCTTGACGTCCTCGACCTTGAGCTTGTCGATCTGCTTCATGCGGCTGGTGGCCTGACGCGCCTTGGACTTGTGGGCGCGGAAGCGGCGCACAAATTCCTCAAGCTCGGCGATGCGGTCCTTGGCCTTGGCGTTGGCCGACATCTGACGCTGGCGGGCCAGGGTCGAGGCCTCCATGTAATCGTCGTAGTTGCCGGGGTAGACCTGGATCGTGCCGTAGTCGAGATCGGCCATGTGGGTGCAGACCTGGTTCAGGAAGTGCCGGTCGTGCGAGATGATGACCATGGTCGACTCGCGCGCGTTGAGCACGCCCTCGAGCCAGCGGATGGTGTTGATGTCGAGGTTGTTGGTCGGCTCGTCGAGCAGCAGGATGTCGGGGTTGGCGAACAGCGCCTGGCACAGCAGCACGCGCAGCTTCCAGCCCGGCGCCACCTCGCGCATCGGCCCCTGGTGCTGCTCCACCGGGATCCCCACGCCAAGCAGCAACTCGCCGGCGCGCGACTCGGCGGTGTAGCCATCGAACTCGGCAAAGCGGCCTTCCAGCTCGGCCGCCTTCATGTAGTCGGCTTCGGTGGCCTCTGGGTTCGCGTAGATGGCGTCCTTTTCCTGCATCACCGCCCACATCTCGGCGTGGCCCATCATCACCACGTCGAGCACACGCATGTCTTCAAAGGCGAACTGGTCCTGGCGCAGGTAGGCCATGCGCTCGTGAGGGTCCTTGCTCACATTGCCGCCAGAGGGCTCGAGCACGCCACAGAGGATCTTCATGAAGGTCGACTTGCCGGCGCCGTTGGCGCCGATCAGGCCGTAGCGGTAGCCGTCGCCGAACTTGACGCTGACGTTCTCGAACAGGGGCTTGGCGCCGAACTGCTGGGTGATGTTGGCTGCGACCAGCATGGGGGACTCCGGAAAAAAGAGGCGGCCGGAAGGGCCGCGGGCACCAGCGAGGGCGCAGATATTAGCAGTGGGGGTGCAGGCGAGACGTCTGCCGCGTTCAGGCGGCCGGTGCCGACTCGAAATCCAGATGCCCGTCGATCACCGTGTAGCGCACCCGGCCGCGCAGCTCGCGGCCGAGGAAGGGCGAGTTGCGCCCCTGGCTGCGTAGCGACTCGCGCGTCACCGACCAGCGCGCATCGGGGTCGAACACGCAGAGGTCGGCCGGTGCGCCTTCCACCAGCCGGCCGAGGCCGAGGCCCAGCACGCCGGCCGGGCGCGAGGTCACCGCCGCCAGGGCGGCAGGCAATTCGACACCGGCCTCGCGCGCCCAGCCCAGAGTCAACGGCAGCAGCAGTTCGACGCCGGTGGCGCCCGGCTCGGATTCACCGAAAGGCACTTCCTTGGCCTCGTCGTCGTGCGGCGCATGATCGGAGCAGACCGCATCGATGCTGCCATCGGCCAGACCCGCCACCAGCGCGGCGCGGTCGGCCTCACTGCGCAGCGGCGGCACAACGTGCGCCTGACTGTCGAAGCGGGCGAGTTCGGCATCGGTCAGGTGCAGGTGGTGGGCGGCGACATCGCAGGTCAGTGGCAGGCCCTCGGCCTTGCCGGCGCGCACCAGCGCCAGACCGGCCGCGCTCGACAGCCGACACAGGTGCACGCGCGCGCCAGTGACGCGCATCAGTTGCAACATCGCGCCGATGGCCAGCGTCTCCGCCACCACCGGGATACCCACCAAGCCCAGCGTGCCGGCCATGGCGCCCTCGTGGGCGATGCCGTTACGCGCCAGGTGCGGGTCCTGCGGGCGCAGCCACAGCGGGTAGCCAAAGGTCGCGGCGTACTGCATGGCGCGCATTAACACCTGCGTGTCGGTAAGCGGCGCGTCGGCCTGGCTGAAGGCCACGCAGCCGGCCTCGGTGAGTTCTGACATCTCGGTGATGCCCTCGCCGCGCAAACCCGGCGTCAGCGCACCGACCGGATACACTCGCGGCCCCGGAAGGTTGCGCGCGCGGAACTTCAGCATCTCGACCAGGCCCGGCTCGTCGAGCGGCGGATCGGTGTCGGGCGGGATGGCCAGCGCCGTCACGCCACCGGCCGCCGCTGCGTGCATCTCCGACTCCAGCGTCGCCTTGTGCTCGAGGCCCGGCTCGCGCAGGCGCGCGGCGAGGTCGACCAGCCCCGGCGCCACCACCAGCCCGGCCGCCTCGATCACGCGCTGCGGCGTGAAGTCGGCGGGAACCTGACCCAGTGCGACCACCCGGCCGGCCGCCACGCAGATGTCGGCGATGTGGTCGTAGCCGCTTGCCGGGTCGATGACGCGCCCGCCGCGGATCAGCAGTTTCATGCCGCCTCCCCGATCAGCAGGTTCATCACCGCCATGCGCACCGCGATGCCGAAGGTCACCTGCGGCAGGATCACCGCCTGCGGGCCATCGGCCACCGCCGAGTCGATCTCGACACCGCGGTTCATCGGGCCGGGGTGCATGACGATGGCATCGGGCGCGGCGAGTGCGAGCTTTTCCGGCGTCAGGCCGTAGTTCTTGAAATACTCGCCGGCCGATGGCAGCAGCGAGCCCTTCATACGCTCGTTCTGCAGGCGCAGCATCATCACCACGTCGACGCCCCTGATCCCGGCGCCCATGTCGTGGAACACCTTCACGCCAAGCGCTTCGACCCCGGCCGGCAGCAAGGTGCGTGGCGCGATCACACGGATGTCACGTACCCCCAGGGTACGCAGGGCGTGGATCTCCGAGCGCGCCACGCGGCTGTGCAGCACGTCGCCAACGATGGCCACCGCCAGCGGCGCGAAATCGCCCTTGAACTGGCGGATGGTGAACATGTCGAGCAGGCCCTGCGTCGGGTGGGCATGGCGCCCGTCGCCGGCATTGACCACCGCGATGTACGGCCGCACATGCCGCGCGATGAAGTGCGCGGCGCCGCTGGCGGCATGCCGCACCACAAACAGGTCGGCATCCATCGCCTCAAGGTTCTGCACCGTATCCAGCACCGACTCGCCCTTGCTCTGGCTGCTGGTCGCCACGTTGAGGCTGATGACATCGGCGGAGAGCCGCTTGGCGGCGATCTCGAAAGTGGTGCGGGTGCGCGTCGACGACTCGAAGAACAGGTTGAAAATCGTCTTGCCCCTGAGCAGCGGCAATTTCTTGCTCTCGCGCTCGCCGACGCTGACAAACCCCGCCGCAGCATCGAGGATCCGATGCAGCACCTCGCGCGGCAAGCCCTGCAGGGTGAGCAGATGGCGCAGACGCCCGTCGGCACTCAGTTGCTCGGTGGCGAGGGTCATGCTGCCCCCGCTGTGTCGGGCGCGCCGCCCTGGCCATCGCACACGCCCGACCCGGCGGCACGGCCGTGCTGGTCGAGCCAAGCCTGCAGGATCAACTGCGCGGCGACGCTGTCGAGCACCGCCTTGCGGCGCGGCGCATCGAGCCCCACCGCCGCAAGGTCCGCCTCCGCCACCACCGACGACCACGCTTCGTCAACCAGCTCGGCGGCGATGCCAAAGCGCCCCTCGAGCTGCCGCGCGAACTTGCGGCAGCGCGAGTTCATCGGGTGGTCAGGATGCTCGGGAGCCGGCAGGCCGACCACGGCGCGAGCGGGCTTCCACTCCTCGACCAGTCGACCGATGCGGGCGAAGCGGGTGACATTGTCACGCGCATCGATGGTTTGCAGGGGGTGTGCCGACCCAACCCCGGTTTCGCCAACTGCCACGCCAATGCGGCGTTCACCAAAATCGAAAGCGAGGACGGTGCCCGCCATCAGGCGTGGCCCGCCTCTTCCGACAGGCTGCCGAGTTCGATGCCGAGCAACGCCAGCGCGCGGTCGACACGCTCCCCGTAAGGTGCGTCGAACAGGATCTGCGGGTCGGCCTGCACCGACAGCCAAGCGTTGGCGACCATCTCCTGCTCGAGCTGACCGGCGGTCCAGCCGGCGTAGCCCAGACTCACGATCATCTCGTGCGGACCCTGCCCGGCGGCGCAGGCCTCGAGAATGTCGCGCGACGTGGTCAGCGACACGCCCTCGCGCACGCTGAGGCTCGACTGCCACTTGCCGACCGGGCGGTGCAACACGAAACCGCGGTCGGTCTGCACCGGCCCGCCAAACATCACCGGTCGCTCGGCGAGGTCCGACGCATCAAGCTCGATGTTGATCTGCCTGAACAGCGAAGCCATGGTCATGTCGGTGGGACGGTTGACCACGATCCCCAAGGCGCCGTCGTCGTTGTGCTCGCAGACGTAGGTCAGGGTGCCGGCAAAGTGCGGGTCTGCCATGCCGGGCATGGCGATGAGGAAGTGGTGAGTCAGGTCGAAGGCGGACATGCCTGCATTGTAGCGGCGGCGCAAGCGCCTGTCGTCGCGCAAAAAAAGGCCGGCAAGGCCGGCCTTCTCCGCGTCTTCGCCAGTGCGCTTAGGCCGCTTCGACCTCGACCGCAGACGACGGCTCCGGCTGGTCCATCAAGCTGACCAGCGCCATCGGCGCGTTGTCTCCCTGACGGAAGCCGAACTTGAGGATGCTCAGGTAGCCCCCCGGACGCGCAGCGAAGCGGGGGCCTAGCTCGTCGAACAGCTTGACCACCATCTCGCGGTCGCGCAGGCGGTTGAAAGCCAGCCGGCGGTTGGCCAGCGTCGGCGTCTTGGCCAGGGTGATCAGCGGCTCGGCGACACGGCGCAGTTCCTTGGCCTTGGGCAGCGTGGTGCGGATGGTCTCGAAGCGCAGCAGTGCGTTGGTCAGGTTGCGCAGCATGGCCAGGCGATGGCTGCTTGTGCGATTCAGTTTTCTCAGTCCATGGCGGTGACGCATGGTGATCTCCTCAGGTGCGCTCGAGGCCGGCCGGGGGCCAGTTCTCGAGTTTCATGCCAAGGGTGAGGCCGCGCGAGGCCAGCACTTCCTTGATCTCGGTGAGCGACTTGCGGCCGAGGTTCGGGGTCTTCAGCAACTCCGCCTCGGTGCGCTGGATCAGGTCGCCGATGTAATAGATGTTCTCCGCCTTGAGGCAGTTGGCCGAGCGGACCGTCAGCTCGAGGTCGTCGACCGGGCGCAGTAGAACCGGGTCGACTTGCGGCGCACGCAGCGGCTCTCCCGGCGATTCCGTACTCTGGAAGCTCGAGAATTCCGAGAGCTGGTCCATCAGCAGGGTGGCCGCCTGACGCAGGGCATCCTCCGGCTCGACCACCCCGTTGGTCTCGATGTCGATCACCAGCTTGTCGAGGTCGGTGCGCTGTTCCACACGTGCCGCCTGAACTTCGTAGCTGACCTTGCGCACCGGCGAGAACGAGGCGTCGAGCACCAACGTGCCGATCTGACGCGCCTGCAGGCTGTCGGTGCGCAGGTTGCCGGGCACATAGCCGCGGCCGCGCTCGATCTTGATCTCCATGTCCAGCTTGCCGCCGGGGTTGACGTGCGCGATCACGTGGTCAGGGTTGATCACCTCGACATCGTGACCAAGCTCGATATCACCGGCCGTGACCACACCCTCACCGTCCTTCTTCAGTTCGATCAGGACTTCGCTGCGGGTGTTCAGCTTGAACACCACACCCTTGAGGTTGAGCAGCAGGTCAACCACGTCTTCCTGCACACCATCGATGGTCGAGTACTCGTGCACCACGCCGTTGATGCGCACCTCGGTGGGGGCGTAGCCGGCCATCGACGACAGCAGAATGCGGCGCAGGGCGTTGCCGAGCGTATGGCCATAGCCACGCTCGAACGGCTCCATGACGATACGGGCATGCGTCGGCGAGATGGTCTCGATGTCCTTGATGCGCGGCTTCAGAAATCCTTCACTCTGCATGGCTTGCTTGCCCTCGATTGGCGACCCGCCGGGTCACGGCGGGCTCGGAATTACTTGGAATACAGTTCGACCACCAGGTTTTCGCGGATGGTCGCCGGCAGCTCGACTCGCTGCGGCGCCGCTTTGTAAGTGCCCTTGAAGGCCTTGGCGTCCACATCGACCCACTCCGGGAAACCGCGCTGCTCGGCCGACGCCAGCGCCGCCTTGATGCGCAGCTGCTCCTTGGCGCCGACAGCCACCTCGAGCACATCGCCGGCGCGCAACTGGTAGGCCGGAATGTTGACTCGGCGACCGTTGACCAGAATGCCGTTGTGCCGCACTACCTGGCGCGCCTCGTTGCGCGAGGCGCCAAAACCCATGCGGAAGGCCACGGTGTCGAGGCGGCTCTCCAGCATCTGCAGCAGGCTCTCGCCGGTCACACCCTTGCGACGGTCGGCTTCCTTGTAGGTCTTGCGGAACTGCCGTTCAAGCACACCATAGATGCGGCGAATTTTCTGCTTTTCACGCAGTTGGGCGCCGTAGTCCGACAGCTTGATCTGCTTCTGGCCGTGCTGGCCCGGCGGGTAGGCGCGACGTTCGATCGCGCACTTGTCGGAAAAGCACTTGTCGCCTTTAAGAAACAGTTTTTCGCCTTCGCGGCGGCACTGACGGCATTTGGCGTCGAGGTTTCTTGCCATGTCTTGCTCCAGTCCTTAGATGCGGCGCTTCTTCGGCGGACGGCACCCGTTGTGCGGGATCGGCGTCACGTCCGAGATGCTGATGATCTTGAAGCCCACGTTGTTGAGCGCGCGAACTGCCGACTCGCGGCCAGGGCCGGGGCCCTTGATGCGCACTTCGAGGTTCTTGACACCATATTCCTGCGCGGCACGACCAGCGTTTTCGGCAGCGATCTGCGCAGCGAAGGGTGTCGATTTGCGCGAGCCCTTGAAGCCGCCGCCACCCGAAGTGGCCCATGACAAGGCGTTTCCTTGACGGTCGGTGATGGTGACGATGGTGTTGTTGAACGACGCGTGGATGTGAGCGATGCCGTCGGAGACGCTCTTGCGAACCTTCTTGCGAACGCGGTTGCTTGCCTTGGTTGCCATGTTTCAGCCCTTGATCACTTGGTGGCGCGGATGGCCTTGCGCGGGCCCTTGCGGGTACGCGCATTGGTGCGGGTACGCTGGCCGCGGACCGGCAGACCCTTGCGGTGGCGGACACCGCGGTAGCAGCCCAAGTCCATCAGGCGCTTGATGCTCATCGACACCTCGCGGCGCAGGTCACCTTCGACCGTGAACTTGCCGACTTCCTCGCGCAGCCGCTCCATCTCGGCGTCGGTCAGGTCCTTGATCTTCTTCGAGTACTCGACGCCGGCGGCCACGCAGATCTTGCGGGCGCGCGGACGGCCGATGCCGAAGATGGCGGTCAGGCCGATCTCGGTGTGCTGGTGGTTGGGGATGTTGACCCCTGCGATCCGTGCCATAGCTTGCTACCTCGTATCGATCGCCAGGGGCTCAACCCTGGCGTTGCTTGTGACGCGCGTCAGCGCAGATCACGCGGACGATGCCGTTGCGGCGAATGATCTTGCACTTGCGGCAGATCTTCTTGACCGATGCCTGAACTCTCATGGTTCACCCTCTCTTCAAATCATTTGGCGCGGAACACGATCCGCGCACGTGACAGGTCATACGGCGTCAACTCGACGGTGACCTTGTCCCCCGGAAGGATGCGGATGTAATGCATGCGCATCTTTCCCGAAATATGGCCGAGCACGACGTGCCCGTTTTCCAGCTTGACCTTGAAGGTCGCATTGGGGAGGTTCTCCAACACCTCCCCCTGCATCTGGATCGAGTCTTCTTTGGACATGGCTCAACGCCCGCCCATGGGCGACATGCCCTTGAAATTCGCCTTCCGCAACAAGCCTTCGTATTGCTGCGACATCATGTGCGCCTGAACCTGCGTCATGAAGTCCATCGACACCACGACAATGATCAGCAGGGACGTTCCGCCGAAATAGAAGGGTGTACCCAGCGCGACGATCAAGAACTCCGGCAGCAGACACACCAGAGTGATGTAGATCGCGCCCGCCAGCGTCAGGCGCATCGTCACCCGGTCAATGTACTTGGCGGTCTGTTCGCCCGGACGGATGCCGGGAATGAAAGCACCACTGCGCTTGAGGTTGTCAGCCGTCTCTTTCGGATTGAACACCAGCGCGGTGTAGAAAAAACAGAAGAACACGATGGCCGCCACATACAGCGTCACGTAGACCGGTTGGCCGGGCGACAGCGCACCCGCGATATCCCGCAGCCAAGTCATGCTCTCCGACTGCCCGAACCAACCCGAAAGCGTGGCCGGGAACAAGATCAGGCTGGAGGCGAAGATCGGCGGGATGACACCCGACATGTTGAGCTTGAGCGGCAAGTGGCTACTCTGACCGCCATACACCTTATTGCCAACCTGGCGTTTGGCGTAGTTCACCAAGATTCGCCGCTGTCCGCGTTCAACGAACACAACGAAGTAGGTGACGAGAATCACGGCAATGAACAGTGCAATGATGAGCGGTATGGAAAACGACCCGGTACGCCCTAATTCCAGCGTACTGCCGACGGCGTGCGGCAAACCGGCGACGATCCCGGCGAAAATAATCATTGAAATGCCGTTGCCGATGCCGCGCTCAGTGATCTGCTCGCCCAGCCACATGAGAAACATGGTGCCGGCGGTGAGGGTAAGCACCGTTGTGATGCGGAAAGCGTAACCCGGGTCGAGCACCAGACCTTGCTGAGATTCAAGCGCGACAGAAATGCCGAGCGCCTGAACCACTGCCAGCAGCACCGTGCCGTAGCGAGTGTAGCGCGTGATCTTGCGCCGCCCGGCCTCCCCTTCCTTCTTCAGCGCCTCTAGCTCGGGCGACATGACGGAGGCGAGCTGCATGATGATCGAGGCCGAGATGTACGGCATGATGCCCAGTGCGAAAATGGTGAATCGCGACAGGGCGCCCCCCGAGAACATGTTGAACATGCCGAGAATGCCGCCCTGCTGACTGCGAAATAGCTGCTCCAGCATGGTCGGGTCGATGCCCGGCACCGGAATGTGTGCGCCCATCCGGTAGACAACCAACGCGCCCAGCAGGAATAGCAGGCGATGTTTGAGGTCGCCCAGCTTTCCAGCCATTGCGGGAGCGTTGGTGGTTCCGGCCAAGACGGTCTTCCTTAGGCCTGTGCGTCGGCGAAGCTGCCGCCGGCGGCTTCGATGGCGGCACGCGCGCCCTTGCTGGCGCGAATGCCACTGAGCTTGACGGCGCGGTCGATCGCGCCGGCAAGGATGACCTTGGCCGCTGTGCAGAGTTGGTCGACTACGCCGGCACGCTTGAGTGCCAGCAGGTCGATCTCAGACCCTTCGACGTAGGCCAGATCGGACAGGCGCACCTCGGCGGTGAGGCCAGCGGCCAATGACTTGAAGCCGCGCTTTGGCAGGCGGCGCTGCAGCGGCATCTGACCGCCTTCAAAGCCGACCTTGTGGAAGCCGCCGGCGCGCGACTTTTGGCCCTTGTGACCGCGGCCAGCCGTCTTGCCCAGACCCGAACCGATGCCGCGACCGACGCGACGACGGTCCTTTTTGGAACCTTCAGCCGGCTTGATGTTATTCAGTTCCATATCAGGCCTCGCACTTGAGCAGGAAGCAGGCCGCGTTCACCATGCCCCGGTTGGACGGGGTGTCGGCGACCTCGACGGTCTGGTTGAGGCGACGCAGGCCCAGGCCCGCTACACTCGCGCGATGGTTGCGCTTGGTGCCGATCGGGCTCTTCACCAGAGTTACGCGCAGCTTGCCGGTGGCCGGGGCGGCCTCCGCAGCCTTGGGCGCAGCGGCCTTGCGGGCCGGCTTTTCGGCAGTGGTCTTTTCGGTAGCCATGATCAGCCCAATATGTCTTCGACCGACTTGCCACGCTTGGCGGCAACCTCGGACGGGGTGTAGACGTTGCGCAGGCCGTTGATGGTGGCGCGCACGACGTTGTAAGGGTTGGTGGAGCCGAAGCACTTGGCGAGCACATTGCGCACGCCCATGACCTCGAACACGGCGCGCATCGGGCCGCCGGCGATGATTCCGGTGCCTTCCGAGGCAGGCTGGATCAAGACCGTGGACGCGCCATGGCGACCGATCACCGCGTGGTGGAAGGTGCCATCGCGCAGCGGCACCTTGGCGAGGTTGCGACGCGCCTCGTCGAGCGATTTCTGCATCGCCGACGGCACCTCACGCGCCTTACCCTTGCCCATGCCGATGCCGCCTTCGCCATCGCCGACCACGGTCAACGCGGCAAAGCCGAGGATGCGGCCACCCTTGACGACCTTGGTGACGCGGTTCACCGCGATCATCTTCTCGCGGAGGCCGTCACCCTTGTCTTCGGTTTGATGCTGGTTTCTGGTTGCCATCGCAGCCCCGATCAGAACTTGAGTCCGCCTTCACGCGCGGCTTCCGCCAGCGCCTTCACGCGTCCATGGAATTTGAAACCGCTGCGATCGAACGCGACTTCTTCGATACCCAGCGCCTTGGCCTTCTCAGCGATCTTCCTGCCCACCTGTTCGGCTGCGCCGACCGTCGCGCCATTGCCCACGGTGCCACGCAGGTCCCTGTCCAGTGTCGAGGCGCTAGCGAGCACGCTGGCACCATCTGCGCCGATGATCTGCGCGTAGATGTGCTGGTTCGAACGGTTAACCGCCAGACGCACGGCACGCAAACCGCGGATACGCAACCGGGTGCTTCGGGCCCGGCGCAGACGACTTTGCTTCTTGTCCATAGTGTCGGCCCCTTACTTCTTCTTGGTCTCTTTGATGACGACCGTCTCGTCCGAATACCGCACGCCCTTGCCCTTGTAAGGCTCGGGCGGCCGATAAGCGCGAATTTCCGCGGCTACCTGACCGAGCTTCTGCTTGTCGATACCCTTGAGGACGATTTCGGTCTGGGTCGGCGTTTCTACCTTGATTCCATCTGGCATTTTGTGCTCGACCGGATGCGAGAAGCCGAGCGACAGGTTGACTTTGTCCCCCTGCGCCTGCGCGCGGTAGCCCACGCCGACCAGATTAAGCTTGCGCTCGAAACCCTTGCTGACACCCGAAACCATGTTGGCCAAAAGCGCGCGCAAAGTGCCGCTCATGGCCTTGGCACGGATGCTTTCCTCCACCGTCCTCACCTGCAGCTGGGTGCCCGTCTGCTCGACCGCAACGTAGGCCGGGTGCGCTTGCTCCAGCTGACCGAGCGGACCTTTTACCGAAATCGACCCAGAGGCGATTTGCACTTCGACTCCCGCAGGCAGAGCTACCGGGGACTTACCGATACGTGACATGGCTCCCCCTTACGCGACCAGGCACAGGACCTCGCCGCCGACGCCAAGGCTGCGGGCCTTGCGGTCGGTGACGACACCCTTGGGCGTGGAGACGATAGCGATACCGAGGCCGTTCATCACCCTCGGGATGTCGCGGCTCGGACGATAGATGCGCAGGCCCGGCCGGCTGACACGCTCCAGGCGGTCAATGACCGGGCGGCCCACGTAGTACTTAAGGACGATACTCAGGGTGGCCTTGCCTGCCTCGCTGCGCACCGAGAAATCCTCGATGTAGCCCTCATCCTTGAGGACTTGGGCGATGGCCACTTTGATACGCGACGACGGCATCTCGACCGCCGACTTCTCTGCCGCCTGACCGTTGCGGATACGGGTCAGCATGTCGGCGATGGGATCACTCATGCTCATGGTCGCCTCCCTTACCAGCTGGCCTTGACGAGCCCCGGGACGCCGCCTTGCATGGCGATCTCGCGGAGCTTGCTGCGGCCGAGGCCGAATTTGCTGAAAACGCCACGTGGGCGACCGGTGACCTGACAGCGGTTGCGCAGACGCGATGGACTGCTGTTGCGCGGCAGGCGCTGCAATTTGAGGCGGGCGGCGAAACGCTCCTCCTCGGACTTCGACTGATCGTCGATGATCGCCTGCAGGGCCGCACGCTTGACAGCGAATTGCTTGACGGCGTTGCGGCGCTTGATTTCGCGGTTGATGAGAGCCAACTTAGCCATTGCTGTGCCTCAATTCTTGAACGGGAAGCGGAACGCAGCCAGCAGGGCGCGCGCCTCGTCGTCGGTCTTGGCGGTGGTGGTGATGGTGATGTTCATCCCGCGCAGCGCATCGACCTTGTCGTACTCGATCTCGGGGAAGATGATCTGTTCCTTCACACCCATGTTGTAGTTGCCGCGCCCGTCGAAGCCCTTGCCCGACACACCGCGGAAATCGCGTACGCGCGGCAGCGCGATGGTGACGAGACGGTCAAGGAACTCATACATGTGGCGCTTGCGCAGCGTCACTTTGCAGCCGACCGGGTAGCCCTCGCGGATCTTGAAGCCGGCGATCGATTTACGCGCCAGAGTCACCACCGGCTTCTGACCTGCGATCTTTTGCATGTCACCGACGGCGTGCTCCATGACCTTTTTGTCGGCCACCGCCTCGCCCACACCCATGTTGAGCGTGATCTTCTCAATCCGCGGGACTTCCATCACCGACTTGTAGCCGAACTGTCCGATCAGGGACTTGACGACTTCCTTCCGGTAGAACTCTTCAAAACGTGCCATGTCGTCTGCCCCTTAGCCTGCGATGGTCTCGCCGGTCGACTTGTAGAAGCGGACCCGGCTACCGTCCTCGAGGACGCGGATGCCCACGCGGTCAGCCTTGCTGGTCGCGGGGTTGAAGATGGCGATATTGGCAACCTGAATCGGAGCCTCCTTGGCGACGATGCCGCCCGGTTCGCCCTTCATCGGGTTGGGCTTGACGTGCTTCTTGACAAGGTTGACGCCCTGAACCACGACGCGCTGCTCATCGAGCACGCCGACGACCTGGCCACGACGGCCGCGGTCACGCCCGGTACGGACGATCACCTCATCTCCACGACGAATCTTTCTCATGGCGAGGCCTCAGATGACTTCGGGCGCCAGCGACACGATCTTCATGAATCGCTCGGTGCGCAGTTCGCGCGTGACCGGGCCGAAGATGCGGGTGCCGATGGGCTCCAGCTTGTTATTGAGCAGTACGGCGGCATTGCCGTCGAACTTGATCAGCGAGCCGTCCGGGCGACGAACGCCCTTGGCGGTGCGCACGACCACGGCGTTGTAGACGTCGCCCTTCTTCACACGACCGCGCGGCGCGGCCTCCTTGATGCTGACCTTGATGATGTCGCCCACCGAGGCGTAACGACGCTTGGAGCCGCCGAGCACCTTGATGCACATCACCGAGCGGGCACCGGTGTTGTCGGCCACGTCGAGCCGGGATTGCATTTGAATCACGATGTCATCTCCAACTTGGCGCCCCGGAGACCGCCAGTCTTGGAACCCGTGCGGGCCAAAGCCCTGGGCTGGGACTCGGGCCTGCGCCCGAGCGAGAAAAGCTAAGCCGTAGATTCTAGCCGGAAAACGATGTGCTTTGCAACACCCCCGGTGTGCAAGCAGTGTAAAGCCGTCAGGCGATCGCGCGCTCCAGCACTCGCGTAACCCGCCACGACTTGTTGCGCGAGATCGGGCGGCACTCCTCGATCTGCACCAGATCACCGGTGTGGCAATCGTTGGTCTCGTCGTGCGCCGCGTACTTCTTGGAGCGGGTCACGACCTTGCCGTAGATCGGATGCTTGACGCGCCGCTCGACGAGGACGGTTACGGTCTTGTCCATCTTGTCGCTAACGACGCGGCCGGTCTCGGACCGGCGCAGGGAAGTCTGTTCGCTCATGCTTGTGCCTTTTCACGCAGAAGGGTGCGCACCCGCGCAATGTCGCGGCGCACCTGTTTGAGCTGGCTGGTATTGGTCAACTGCTGGGTCGCCTGCTGCATGCGCGCCGAGAACTGGGCCTTGAGCAGGTCCAGCAGTTCGGCGTTGAGCTCATCGACCGACTTGCTGCGAAGTTCGCTCGCCTTCATGGCTTAACTCCCGATGTGACGGAGAACGAAGGTGGTGGCGATGGGCAGCTTGGCGGCAGCTAGGCGGAACGCCTCGCGCGCCAGCGCCTCGGGGACGCCGTCCATCTCGTAAAGCATCTTGCCCGGCTGGATCTCGGCGACCCAGTACTCCGGGCTGCCCTTACCGCCACCCATGCGGACTTCGGCCGGCTTCTTGGAAATCGGCTTGTCCGGGAAGATGCGGATCCAGATCCGGCCGCCGCGCTTGATGTGCCGGGTCATGGCACGCCGAGCCGCCTCGATCTGACGTGCGGTGATGCGACCCCGCGCCACCGCCTTGAGGCCGAAGTCGCCGAAACTCACCTTGTTGCCGCGTGTCGCGACGCCGGTGTTGCGGCTCTTCTGGACCTTCCGGTACTTGGTTCTAGACGGCTGCAACATTCTTAGGGCCCGCCTTTCTCACTCGTTTTTCCGCTTCCGGCGCAGCGGCGGGCGATTCGCCCTGCCCCAGCACCTCACCTTTGTAGATCCAGACCTTGATGCCGATGATCCCGTAGGTCGTCAGCGCCTCGGACGTGGCGTAATCGATATTGGCGCGCAGGGTATGCAGGGGCACACGGCCCTCGCGATACCACTCGGTGCGCGCGATCTCGGCACCGTTGAGGCGGCCGGCGCTCATGATCTTGATGCCCTGAGCGCCCAGACGCATGGCGTTCTGGATGGCGCGGCGCATGGCACGGCGGAACATGATGCGCTTCTCGAGTTGCTGCGCGATGTTGTCGGCGACCAGTTGGGCGTCGGTCTCCGGTTTGCGCACTTCCTCAATGTTGACGTGTACCGGTACGCCCATCATCTTCTGCAGCGTCGTCTTCAGTGCCTCGATGTCCTCGCCCTTCTTGCCGATGACGACGCCGGGGCGGCCGCTGTGAATGGTGATGCGCGCGTTCTTTGCCGGCCGCTCGATGACGACGCGACTGACCGCCGCACCGCGTAGTTTCTTCTTCAAAAAGCCGCGGACCTTGACGTCTTCGTTGAGCAGGGTCGGAAAGGTCTTGCTACTGGCGTACCAGCGGCTGTCCCAGTCACGAGTCACACTCAGGCGGAAGCCGCGCGGGCTGATTTTCTGTCCCATGTGCGCTCCTTAATTACCGACCGTCAACGTGATGTGACACGTTGGCTTCATGATGCGGTCGCCGCGGCCCTTGGCGCGCGCGGTGAAGCGACGCATGAAGGTCCCGCGGTCGATGTAGATGCTTGTCACCCTGAGCGTATCGATGTCGGCACCATCGTTGTGCTCGGCATTGGCGATGGCCGACTCGAGCACTTTCTTGATGATCTCGGCACCACGCTTGGGGCTGAAGGCGAGGATGTTGAGGGCGCGGTCGACCGGGAGGCCCCGGATCTGATCGGCCACCAAGCGGCCCTTTTGGGCCGAGAGGCGGACGCCACGCAGGATGGCTTTGGTTGGCATCGTCGTCTCCTTACTTCTTGGCCTTCTTGTCCGCCGAGTGACCCTTGAAGGTGCGGGTCAGGGCGAACTCGCCGAGCTTGTGGCCGACCATGTTCTCGTTGATGAGCACGGGAACGTGCTGACGGCCGTTATGAATGGCGATGGTCAGGCCGACGAAGTCGGGCAGGACGGTGGAGCGGCGCGACCAGGTCTTGACCGGCCGCTTGTCGTTGGTCGCACGCGCGGTCTCGGCCTTCTTGACCAGATGGTGGTCGCAGAACGGGCCCTTCTTGATTGAACGTGCCATTGCTTATCCCTTGGTGGCGTGACGGCGACGAACGATCATGCTGTTCGTGCGCTTGTTGCGACGGGTACGGTAGCCCTTGGTCGGCTGGCCCCACGGGCTAACCGGGTGCGGGTTGCCCTGACCGGCCTTGCCCTCGCCACCACCGTGCGGGTGGTCAACGGCGTTCATGGCGGCGCCTCGAACCGTCGGACGGATTCCGCGCCAGCGCTGCGCGCCGGCCTTGCCGATGGAGCGCAGCGAGTGCTCCTCGTTGCCGACCTCGCCGATGGTGGCGCGGCAATCGACGTGGACCTTGCGGATCTCGCCCGAACGCAGACGAAGTTGAGCGTAAACGCCCTCACGCGCCAGCAGCTGGACCGAGGTGCCTGCAGCGCGCGCCAGTTGCGCGCCCTTGCCGGGCAGCATCTCGATGCAGTGGATGGTCGAGCCCACCGGGATGTTGCGCAGCGGCAGCGAGTTTCCCGGCTTGATGGGCGCCTCGGAACCGTTGACGATCTGCGCGCCGGCGCTCACGCCACGCGGCGCGAGGATGTAACGACGCTCACCGTCGGCGTAGCACAGCAAGGCCAGATTGGCACTGCGGTTGGGGTCGTATTCCAGACGCTCGACGCGCGCCGGGATGCCGTCCTTGTCATTGCGCTTGAAGTCGACCACGCGGTAGTGCTTCTTGTGTCCACCGCCCATGTGACGGGTGGTGATGTGGCCGTTGTTGTTGCGGCCGGCGGTGCGGTTCTTGCGCTCGATCAGGCCGGCGACCGGCTTGCCCTTGTGCAGATCCGGGTTGACGACCTTGACGACGGCGCGACGGCCGGCGGAGGTCGGTTTGACTTTGATCAGTGCCATGTTCAGGCCCCCATCGTGAGGTCGAGGTCTTGGCCGGCCTTGATGCCGACGTAGGCCTTGCGGACATCGCTGCGGCGACCGGTGAACCGGCCGAAACGCTTCTGCTTGCCTTTGACGTTGACCACCTGCACCGACTCGACGTCGACCTTGAACAGGGCCTCGACAGCCGCCTTGATCTCGGGCTTGGTGGCGTCCGAAGCGACGCGGAAGACGACCTGGTTGTTGCGCTCGGCGACGAAAGTGCTCTTCTCCGAGATGTGCGGCGCGAGCAGCACCTGATAGATACGTTCCTGTGTGATGGTGCTCATGCCCACATCTCCTCCATCTTGGCCACCGCCGCCTTGGTCACCAGGACCTTGCGCGAACCGACCAGGCTGACCGGGTCGGCGTGGCTGACCGGCACCACGTAGACGTGCGGCAGATTGCGGCACGACAGGTACAAGTTCTCGCTCACCTCGTCGGTGATGATCAGGACTTCCTTCAGCCCCATGGCATCCAGACGCTGCGCCAACAGCTTGGTCTTGGGCGCTTCGACATCGAAGCTCTCGACCACCGACAGGCGCTCCTCGCGGGCCAGCTGCGAGAGAATCGTTGCCATGCCCACGCGGTACATCTTGCGATTGACCTTCTGCGTGAAGTTCTCTTCCGGCAGGTTCGGGAAGATCTTGCCGCCGCCACGCCAGATCGGACTCGAGGCCATACCGGCGCGCGCACGGCCGGTGCCCTTCTGCTTCCAGGGCTTGCGCGTCGACTTGGCGATCTCGCTGCGGCCCTTCTGGGCACGCGTGCCCTGACGCGCATTAGCGAGGAAGGCGGCGACCAGTTGGTGGACCAGCGACTCGTTGTAGTCGCGGCCGAACAGCGCGTCGGACGCGGCGACGCCCCCCTGCACGGGCGCGCCTTGTTCATTGATGAGTGCCAGTTCCATTAGGCGCCTCCCTTAATCGCCGGACGCACGACCACGTCCGAGCCTTTGGAGCCGGGTACCGCGCCGCGGACCAGCAACAACTGGCGCTCGGCATCGACGCGGACCACTTCGAGGTTGAGCGTGGTGCGCTTGGCAGCACCATAGTGACCGGCCATGCGCTTGCCCGGAAACACGCGGCCCGGGTCCTGCGCCATGCCGATCGAGCCCGGCGAGTTGTGCGAGATCGAGTTGCCGTGACTGGCACGGTTCGAGCTGAAATTGTGACGCTTGATCGGGCCGCTGAAGCCCTTGCCCTGGCTGGTGCCGGTCACGTCGACCTTCTGCCCGACGGCGAAGATCTCGACCGACAGCGACTTGCCCGGGGCGAAGTCGCCCAGTGCCGCCACGTCCACCTGGAATTCGTGGATGCCGCGACCCGCCTCGACACCGGCCTTGGCGTATTGCCCGGCGACCGGCTTGGTGATGCGGCTGGCACGGCGCTCGCCGAAGGCTACCTGCACGGCGCTGTAGCCGTTGGCGTCCGGCGTACGGGTGCCGACCACGCGGTTGTTGGAAAGATCGAGCACGGTGACCGGTATCGACGCGCCATCGTCGCCAAATACCCGAGTCATGCCGACCTTTCGGCCTACAAGACCTAGACTCATGTTTATTTCCCCTGAAACGGGTGCCGGTTGCGATTGACCGGCGGTTTATGGAACTGCTGGGCTACGAAAATAGAACTGCCTGAAAGCGCGATTGAGCGGTTCCCGGGGGCACGCTCACTGCAGCTTGATCTCGACGTCGACACCTGCCGGCAGGTCGAGCTTCATCAACAGATCGACGGTCTTGTCGGTCGGGTTGACGATGTCCATCAGGCGCTGGTGAGTGCGGATCTCAAACTGGTCGCGAGAGGTCTTGTTGACATGCGGTGAGCGCAACACATCGAAGCGTTCGATGCGGGTCGGCAACGGCACCGGGCCCTTCACGACGGCGCCCGAGCGCTTGGCGGTCTCGACGATCTCAAGGGCCGACTGGTCGATCAGACGGTAGTCGAAAGCCTTGAGGCGAATGCGAATCTTTTGACCTTGCATGGAACGGCTTCCTGTAAAGAGCGAAAAACGAAAAGCCCGCGATTATAGCGGGCTTTCCGAGGCTGGCAAGCGTTTACTCGATGATCTTTGCCACGACGCCGGCGCCGACGGTGCGGCCGCCTTCGCGAATGGCGAAACGCAAGCCCTCTTCCATCGCGATCGGCGCAATCAGCGCCGCCGTGATCGACACGTTGTCGCCCGGCATCACCATCTCGGTGCCTTCCGGCAATTCGATCGCACCCGTCACATCCGTGGTGCGGAAATAGAACTGCGGACGGTAGCCATTGAAGAACGGCGTGTGACGACCACCCTCGTCCTTGCTCAACACATAGATCTCCGCCGTGAACTTGGTGTGCGGCGTGATGCTGCCCGGCTTGGCCAGCACCTGACCACGCTCCACGTCCTCACGCTTGGTGCCACGCAGCAGCACACCAACGTTGTCACCCGCCTGACCCTGGTCAAGCAGCTTGCGGAACATCTCAACACCGGTGCAGGTGGTCTTCACCGTCGGCTTGATACCAACGATCTCGATTTCCTCACCGACCTTGACGATGCCGCGCTCAACACGACCCGTCACCACCGTGCCACGACCCGAGATCGAGAACACGTCTTCGATCGGCAGCAGGAACGGCTTGTCAATGGCACGCTCCGGCGTCGGAATGTAGCTGTCCAGCGCCGCCGCCAGCTTCATGATCGCGCCTTCGCCGATGTCCGACTGGTCACCTTCCAACGCCTTCAGCGCCGAACCAATGACAATGGGGATGTCATCACCCGGGAAATCGTACTTGGACAGCAGCTCGCGCACTTCCATCTCGACCAGCTCAAGCAGCTCGGCGTCATCCACCATGTCCGCCTTGTTCATGAACACGATGATGTAAGGCACACCCACCTGACGCGCCAGCAGAATGTGCTCGCGCGTCTGCGGCATCGGACCGTCAGCCGCCGACACCACCAGAATCGCGCCGTCCATCTGCGCCGCGCCAGTAATCATGTTCTTCACGTAGTCGGCGTGACCCGGGCAGTCCACGTGCGCGTAGTGACGCGACTCCGTCTCGTACTCCACGTGCGCCGTGTTGATCGTGATCCCGCGCGCCTTCTCCTCCGGCGCCGAATCAATGTCCGCGTAACCCTTGGCCTCACCACCATGCTTCTTCGACAGGATCGTCGTGATCGCCGCCGTCAATGTCGTCTTGCCATGGTCCACGTGACCAATCGTCCCCACATTCACGTGCGGCTTGGTCCGCTCGAACTTTTCCTTTGCCATGATGTGCGCTCCTGCTGGATGTCTGGGTGGTTACTTCTTGTTGATGATGGCGTCGGCGACGTTGCGCGGCGCTTCCGAGTAGTGCTTGAACTCCATGCTGTAGGTGGCGCGACCCTGGGTCAGCGAACGCAGCGTGGTGGAGTAACCGAACATCTCCGACAGCGGCACCTCGCAGCGGACGGCCTTGCCGCCGCCAGCCATGTCGTCCATGCCCTGAATGACGCCGCGGCGGGACGACAGATCACCCATCACGTCGCCCATCTTCTCTTCCGGGGTCTCGACTTCGACCGCCATGATCGGCTCGAGCAGAACCGGCTGGGCCTTGCGGCAGCCGTCCTTGAAGGCCATCGAGGCGGCCATACGGAAGGCGTTCTCGTTCGAATCGACGTCGTGGTATGAGCCGTCGAACAGGGTCGCCTTGATGTCGACCACTGGGAAGCCAGCGAGCACGCCGCTGCCGAGGGAGTCGACAAGGCCCTTCTCGACCGCAGGGATGTACTCGCGCGGCACCGTACCGCCCTTGATGGCATCGACGAACTCGAAGCCCTTGCCAGCCTCGGCCGGTTCGAGCTTGAGCCAGACGTGGCCGTACTGGCCGCGACCGCCCGACTGCTTGACAAACTTGCCTTCGATCTCGACCGAGCCGCGGATGGCTTCACGGTAGGCCACCTGCGGCGCACCGACGTTCGCCTCTACGTTGAACTCGCGTTTCATGCGGTCGACGATGATCTCGAGGTGCAGTTCGCCCATGCCCGAGATGATGGTCTGACCGGATTCTTCGTCAGTGCGCACGCGGAATGAGGGGTCTTCCTGCGCCAGACGACCCAGCGCCAAGCCCATTTTTTCCTGGTCGGCCTTGGTCTTGGGCTCCACCGCGACGTGAATCACCGGCTCGGGAAACTCCATCCGCTCGAGCGTAATGACCTTGTCCGGGTCGCACAGCGTCTCCCCGGTGGTGACCTGCGACAGACCGATAGCGGCGGCGATGTCGCCGGCGCGCACTTCCTCGATCTCCTCGCGCTTGTTGGCATGCATCTGCACCAGACGGCCGATGCGCTCCTTCTTGCCCTTGATCGGGTTGTAGACCGAATCGCCGGTTTTGACCACGCCCGAGTAGACGCGGATGAAGGTGAGTTGGCCGACGAACTTGTCGGTCATCAGCTTGAATGCCAGCGCCGAGAATTTCTCGCCATCTTCGGCTTTGCGGCTGTCCGGGTTGTCCTTCTCGTCGGTACCAGACACCGGCGGGATGTCGGCTGGCGCCGGCAGGAATTCGATGACGGCGTCGAGCATGGCCTGCACGCCCTTGTTCTTGAACGCCGAGCCGCAAAGCATGGGGACGATCTCGCCCTTGACGGTGCGCTCGCGCAGCGCCCTCTTGAGCTCTTCCTCGGTCAGGTCGCCCTCGCCGAGGTACTTCTCCATCATCTCTTCGGAAGCCTCGGCGGCGGCTTCGAGCATCTTCTCGCGCCATTCGACGGCCTTGTCCTTGAGTTCGGCCGGGATCTCGCCATACTCGAACTTGGTGCCTTGGCTGGCGTCGTCCCAAATGATCGAACGCATCTTGATCAGGTCGATCACGCCGGTGAAATGGTCCTCGGCGCCAACCGGGATCTGAATCGGGATCGGATTGGCCTTGAGGCGCGCACGCATCTGATCATGCACCTTGAAGAAGTCGGCGCCCTGACGGTCCATCTTGTTGACGAAGGCCAAACGCGGCACACGGTATTTGTTGGCTTGGCGCCACACCGTCTCCGACTGCGGCTGCACGCCGCCCACCGCGCAGTAGACCATGCACGCGCCGTCGAGAACGCGCATAGAACGCTCCACCTCAATGGTGAAGTCTACGTGTCCCGGGGTGTCGATGATGTTGATGCGGTGCTCGGGGAAGTTGCTGGCCATGCCCTTCCAGAAGCAAGTGGTGGCCGCCGAAGTGATGGTGATGCCCCGCTCCTGCTCCTGCTCCATCCAGTCCATCGTGGCCGCACCTTCGTGCACCTCACCGATCTTGTGGTTGACGCCTGTATAGAACAGGATGCGCTCGGTGGTGGTGGTCTTGCCGGCGTCGATGTGAGCCGAGATGCCGATGTTGCGGTAGCGGTCGATGGGGGTGGTGCGGGCCACGGTACAGTCCTTGGAGGCGGTGAGTCAGTTTTGGGCGAAACGGATCGGGCGAGGCGGATCAGAAGCGGAAGTGCGAGAACGCCTTGTTGGCTTCGGCCATGCGGTGCACCTCTTCGCGCTTCTTGATGGCGCCACCGCGGTTCTCGGCGGCCTCGATCAGTTCCGCGGCCAAACGAGCATCCATCGACTTCTCGCCGCGCTTGCGGGCGGAGTCGCGCAGCCAGCGCATGGCCAGCGCCGCACGACGCGACGGGCGGACTTCCACCGGCACCTGGTAGTTGGCACCGCCGACGCGGCGACTCTTGACTTCGACCATCGGCTTGGCGTTGCTCACCGCGAGGTTGAAGACCTCGAGCGGATCCTTGCCGGTCTTGCCCGAGATATTGTTCAGCGCGCCGTAGGCGATGCGCTCGGCCACCGCCTTCTTGCCGTCGAGCATGAGGACGTTGATGAATTTGGTCAGGTCAACACTGCCGAACTTCGGGTCGGCAAGGATGACGCGTTTGGGTACTTCGCGACGACGTGGCATGGTGAACCCCTATCAGGCCTTGGGCCGCTTGGCGCCGTACTTCGAGCGCGACTGCTTGCGGTCCTTGACGCCGGCGGTGTCGAGCGACCCGCGGACGGTGTGGTAACGGACACCCGGAAGATCCTTGACGCGACCGCCGCGGATCAGAACCACCGAGTGCTCCTGCAGGTTGTGACCTTCGCCACCGATGTACGAGATGACCTCGAACCCGTTGGTCAGGCGTACCTTGCAGACCTTGCGCAGCGCCGAATTCGGCTTCTTCGGCGTGGTGGTGTAGACGCGGGTGCAAACGCCGCGCTTCTGCGGGCTGGCGTTAAGCGCCGGCACCTTGCTCTTGGACTGCACCGGCTCGCGGCCTTTGCGCAGCAACTGGCTGATGGTTGGCATGTTCGTTTCCAAAAAAGCGGGACGGCACCGGCCGCCCCGATCTCGGGCTCGGTCGCAAAGGCGCCTGCCCGGGTACTAAAAAAGAGGCCGGAGTCTAAAGACACCAGGCCCCCGGTGTCAAGCCGCGTCGGCGCCCTCCGCACGGGAGGCGCCATCGGCGGCCAGGGCTTCGGCTTGCGCTTCGGCCTCGGCTGCGGCGATCCCCTCGTCCACCGCGGCAAAACCGGCAGCCAGTTCCACCTCGGCGCGGTTGCGGCGAGTGGTGTGGTAGGCCAGACCGGTGCCGGCCGGGATCAGGCGGCCGACGATGACGTTCTCCTTGAGCCCGCGCAGTTCGTCGCGCTTGCCCATAATCGCCGCCTCGGTCAGCACGCGGGTGGTTTCCTGGAAGGACGCCGCCGAGATGAAGGAGTCGGTCGACAGCGAGGCCTTGGTGATGCCGAGCAGAACGAAGTCGAAGTTGGCCGGCCGCAGACCTGCGGCACGCACGCGCTCGTTCTCCTCGAGCAACTCGGCACGTTCGACCTGCTCCGCCGGAATGAAGCGGGTATCGCCTGGGTCGGTGATGTTCACGCGGCGCAGCATCTGGCGGACGATCACCTCGATGTGCTTGTCGTTGATCTTCACGCCCTGCAGACGGTAGACGTCCTGCACCTCGTCGGTGATGTAGCGCGCCAGCGCCTCGACGCCCTGCAGACGCAGGATGTCGTGCGGGTCGGGCGGGCCGTCGACGATGGTCTCGCCCTTGTTCACCACTTGGCCGTCATGGACGGTGACGTGCTTGTCCTTGCTGATCAGGTACTCCTTGGGCTCGCCGGTCTCGACATCGGTGATGATCAGACGCTGCTTGCCCTTGGTCTCCTTGCCGAACGAGGCGACGCCGGTGATCTCGGCGAGCATGCCGGCATCCTTGGGGCTGCGCGCCTCGAACAGTTCGGCGACGCGCGGCAGACCACCAGTAATGTCGCGGGTCTTGGAGCTCTCCTGAGGGATCCGCGCCAGCACCTCGCCGATGCCCACCGCCTGGCCGTCCTTGACGGTGATGATGGAGCCGACCTGGAAGGCGATGGCGACCGGCATCTCGGTGCCGGGGATGCGCAACTCCTCGCCCTTCTCGTCGAGCAGCTTGACCTGCGGCCGCACGCCCTTGGCCGCGCTGCTGCCGCGACGCTTGGGATCGATGACCACCAGCGTCGAGAGGCCGGTGACCTCGTCGATCTGCTTGGCCACCGTCGCCCCTTCCTCGACGTTCTCGAAGCGGACGCGCCCCGGGTGCTCGGTGATGATCGGACGGGTGTGCGGGTCCCAAGTCGCCAGCGTGGTACCGGCCTTGAGCGCATTGCCATCCATCACCAGCAGGGTGGCGCCGTAGGGGATCTTGTGCTGCTCACGCGAGCGGCCGTGCTCGTCCTGCACCAGCACCTCGCCGCTGCGCGAGATGACGATCTGCTCGCCGCGCGCGTTGGTGACGTAGCGCATGGTCGGCGTGAAGCGCACGGTGCCGGCGCTCTTGGTATCGACCTGGCTGGCGGCAGCGGCACGCGATGCGGCACCACCGATGTGGAAGGTGCGCATGGTCAGCTGCGTGCCCGGCTCGCCGATCGACTGCGCGGCGATGACGCCGACCGCCTCGCCGACATTGACCATCTGGCCGCGGCCGAGGTCACGCCCGTAGCACTTGGCGCAGAGGCCGTGGCGGGTGTCGCAGGTCAGCGGTGTGCGCACCTTGACCTCATCCACGCCGGCCGCTTCGATGCGGTCGACCTTGTCCTCGTCGAGCAGGGTGCCGGCCTCGAACAGGGTCTCCTGCGAGTCGGGGTCGATCACATCGACCGCCGTCACCCGGCCGAGGATGCGCTCGCGCAGCGCCTCGACCACCTCGCCGCCCTCGACCAGCGCGCGCATCGCCACGCCGTTGCTGGTGCCGCAGTCGTCCTCGGTGACCACCAGATCCTGCGTGACGTCGACCAGACGGCGCGTCAGGTAACCCGAGTTGGCGGTCTTCAGCGCGGTATCAGCCAGACCCTTCCGGGCGCCGTGCGTGGAGATGAAGTACTGCAGGACGTTGAGGCCCTCGCGGAAGTTGGCGGTGATCGGCGTCTCGATGATCGAGCCGTCCGGCTTGGCCATCAGCCCGCGCATGCCGGCCAGTTGGCGGATCTGCGCCGCGGAGCCACGCGCGCCCGAGTCGGCCATCATGTAGATGGAATTGAAGGATTCCTGCTTGACCGTCTCGCCCTTGCGGTTGACCACCTCTTCCCGCGACAGGTGGTCCATCATCGCCTTGGCGACCTGGTCGCCGGCACGGCCCCAGATGTCGACCACCTTGTTGTAGCGCTCGCCCTGGGTCACCAGGCCGGAGCTGTACTGGGCGTCGATCTCCTTCACCTCGGCCGAGGCGGCGGCGATGATCTCGTCCTTCTCCGCCGGCACGCGCATGTCGTCGGCGCAGAAACTCATGCCGGCGCGGGTGGCGTAACTGAAGCCGGTGTACATCAGCTTGTCGGCAAAGATCACCGTCTCGCGCAGGCCGACGCGGCGGAAGCTGCCGTTGATCAGGCGCGAGATCTCCTTCTTCTTGAGCGCCTTGTCGATCAGCTCGAACGGCAGGCCCTTGGGCAGGATGCTCGACAGGATGGCGCGGCCCGCGGTGGTCTCGCGGCGCACCAGACGCCCGGTCCAGTCGCCACCGCCATCGGCCACGTACTCGCGCAGGCGCACGGTGACGCGGGCGTGCAACTCCAGCTCGCGGTTCTGGTAAGCGCGCTCGAGTTCAGCGAGATCGGCGAACACCATGCCCTCGCCCTTGGCGTTCACGCGCTCGCGCGTCATGTAGTACAGGCCCAGCACGATGTCCTGCGAGGGCACGATGATGGGGTCGCCGTTGGCCGGCGACAGCACGTTGTTGGAGGCCAGCATCAGGGTGCGGGCTTCCATCTGCGCCTCGATCGAGAGCGGCACGTGCACGGCCATCTGGTCGCCGTCGAAGTCGGCGTTGAAAGCCGAGCACACCAGCGGATGCAGCTGGATCGCCTTGCCTTCGATGAGCACCGGCTCGAATGCTTGGATGCCCAGGCGGTGCAGCGTCGGCGCGCGGTTGAGCAGGATCGGGTGCTCGCGGATGACCTCCTCGAGAATGTCCCAGACCTCCGGCACTTCCATCTCGACCAGCTTTTTGGCGGCCTTGATGGTGGTGGCCATGCCGTTGAGTTCGAGCTTGTTGAAGATGAATGGCTTGAACAGCTCAAGCGCCATTTTCTTGGGCAGACCGCACTGGTGCAACTTGAGGGTGGGGCCGACGACGATGACCGAACGTCCTGAGTAGTCGACGCGCTTGCCAAGCAGGTTCTGGCGGAAGCGGCCACCCTTGCCCTTGATCATGTCGGCCAGCGACTTGAGGGGGCGCTTGTTGGCGCCGGTCATGGCCTTGCCGCGACGGCCGTTGTCGAGCAGCGAGTCGACCGCCTCCTGCAGCATGCGCTTCTCGTTGCGCACGATGATGTCGGGCGCCTTGAGCTCGAGCAGACGCTTGAGGCGGTTGTTGCGGTTGATGACGCGGCGGTAGAGGTCGTTGAGGTCGGATGTGGCAAAGCGGCCGCCGTCCAACGGCACCAGCGGACGCAGATCGGGCGGCAGCACCGGCAACACGTTCATCACCATCCACTCGGGCTTGATGCCGGACTTCTGGAAGGCCTCAAGCACCTTGAGGCGCTTGGCGTACTTCTTGATCTTGGTGTCGGACTTGGCTTCGGCGAGCTCACTGCGCAGCTTTTCGACCTCGCCGGCGATGTCGATGCTGGCGAGCAGTTGGGCAATGCCTTCCGCACCCATCGTGGCGGTGAACTCCTCGCCAAGTTCTTCAAACTTCGCGTAATAGTCGTCTTCCGACATGATGTGGCCACGCTTGAGGCTCGTCAGGCCGGCGTCAGTCACGACATAGGCCTCGAAGTAGAGCACGCGCTCGATGTCGCGCAGCGTCATGTCGAGCACCATGCCCAGACGCGAGGGCAGGCTCTTGAGGAACCAGATGTGCGCCACCGGGCTGGCCAGCTCGATGTGGGCCATGCGCTCACGGCGCACCTTGGCCAGCGTCACCTCGACACCGCACTTCTCGCAGATCACGCCGCGGTGCTTGAGGCGCTTGTACTTGCCGCACAAGCACTCGTAGTCCTTGACCGGGCCAAAGATCTTGGCGCAAAACAGACCGTCCCGCTCCGGCTTGAAGGTGCGGTAGTTGATGGTCTCGGGCTTCTTGACCTCGCCATACGACCACGATCGGATCTTCTCCGGAGACGCGAGCCCGATGCGGATGGCATCGAACTCTTCTTCCTGGGTGACCTGCTTGAACAGATCGAGCAATGCTTTCATGTCGTCGGTCTCCGGTTAGTGGCGTTCAAGGTCCATGTCGATGCCCAGCGAGCGGATTTCCTTCACCAACACGTTGAAGGACTCCGGCATGCCGGCATCGATGCGGTGGTCACCCTTGACGATGTTCTCGTACATCTTGGTGCGGCCCGTGACGTCATCGGACTTCACGGTGAGGATCTCCTGCAGCGTGTAAGACGCGCCGTAGGCCTCGAGCGCCCAGACTTCCATTTCGCCAAAGCGCTGGCCACCAAACTGCGCCTTGCCGCCCAAGGGCTGCTGGGTGACGAGGCTGTAGGGGCCGGTGGAGCGGGCGTGCATCTTGTCGTCGACCAAGTGGTGCAGCTTGAGCACGTGCATGTAGCCGACCGTGACCGGGCGGTCGAAAGCTTCGCCGGTGCGGCCGTCGATGAGGTGGATCTGACCCGACTCGGGCAGGTCGGCAAGCGCCAGCATGGCCTTGATCTCCTGCTCGGTAGCACCGTCGAACACCGGCGTGGCGAAGGGCACGCCGCGCACCAGATTGCGCGCGAGTTCGATGACCTCGTCGTCGTTCATCGAGCCGAGGTCTTCCGACTTGCCCGAGCCGTTGTAGATCTTCTCGAGGAAGCCGCGAATCTCCTTGGCCTTGCCCTGCGCGCGCAGCATGCCGTCGATCTTCTGGCCGAGGCCCTTGGCGGCCCAGCCGAGGTGCACCTCGAGGATCTGCCCGACGTTCATCCGCGACGGCACGCCGAGCGGGTTGAGCACGATGTCAACCGGCGTGCCGTCGGCCATGTGCGGCATGTCTTCGACCGGCACGATGCGCGAGACCACGCCCTTGTTGCCGTGGCGACCGGCCATCTTGTCGCCGGGCTGGATGCGCCGCTTGACCGCCAGATAGACCTTGACCATCTTGATCACGCCGGCCGAGAGCTCGTCGCCCTGGGTCAGCTTGCGCCGCTTCTCCTCGAACTTCTTGTCGAAGTCGAGGCGCAGCTGATCCAGCGCGGCCTTCTGCGACTCCAGCTGCGCGCTGGTGTCTTCGTCGGCCAGACGGATGTCGAACCAGTCGTGGCGCGGGATGCCGTCGAGGTATTCACGCGTCACCGCGCTGCCCTTGGCGAGCCGCTTCGGCCCGCCATTGGCGATCTTGCCATCGAGCAGACGGGCCAGGCGCTCGTAGGCATCGTTCTGCACGATGCGCAGCTGGTCGTCGAGGTCCTTGCGATAGCGCTCGAGTTCGGCGTCGATGATGGCCTTGGCGCGGGCATCGCGCTCGATGCCCTCGCGCGTGAACACCTGCACGTCGATGACCGTGCCAGACATGCCGGACGGCACGCGCAGCGAGGTGTCCTTCACGTCGGAGGCCTTCTCGCCGAAGATCGCGCGCAGCAGCTTCTCCTCCGGCGTGAGCTGGGTCTCGCCTTTGGGCGTGACCTTGCCGACCAGCACATCGCCGGCCTCGACCTCGGCGCCGATGTAGACGATGCCGGACTCGTCGAGGCGCCCGACCGCGCTTTCCGCGAGGTTGGGGATGTCGCGCGTGATCTCCTCGGCACCAAGCTTGGTGTCACGCGCGACCACCGTCAGTTCCTCGATGTGGATCGAGGTGTAACGGTCTTCGGCGACGATGCGCTCGGAGAGCAGGATCGAATCTTCGAAGTTGTAGCCGTTCCACGGCATGAACGCGACCAGCATGTTTTGACCGAGCGCGAGTTCGCCGAGGTCGGTCGACGCGCCGTCGGCGATGACATCGCCGCGCGCAATGCGGTCGCCGATCTTGGCGATCGGGCGCTGGTTGATGTTGGTGTTCTGGTTGGAGCGCGTGTACTTGGTCAGGTTGTAGATATCGACGCCCACTTCCCCGGCACCGGTCTCGTCGTCGTTGACGCGGACCACGATACGGCCGGCATCGACGTAATCGACCAGCCCGCCACGGCGCGCCTGCACCGCCGTGCCCGAGTCGACGGCAACGGTGCGCTCGATGCCGGTGCCGACCAACGGCTTCTCGGCGCGCAGGCAGGGCACCGCCTGGCGCTGCATGTTCGAGCCCATCAGCGCGCGGTTGGCGTCGTCGTGCTCGAGGAACGGGATGAGCGAGGCGGCCACCGAGACGATCTGTGCCGGCGCCACGTCCATCGCCTGCACGCGGTCGGGTCCGGACAGTTCGAACTCGTTCTTGAAGCGACAGGAGACAATGTCCTGAGCGAACGAGCCATTGGCCTCGAGTTCGGCATTGGCCTGCGCGATCACGTAGTTGCCTTCTTCGATCGCCGACATGTATTCGATAGTGTCGGTGACCTTGCCATCGGCCACGCGCCGGTACGGCGTCTCAAGGAAGCCGTACTCGTTGGTACGGGCGTACAGCGCCAGCGAGTTGATCAGGCCGATGTTCGGGCCTTCCGGCGTCTCGATCGGGCAGACCCGACCGTAGTGCGTCGGGTGCACGTCGCGCACCTCAAAGCCGGCGCGCTCGCGCGTCAAACCGCCGGGGCCGAGCGCCGAGACACGCCGCTTGTGGGTGATCTCGGACAAGGGGTTGGTCTGGTCCATGAACTGCGACAGCTGGCTCGAGCCGAAGAACTCCTTGATCGCTGCCGAGACCGGCTTGGAGTTGATCAGGTCGTGCGGCATCAGGTTTTCTGATTCGGCCTGCGACAGGCGCTCGCGCACCGCCCGCTCGACCCGCACCAGACCCGAGCGGAACTGGTTCTCGGCGAGTTCGCCGACCGAACGCACGCGGCGGTTGCCGAGATGGTCGATGTCGTCCACCTCGCCGCGGCCGTTGCGCAGGTCGACCAGGATACGGATGACCTCGACGATGTCGCGCGGGCTCAGCGTGTAGCGCTCCTCGGCACGCACCTCAACCTTGGCGGTGTCGATACCGGCGACCTTGAGACGCTCGCGCGCCGCAACGGCTTCGGCTTCGGCTTCCTCGCGGGACTGGGCCGCGTCGAGGCTCAGCCGGTTGACATTGAGTTCGGGCGCACGGCCGAGCGCTTCGCGCACGCCGCCCCACTGGCGCTCGGTCATGCCAAGGTTGCGCAGGGCGAGGGTCCAACTGGTCTTGCCCGGGTAACCGACGCGGCGGTTGAACTTCATCCGCCCCACCGCCGACAGGTCGTAGCGGTCTTCAGAGAAGAACAAGCTGTGGAACAGCGCGTTGACCGCGTCCTCGGTGGGCGGCTCGCCAGGGCGCATCATGCGGTAAATGGCGATCTGCGCCTGCTGCTGGCCACCGGTCTCGTCGGTACGCAGGGTATGGCTGATGTAGCCGCCCTGGTCCAGGTCGTTGATGTACAGGGTCTTGAATTCCTTGATGCCTGCGGCGCGCAGCTTGACCAGCAGGTCGCCGTCGAGCTCGTCGTTGGCCCGCGCCACGACTTCGCCGGTCCCGGTATCGACAATCCCGGCCGAGAGGACGCGCCCGGCGACAAACTCGTCGGGCACGGCGATGCGCGCAATGCCAGCCGCCTCAAGCTCGCGAACGTGCTTGGCGGTGATGCGCTTGTCCTTGGCGACGATCAGCTTGCCGCCCTTGTCGACGATGTCGAAACGCGCCACCTCGCCACGCAGGCGGTCGGGCACCAGCTGGAAATAGACGGTGTCATCGACCAACTGGAAAGTGTCGAAGCTGAAGAATTCGGCAAGGATCTGCTCGGGCGTATGGCCGAGCGCCTGCAGCAGGATCGTCACCGGCATCTTGCGCCGGCGGTCGATGCGGAAGTACAGATAATCTTTCGGGTCGAACTCGAAATCGAGCCATGAGCCGCGGTAAGGAATGATCCGCGCCGAGTAAAGCAGCTTGCCGGAGCTGTGTGTCTTGCCCTTGTCGTGCTCGAAGAACACGCCGGGCGAACGGTGCAGCTGGCTGACGATCACACGCTCGGTGCCGTTGACGACGAAGGAGCCATTCTCGGTCATGAGCGGGATCTCGCCCATGTAGACCTCCGACTCCTTGGCCTCCTTGACCGTAGGCCGGGCCGCCTCACGGTCCATGATGACGAGACGCACCCGGGCGCGCAGCGGCGCCGCATAGTTGAGGCCTCGCTGTTGGCACTCTTTGACGTCGAAAGGCGGCGTGCCGAGCGTGTAGTTGACGAACTCAAGCCGTGCGTTGCCGGAGTGGCTGATGATCGGGAAGATGGCGTTGAAGGCGGCCTGCAGGCCCTCGTTGCGACGGTCCTCGACCTTCACGCCCTCCTGCAGGAAGGCACGGTAGGAGTCGAGCTGGGTCGCCAGCAGGTAGGGCACCGCCAACACGCTGTCGCGCTTGGCGAAGCTTTTGCGGATACGCTTCTTTTCCGTGAAGGAGTAGGCCATGACATCTCCGGTGATCAAACCAACTTCGGGGGTGGCTGGGTAGCCAGAACGGAACGAACGCCGCCACCGGGCTGCCCCTCGGGCAGCTCCGCGTGACGGCTACGGCAGTGATCAGTGGCAATGCGGATCAAGCGGTGTGTACTCGTTCCTCTTGATGCAGGACGGTCGCCGAAGATCGGCAACCGACCGGGTATGTGGGGGTGTCCGGCACGCCGGACACCCAAAGGCAACCGCGGTTACTTGACTTCGACCTTGGCGCCGGCGTCTTCCAACTGCTTCTTCAGGGATTCTGCATCGGCCTTGCTGATGGCTTCCTTGACCGGCTTCGGAGCGCCGTCGACCAGATCCTTCGCTTCCTTCAGGCCGAGACCGGTCACGGCGCGAACGACCTTGATCACTTCGACCTTCTTCTCGCCGGCAGCGGCGAGGATCACGTCGAACTCAGTCTTCTCTTCAGCGGCGGGTGCGGCGGCGCCGGCGGCCGGGGCGGCCACGGCAACAGCGGTCGCGGCAGCGGACACGCCGAACTTCTCTTCCATTTCCTTGATCAGCTCGGACAGGTCAAGAACAGTCATGTTCGCGATCGCGTCGAGGATGTCGGCCTTGCTTGCAGCCATTTCAGTACTCCTTTGCTAGGGGGCGCATGGCGCCCGGGTCTTGATGATGTGAACGGTCGTTGAAACGATGTCTCGCCGAGTGCCTCAGGCAGCGGCCGCCTTCTGGTCGCGGACCGCAGCGGTCGCGCGGACGAACGCGGTCGGCACCTCGTTGAGGGTGCGAACGAACTTGGCCACAGGCGCCTGCATGGTGCCCAGCAACTTCGCCAGCAACTCCTCCCGGCTCGGCAGGCTCGCCAGTGCTGCGACGTCTTTCGACGACATGACCTGATTGGGCATGGCGCCGCCCTTGAGGACGAACTTGTCGTTCCCCTTGGCGAAATCGTTCAGCACCTTGGCGGCTGCAACCGGGTCAGTCGAAATGCCATACGCAAGCGGACCGACCATTTGGTCGGCCAGACCGGCGAACGGCGTCTCGCTGACGGCACGCCGGACCAAGGTGTTTTTGACCACGCGCAGATACACACCCGACTGACGTGCGGTGGCACGCAGCTTGGTCATATCGCCCACGGTCAGGCCCCGGTACTCGGCGAGGATGATCGCCTTGGCCGATGCGACTTGCGCAGCAACCTCGGCAACGACCTCTTTCTTGCCTTCCAGATTGAGACTCAAGGTCTTCTCTCCTGTCACCCGTGCGCACCGGAGTGCGCACATTCCATCGGCGACCTCAATCAGGCTGGCCTGCGAACCGGAGTTCACATCACCCGACGTGGCTTGCGCCACCCCGTTACCTGTTCTGGGGACCGCCATCTGCGTAGGGAGGTCAACTTCTCCAGCTTAAGCGGCCGACTGCGCCGCCCCTACGGTCTTTGACAACCTGCCGGGAATGCGCCCCCGGCAGCCCAAAGTCTTTACAACGTTGCCGCGTCGACGCGCACGCCACCACCCATGGTCGACGACAGCGCCACCTTGCGCAGGTAGACGCCCTTGGCGGCAGCCGGCTTGGCCTTGTTGAGGGCGTCGATCAGGGCACGGATATTGCTGCCCAACTGCTCGGGCGTGAACGAGGCGCGGCCCACGGTGGCGTGGACGATGCCGGCCTTGTCGGTGCGGTACTGCACCTGACCGGCCTTGGCGTTCTTCACCGCAGTGGTGACATCCATCGACACCGTCCCCACCTTGGGGTTCGGCATCAGGCCGCGTGGGCCGAGGATCTGGCCGAGCGCGCCGACGACGCGCATGGCGTCGGGGGTAGCGATGACCACATCGAAATCCAGATTGCCGCCCTTGATCGACTCGGCGAGGTCGTCGAAGCCGACCACATCGGCGCCAGCCGCTTTGGCTTCTTCAGCCTTGGCGCCTTGGGCGAAGACGGCGACACGGGCGGTCTTGCCGGTGCCGGCGGGCATCACCAGCGAACCGCGGACCACCTGGTCGGACTTGCGCGGATCGACGCCGAGAATCACGGCAATGTCGACACTCTCGTCGAATTTGGCGGTTGCGGTCTCCCTGATCAGGCCGATGGCCTCATCAAGCGCGTAGTTGCGGTTGCGGTCGATCTTGGCACGCAGGGCCTGCGCGCGCTTGGATAGCTTTGCCATTTACACCACCCCTTCCACGTCGATGCCCATGCTGCGGGCACTGCCGGCGATCGTCCGTACTGCCGCATCGAGGTCCGCGGCGGTGAGGTCTGGCATCTTGGTCTTTGCGATCTCTTCAGCTTGCGCGCGAGTCAGCTTGCCGACCTTGTCGGTGTGCGGCTTGGGACTGCCCTTCTGGATGCCGGCCGCCTTCTTGACCAGAATCGTGGCCGGCGGCGTTTTCATCACGAAGGTGAAGGACTTGTCCGCGTAGGCGGTGATCACCACCGGGATCGGCAGACCCGGCTCGACGCCCTGGGTCGCGGCGTTGAACGCCTTGCAGAACTCCATGATGTTAAGGCCGCGCTGGCCGAGCGCCGGGCCAATCGGCGGCGACGGATTGGCCTTGCCGGCGGGGACCTGCAGCTTGACGAAGCCGACGATCTTCTTTGCCATCTTCTACTCCTTGTGCGGGTGCAAGCGAACCGGTCAGGCCGGCTCTCCCCAGAACGGACGGGCACGGGCCCGTCCACCAAAAGCGGTCAACTCTTCTCGACCTGACCGAAATCCAGTTCGACCGGCGTAGACCGGCCGAAGATCGACACCGAGACGCGCACCTTGCTCTTCTCGTAATTGACGTCCTCGACCGCACCCTCGAAATCGGTGAACGGGCCTTCCTTGACGCGCACCACCTCGCCGATCTCGAACAACACCTTGGGCCGCGGCTTCTCCACCCCCTCCTGCATCTGCTGCAGGATGTTGTTGACCTCGCGCTCGCTGATCGGTGTCGGGGCGTGGGCGCGGCCGCCGACAAAGCCGGTGACCTTGGGCGTGCTTTTGACGAGGTGCCAAGTCTGGTCATTCATCTCCATCTCGACCAGCACATAACCCGGAAAGAATTTCCGCTCGGAGAGGGTCTTCTGGCCGTTCTTCATCTCGACCACTTCCTCGACCGGCACCAGGATCTGGCCGAAGCTGTCGGTCATGCCCGCCTGCTCGATGCGCTGGACGAGCGCCCGCTGCACCGACTTCTCGAGGCCGGAATGGGCGTGAACGACATACCAGCGCTTGCTCATACCGCTCCCCGGATCAGGGCTTCGACCGCCTCGAACAACAGCGCATCGATCAGCCACAGGAACAATGCCATCACTAGCACCAGACCGAACACGACCAGCGTCATCTGCGTCGCTTCGCGCCGCGACGGCCATGCCACCTTGCGCGTCTCGTCGCGCGACTCGCGAGCGAAGGCCAAGAATTCGCGCCCTTGGGTCGAGTTGAGCGCGACGGCCGCGCCCGCAACGAGGCCCACGAGCACGACGAGGACCCGCACCACCGTAGCGGCCTCGCCCTCCAGCACGTGAAACGCCACGATGCCTGCGAGCAGGCAAAGCCCGGCGACCAGCAACTTCAGTCTGTCTGCCATCCACCTACCCGACGCGAGCGCCGGGCCTTGTCAACGGGTGGCAGGCCAGGAGGGTCTCGAACCCCCAACCTTCGGTTTTGGAGACCGACGCTCTGCCAATTGAGCTACTGGCCTGCTGCTACAACTCCCGGCCCGAAGGCCGGGAAACCTTTTGATCGAAAACGGGCTTACTCGATGATCTTTGCCACGACGCCGGCGCCGACGGTGCGGCCGCCTTCGCGAATGGCGAAACGCAAGCCCTCTTCCATCGCGATCGGCGCAATCAGCGCCGCCGTGATCGACACGTTGTCGCCCGGCATCACCATCTCGGTGCCTTCCGGCAATTCGATCGCACCCGTCACATCCGTGGTGCGGAAATAGAACTGCGGACGGTAGCCATTGAAGAACGGCGTGTGACGACCACCCTCGTCCTTGCTCAACACATAGATCTCCGCCGTGAACTTGGTGTGCGGCGTGATGCTGCCCGGCTTGGCCAGCACCTGACCACGCTCCACGTCCTCACGCTTGGTGCCACGCAGCAGCACACCAACGTTGTCACCCGCCTGACCCTGGTCAAGCAGCTTGCGGAACATCTCAACACCGGTGCAGGTGGTCTTCACCGTCGGCTTGATACCAACGATCTCGATTTCCTCACCGACCTTGACGATGCCGCGCTCAACACGACCCGTCACCACCGTGCCACGACCCGAGATCGAGAACACGTCTTCGATCGGCAGCAGGAACGGCTTGTCAATGGCACGCTCCGGCGTCGGAATGTAGCTGTCCAGCGCCGCCGCCAGCTTCATGATCGCGCCTTCGCCGATGTCCGACTGGTCACCTTCCAACGCCTTCAGCGCCGAACCAATGACAATGGGGATGTCATCACCCGGGAAATCGTACTTGGACAGCAGCTCGCGCACTTCCATCTCGACCAGCTCAAGCAGCTCGGCGTCATCCACCATGTCCGCCTTGTTCATGAACACGATGATGTAAGGCACACCCACCTGACGCGCCAGCAGAATGTGCTCGCGCGTCTGCGGCATCGGACCGTCAGCCGCCGACACCACCAGAATCGCGCCGTCCATCTGCGCCGCGCCAGTAATCATGTTCTTCACGTAGTCGGCGTGACCCGGGCAGTCCACGTGCGCGTAGTGACGCGACTCCGTCTCGTACTCCACGTGCGCCGTGTTGATCGTGATCCCGCGCGCCTTCTCCTCCGGCGCCGAATCAATGTCCGCGTAACCCTTGGCCTCACCACCATGCTTCTTCGACAGGATCGTCGTGATCGCCGCCGTCAATGTCGTCTTGCCATGGTCCACGTGACCAATCGTCCCCACATTCACGTGCGGCTTGGTCCGCTCGAACTTTTCCTTTGCCATCGCTGCCTCTCGTCAATTGGTGGTGCCCATGGGCAGGATTGAACTGCCGGCCTCTCCCTTACCAAGGGAGTGCTCTACCACTGAGCTACATGGGCGGTGAGCCGTCACTACACGTTGCTGGACTTCATTTGGGAGGTTCTTGGAGCGGGAGACGGGAATCGAACCCGCGTCATCAGCTTGGAAGGCTGAGGTTCTGCCATTGAACTACTCCCGCCTGGCCCGCTTTGCGAACAACCGAAACTGCGAAAACTGGTGGAGGGGGAAGGATTCGAACCTTCGAAGGCAGAGCCGTCAGATTTACAGTCTGATCCCTTTGACCGCTCGGGAACCCCTCCTGTGCAAACCGCCGATTATGACTTGCCGCGCGACGCAGTGTCAATGGCAGTGGCTTTGCCGGTTTCTAGCGGCACGCCCGTCGGCGTGCCTGCGACTGCGCTCCGGGAGGCGCCCGCGCCTAGGGAACGGCCGGGGCGGGAGGCGCGCGGCAGAAGGGGCTCGCAATGGCGTCGCGGGTGGCACAATTCGCCTCTTGATCGCGGGCCGACCCGGCGGTTCGGGGGTCTGCCCCGGTATCGGGGTCGGCCATCCATTGCCCGCAGACACGCAGAAGCCCAGACCGCAGACCCCGCATGGCCAAGAGAAACCCCAAGCCCTCCGCCCGCAAGCCCAAGCCAGCGGCGGCAGCGGCCACCGTGTCGAACCCGTCAAAGACGAGCCCGGCCAAGACGACAGTGGCGCTGCCGGCAGCAGCGGCAGCCAAGGGCGTGCAGCCAGCGGAACAGGCGGGCACAGGGGCAGCGGACATCGCCGCCTTGGCCGTCCAAGGTTTTCGTAACGGCGACTTCGCCAAGGCGCTGGCGGCGTGCGAGCGGGTGCTGGCTGCCGATCCGCGCCATTTCGACTGCCTGCACCTGGCCGGCGCCGCGCAGCGCCGGCTCGGCCGGCCGCAACGCGCCGTCGAGTTGCTGACCCGGGCCGCCGACATCGACCCAAGCTCCGCCAGTGTGCACAACAGCCTTGGCCTCGCCCTGCAGGAGGCGGGCGACCCGCAACGCGCGCTCGACTGCTTCGAGAAGGCGACACAGCTTGACCCCGGCTTTGCCGAGGCTTTTCACAATCGCGGCAACACCCTGCGCGGATTCCGGCGGCTGGATGAGGCGCTGGCGGCATTCGAGGGTGCGATCCGGGCGCGGCCGTCGCTGGCCGAAGCGCATGTCAACCGGGGCGTGGTTCTCGCCACCCTAGGGCGCCATGCCGAAGCCGTCGAAAGTTTCGAGCGGAGCCTGGCGCTCAAGCCGGACGATGCCGAAGTGCTGGCCAACGCCGGCGAGGCCCTGATGCTGCTCAAGCGCCCGGCAGAGGCCTTGGCGCGGTATCGGTCGGCGCTGCGCTGCGGTGCCGAGGTGTCCGCGGTCGGGCTGATGATTCCTTACGCCAGGCGGCAGGCGTGCGACTGGGACGGGTTCGATGCCGAACTCGCCAAGGTGCTCGCCGCCTTGCAGACCGGGGGCGCAGCGCCACGGCCGTTTGCCCTGCTGGCGCTGGTGGACGACCCGGCACTGCAACGGCAGGCAGCCGAGCGCCACCTGCGCGGGCGGGCGCCGGCCGCGCCCTTGCCTGCGGCAGCAGGCGCGCGTGCACCGGGCACGCGTATCAAGATCGCCTACTTTTCGGCGGACTTCCGCGAGCACGCGGTGTCGTTCCTGATCGCCGGGGCGCTGGAAGCGCATGACCGTGAGCGCTTCGAGGTCTACGGCTTTGCGTTGACCGCGGGCAGCGACGCGACGCAGAGACGCATCGCCGCAGCGTTCGACCACTTTGCCGATGTGTCGCGCAAGAGCGATCTCGAGGTGGCCCGGTTCTGCAGGCAACTCGGCATCGACATCGCGATCGACCTCAACGGCTTCACGCAGAACTGCCGCACCGGCATCTTCGCCCTGCGGGCGGCACCGATTCAGGTCAACTATCTGGGCTACCCCGGCACCATGGGGGCCGACTACATCGACTACATCATCGCCGACCACACCGTCATCCCCACCGACGCTCAACCACACTACGCCGAAAAAATCGTCTACCTCCCCGACTGCTTCCAGGCCAACGACGCCAGCAAAAAAATCGCCACACCCAAAACACGACAGTTCTTCGGCCTCCCAGACCACCACGTCGTCTTCGGCTGCTTCAACCGCCCAGAAAAATTCACCCCCCAAGTCTTCAAAGTCTGGATGTCCATCCTCCAGCAAACCCCGCACAGCGTCCTCTGGCTCATCCACGACAACCCCACACAAGTCAGCAACCTCCGCCAGTTCGCCAGCCAGCACCACGTCAACCCCGAACGCCTGGTCTTCTCGCCACGCCTGCCCTACGCCGACAACCTCGCCCGCTACGCCCTCATCGACCTCGTCCTCGACACCCTCCCCTTCAACGGCGGCACCACCACCAGCGACGCCCTCTGGGGCGGCGCACCCGTCCTCACCTGCCTCGGCAAAAGCTTCGCCGGCCGCATGTCCGCCAGCCTCCTGCAAACCGTCGGCCTGCCACAACTCGTCACCCACTCCCTCGAGGACTACCAGGCCCTCGCCATCCAACTCGCCACCCACCCCACGCAACTCACCCAACTGCGCCAAACACTCGCCCGCAACCGCATCACCTCCCCCCTCTTCAACACCACCCGCTTCACCCGCAACCTCGAAGCCGCCTTCCAGCGCATGCTCGACACCCACCTCAAGGGCCAAGCCCCAGAGCACATCCTCCTCGACACACCAACAGAAATACCCACCACACCCACACCCGAATCCAGCGGCGGCACGGCCACCACCGACGCGAGCAAGCCCTCCCAGCCGACCGCCCAGTCGCAAGCCACGGTGGCGGGCCCCGCCGCGACCGCGAGCACCAGTAGCGCAGCGGACGCGCTGCCGGCTGAAATCGTTCAGCAGGTCGGCCGCGCCTTTGCGCTGCACCGCGCAGGCGATCTGGCGCAGGCCCGGGCGCTTTACGAAACGGTGCTGCAGCAAGTCCCCGACCAGTTCGACTGCCTGCACATGCTCGGCGTCTGCCGCATGGCGCAGGGCGCGCCGGAGGCAGCGGCAGCGCTGATCCGCAAGGCGATCGGTCTCAATCCGCGGCACGCCGCCGCCTACTACAACCTCGGCAATGCCCTCAGCCAGGCGAGACGCTGGCAGGAGGCGCTGCCGTGGTATGAGAAAGCGATCGAACTCGAACCGGGCTACGCCGAGGCCCACCTCAACCGCGGCCGGGCGTTTCAAGAGACCGGGCAGCGTGACGCTGCGCGGGAGGCCTTCAAACGCGCAATAGAGTTTGCGCCGGGCGAAGTGAAGGCACACTTCAACCTCGGTGCGATCTGCGAGATGGGGCGCGACCTGGTCGAGGCCGTGGTGCATTACAACAAGGTCGCCGAACTCGACCCTGGGCACCCGTTCCTGGCTGGTCGGCTGCTGCACGCCAAGATGCTGATGTGCGACTGGTCGGGTCTCGACGCGTTGCGCGCGCGCATCGACGCCGGTTTTGCCCGGTCCGAACAGATGGCCACACCGTTCGGCTACCAGGGCATCGGCGACTCAGAAGAACTGTTGCAGCGCTGCGCCCAGGTCTACGCAAACACCGTGTTCAAGGCGGGCACGCCGGCCGCGCCCTTGCCGCCGCGCCAGCATGGCCGTATCCGCATCGGCTATCTGTGCGGCGAATTTCGCGAACAGGCCACCTCGATACTGCTGACCGAGGTCTGGGAGCGCCACGACGCCGCGCGCTTCGAGATCTTTGCCTTCGACAATGGCTTCAACGATGGCAGCCCGCGCCGAAAGCGCATCGAAGCAGCGTTTGGCGGTCGCATCCTCGACATTCGGCAACTCAGCGATGCCGCCATCGCGCAGCGCGTCCGCGACGCCGGCATCGACATCCTGATCAACCTCAATGGCTACTTCGGGCAGCCGCGACACGGCGTCTTCGCCTTGCGCCCGGCACCGGTGCAGGTCAACTTCCTCGGCTTCCCCGGAACCCTCGGCACGCCGTGCATCGATTACATCATCGCCGATCACACAGTGATCCCGCCGACCAGCACGCGCTGGTATGACGAAGCCGTGGCCTGGCTGCCGGACAGTTACCAACCGACCGACACGACGCGGCGCCCTTCGGAAAAGCAGTTCGACCGGCAGACCTGCGGCCTGCCCGCGGACGGTTTTGTGTTCTGCTGCTTCAACAACAATTACAAGATCACGCCGGAAACCTTCGATGTGTGGATGCGCATCCTCGCGCAGGTGGAAGGCAGCGTGCTCTGGTTGCTGGCCGACAACCGCTTCGTGGCGCCCAACCTGCAGCGCGAAGCCGCGCGCCGCGGCGTGGATCCGGCCAGGGTGGTGTTCGCGCCGCGCATGAAGCTCGAGGAACATCTGGCGCGGCATCGGCTCGCGGACCTCTTTCTCGACACTCTGCCGTACAACGCCCATACCACCGCCAGCGATGCGCTCTGGGCCGGCCTGCCGCTATTGACGGCGCTCGGCAACAGCTTTCCGGGCCGGGTGGCGGCGAGCCTGCTGCGCGCCGCCGGTCTGCCGGAACTCGTCACCCGCTCGCTGGACGAGTATCAAGCCCTCGCCATCCACCTCGCCCGAAACCCTGCAGAACTGGCGCAACTGCGCCAAAGGCTCGAGCGCAACCGACTCACCGCACCGCTGTTCGACACTGCCCGCTACACCCGCAACCTCGAGACCGCCTTCGAGCGCATGCTGGCCACCCACCTCGAAGGCAAACCTCCGGCCAACATCCGCGTCGACGAGGCCTCCCCGCCGGAGCCGCAGACCGGGCCCAAGCGCCCCGGTGGCACCATGCCCCACGAGCCGAGCGAGCCCCCCCGCCCGACTGCGCCGCCGAAAGCCAGCGCCGCCAGCACCAGCGGCGTGGCACCAGCCGCGACCGCCACCGGGCAAGCGACCCTGATCCAGTCGCGCCTGCGCGAGGCCATGCGACTGCATCGCGGCGGCGCCATCGAAGCTGCACAGCGGATCTACAGCGAGATTCTCGCGCTCGAGCCTGAGCACTTCGACGGCCTGCACCTGCTCGGCCTTACCCTCAAACAGACGGGTCAGGTCGAAGCCGGCATCGCCAGCATCCGCAGAGCCCTCGAAATCAACCCAGACGATGCCGGCGCCCATTACAACCTCGGCAACGCCTTGGCCAAGGCGGGAAAACCAGCGGAAGCCGCGGAGAGCTACGGCAAGGCCGCCCGCCTCAATCCGGACTACGTGGAAGCTCATCTGAATCTGGGCAACACGCTGCGCGCACTGGGCCGCGCACGCGAGGCGATCGCCAGCTATGACCAGGCGCTCGGCTTGCGGCCGGGTGACGCGCTGGCCCTGTGCAACCGCGGGATGGCGCAGGCCGCGGCGGAGCAGTGGGAGGAAGCTCTCGCGAGTTACGACGCAGCGGTCGCCATTAAACCCGACTACTTCGAGGCTTGGCTCAATCGTGGCAACGCGCTGAGCCGGCTCAAGCGGCTCGAGGAGGCGCTCGCGAGCTACGAACGTGCATCGACGATCCGCCCGGGCCTGCTCGAGACCGAAGTCAACAAGGGCAACACGCTGCGCGAACTCAAGCGGCCGGCAGAGGCGCTGGCCTGCTACGAACGCGCCGTGGAGATCAAGCCCGACTCGGCAGCCGCCCATTGGGAGCGCGGCAATCTGCTGCTCGAGACCGGACGGCTCGGTGAGGCCGCCGAGAGCTTCGACCGGGGCTTCGCACTCAACCCCGAAGGCGGCTTTCTGCTCGGCGAGTGCATCTTCGCCCGCATGCGCGGCTGCACCTGGGGCGACCTGCCGCAGGTGGTGGCGCGCTGCGAAAACAGCATCCGCGCCGCCAAGCGCAGCATTCAGCCGTTCCGCATGCTCAACATGAGCGACGACCCGGACCTGCAACTGCAGGTGGCGATGTCGTTCGAGGGGCACAAGTCCGGTGGCGTGCGGGCTTACCCGGATTTCTCCGCGCGCCAGCGGTCAGCGCGCATACGGCTTGGCTACCTCTCGGCAGACTTCAATGACCATGCGGTAGCCCGGCTCATGGTTGGGATCTTCGCCGCCCATTGCCGTGAGCGCTTCGAGTTGTTCGCTTTTGACATCGGCCTTGACGATGGCAGCCCGATCCGCCGCAAGATGCTGGGCGACTTCGACCGCTTCGAGCGCATCGGCGGGCTGAGCAACGAGGCCGCTGCAGAGCGGGTGCGCGAACTCGGCGTCGACATACTCGTCGACCTCGGCGGTTACACCACCGGGTGCCGGCCGGGCATCATGGCCCTGCGTGCGGCGCCGATTCAGGTCAACTATCTGGGCTACCCCGGCACCATGGGGGCCGACTACATCGACTACATCATCGCCGACCACACCGTCATCCCCACCGACGCTCAACCACACTACGCCGAAAAAATCGTCTACC
>VEQZ01000067.1 GCA_018882975.1 Rhodocyclaceae bacterium | reverse complement strand
GACCGGCCCGGGCCGTGGTCAGCCGCGCTTCGCCGGCGCCGGCGAAGCGCGCGCGCAGCAGGAGAACCAGCCAGTAGAGCCACGACAGGGGCCGCAGCAGCACCTGCGCAGCGCTGCCGTCGGCCCATTCACGCAGACAGAAGGCCTCGAGCGCGGAGCGAAGGCCCATGCGCGACGACTGCCCGCGCGCCTGCTCAGCCGCGCGACTGCGTCGCGAAGGTGATCTTGACGTAGCCCGCCTGCCGCGCCGCTTCCATGATGTTGATGACGCTCTGGTGGGTGGCCTTGGCGTCGGCGCGGATGACGATGACCGGCTCCTTCTCGGCGCCGGCAGCGGCGCGCATCGCGGCCGCCAGGCCCTGTGCATCGGTGGCGTCGAGCGGCTTGCGGTCGAGGAAATATTCACCGCGCTCGTTGACCGCGATGTCGAGCTCGACCGGCTTCTGCTGGACCGCGTCAGCGCTGGCCTGCGGCAGGGTGATCTTGAGTTCGGCGAACCTGCTGTAGGTGGTGCTCACCGCGAGAAAAATGACGATGACCAGCAGCACGTCGATGAGCGGGATCAGGTTGATCTCCGGCTCTTCGTTGCGCAGCCCGCGGTGAAAGTCCATGGCTTGGCTCCCGCTGAGGGTGGTCGGCCCGCCCCCGGCTCAGGCGGCGCGACCCTTGTTGATGGCATCCACCAAGTGAATGGCCTGTTGCTCCATGTCCACCAGATAGGCGTCGATCCGGGCGCGGAAATGCCGGTAGAAGACCATGCTCGGGATCGCCACGATCAGCCCGAAAGCGGTGTTGTAGAGCGCGACCGAGATGCCATGCGCCAGCTGCGCCGGGTCGGCGCCACTGGTCGGCGACTGCGCGGCGAAGATCTCGATCATGCCCACCACCGTGCCGAACAGGCCGAGGTAGGGCGCCATGGAGGCGATCGAGCCGAGCGTGGTGAGGTAGCGCGAGAGGTCGTGCGCCACCGCGCGTCCGGTCTCCTCCACCGCCTGCTTCATGTCCTCGGGCGAACCGTCGCGGTTGCGGATCCCGGCACCGAGCACGCGCCCCAGCGGCGTCTTCTCAAGGGCCTCGAGCCCGCTGCCGGAGCGCCCGCAGGCGATGGCCCGCTCGAGTATGCCGGCCGGCGACACCACCGCAGCGCGCAGCGAGAACAGGCGCTCGAATATGATCGCCAGCGCGACTACTGATGCCGCGATCATGGGCCAAATCGGCCAGCCTGCGGCTTCCACCATCTCAAGCACGGAACACCTCCGGTTGTGCGTCAGGCCGCGACTTTAGCTTGCCGGGCTCGCGAGCGGCAAGCCGGGCCGGGAGGCAACCGCGACAGGCGGCTGAGGAACCACTCGCGCCGAGTGCTTTGCGCCTGCGAGAATTCACCATCACGCTGAATGACTTAGGCCGGGTATCTGACGTCTGCGCGAGCAATTCACGCCAATGACATACAAACTCTGAGGATTTGCAACGCTCCACAGAAACTGTGGACAAGTCTGTGCAGAAGCTCCCGGTCTGTCGGCCGCGAGCCCCGTAGAATCGGGGCAAAACCTGGATTGCACTGGTTTGAAGCCGCAAATTAAGTTTCAATATATCAAGCACTTGCAAGCTGAAGGCGGCTTTACTTAAAAGACACTCAGGCGCTCTTGACAAACTCATGACCTATGTGGATGCCACACGCTTGGCCAGCGGTGAAGCGGGCCCCGATGCAGCCGCCCCGCTCAGCGTGACAGCCATCAACCGGCTGGCGCGGACGCGCCTCGAGACAGCCATACCGTTGCTGTGGGTGACCGGCGAGGTCAGCAATCTGGTGCGGGCGGCATCCGGTCATCAGTACTTTTCGCTCAAGGACGCGCAGAGTGCGGTGCGGTGCGTGCTGTTCCGCGGCCGCGCCGGCAACAGCGAGGTGGCGCTGGCCAACGGCCAGCAGGTCGACGTGCGCGCCAGCGCCACGCTCTACGAACCACGCGGCGAGTTCCAGTTGCAGGTCGACACGGTGCGGCTGGCCGGACTCGGCGCACGCTTTGCCGCGCTTGAGGCGCTGCGCCGCAAGTTGCTCGCCGAGGGCGCGCTCGACGCCGCGCGCAAGCGGCCACTGCCGTTCATGCCACGCGCCGTGGGCATCGTCACCTCGCCCACGGGCGCGGCCATCCGCGACCTGCTGCGCATGCTCGGCGAGCGCATGCCGGGACTGCGCGTGATCCTCTACCCGACACTGGTGCAGGGTGAGGCGGCGCCGGACGCCATCGCCGAGGCCATCGCCACCGCCGGCCGCCGCGCCGAGGTCGACGTGCTGATCGTCGGCCGCGGCGGTGGCAGCATCGAGGACCTCTGGGCGTTCAATAGCGAGCGGGTGGCGCGCGCACTGCTGGCCTGCCCGATCCCGACCGTGAGCGCCGTCGGACACGAGACCGACACCCTGCTCTCCGACCTGGTGGCCGACGTGCGCGCGCCCACACCCACTGCCGCCGCGGCGCTGGTCTGCCCCGACCGGCGGCGGCTCATCGCCAGTCTCGAGCAACTTTGGCGGCACCTGCAGCGCGAAATGGCGCGGGACGACGAGACCCTCTGCCAGCGTCTCGACCACCTGTCGACGCGGCTGCTGTCGCCGGCGCAGCGCATCGAGATGCAGTCGCAGCGGCTGGCGTTGTTGCGGGCGCGCATGGGCAGGCGCTGGCTCGACGAGGCCGAGGCGCGCGTGGCGCAAGGCGCCGCGGCACTGGCACTGCTTTCGCCGGCGCGGGTGCTGAAACGCGGCTACGCCTGGGTCAGCGATGCCGAAGGCCGCGTGGTGCGCGGCGCCGGCGCGCTGGCCGAGGGCGATGCGCTCGACCTGCATTTTGCCGACGGCGTGGTGCCGGTCGCGGTCATGCCACCCAGACGCTCCGCGGCGACGTGAACTCGCGCAGACCGTGATACGAGAGTTCGCGGCCGTAACCTGAAGCCTTGACGCCACCAAAGGGCAGGCGCGGGTCGGAGCGCACGGTGGCATTCACCGCCACCATGCCGACCGGCATGAAACGGGCCAGACGCCGGGCGCGTTCGGTGTCGGCACTCCACAAGCTGGCGCCAAGGCCGTACGGGGTGGCGGCCGCAAGCTGCAAGGCGTGCGAATCGCTGGTCGCGCGCGTCACGCAGGCCACCGGCCCGAACAACTCCTCGTCGAAGGCGGGCATGCCGGGCGCCACGTGGTCGAGCAGGGTCGGCGGGTAGAAAGCGCCCGCGCCGGCCATCACCTCGCCGCCGCACAGCAGTCGCGCGCCAGCAGCAACCGAGGCACGCACCTGCGCATGCAGCCGGGCGCGACCCTCGCGGCTGGCCATTGGCCCGAGGTCGGTGTCGGCGAGGCGCGGGTCGCCGACGCGCATGGTGGCAATGGCCGCCTGCAGCAGGCCGACCAGGCGTTCCGCCACTTCGGGCACCGCGATGATCCGCTTGGGGGCGATGCAGGACTGCCCGCAATTGAGAAAACGCGCGCTCACCGCGGCCTGCGCCGCGCGCTCGACCTCGCCGTCGGCCAACACGATCAGGGCGTCGGACCCGCCGAGTTCGAGCACGCTACGCTTGAGGTGGCGCCCGGCCAACGCGGCCAGCACGCGTCCGGCGCCGCCGGAACCGGTGAGCGCCACCACCGCCACCGCGGGGTGGGCGACCACCGCCTCGAGCTTGGCGTGGTCGGCGAGGATGATGCGCAACAGGTCGGGCGGGAAGCCGGCGCCAGCGGCCAGCGACTCCAGCATCAGCGCACTGGCGGGCGTGCACGAAGCCGGCTTGACCACCACGCCGCAGCCAGCAACCAGCGCCGGAATGACGCAGCGCACGATCTGCCACAAGGGGAAGTTCCACGGCATCACCGCCAGCACCACGCCAGCCGGCGGGTATTCGACATAGCTCTCTCCGGCCTCGGTGGCGAAGCGCTCGGGCTCGAGAAAAGTCTGGCCGTGAACGGCATAGAAGTCGCAGACGACGGCGCATTTGTCGACTTCGGCGAGCGCCTCCTGACTACGCTTGCCCATTTCGTCGGTCATGGTCGAGGCCAGCATCTGGCGCTGGCCGCGCAGTGCCGCGGCCAGCCGCATCAGGCACGCCGAGCGTTCCGACGGCGCGGTGGCGGCCCAACGAACCTGCGCAGCAGCGACACGGTCTACGATGCGCATGACGCGCGTCAGCGCGTGACTGCGGAAGGTCTGTATGATCGCGCCGCTGCAGGGATCCCGGCTGATGAACATGCTTGCGAACCTACGTCTGTGAGATTCACTCTAGCAGCCCTCTGCCAGGCGGCACGCATCTGCCGCGCATACCGCGCCGTTCCACGCCAGGGTGCCCGTCGCTCACGCGCCGTCCTGTGGTGTGCCGGCCTCGCCGTTTCGGCTGCGCTTGCCCAGGGCGCGTGGGCGTCCCGCGCCACCGACAACGCGTTCAGTGGCGCCCGGGAGGCCTTCCGCGACGGCCGCGCCGACCTCCTTGAACAGCACGCCGCCAGACTCGAAGGGCATGTCCTGCAGCCCTACGCCGACTACTGGCGGCTGCGCATGCGCATCGACAACGCCGAGCCCGCCAGCATCGAGGCCTTTCTCAAGCGCATGGAGGGCCAATATCTGGCCGACCGGCTGCGCCACGACTGGGCGCGTCTGCAGGCCAAACGCGGCGAATGGGCGGGCGTGATCGCCACCACCCGCGGCATCCGCCAGCCCGACCCGGACATTCCCTGCCTTGCGGCGCAGGCGCAACTCGCGCTGGGCGACCTCGCCGGGCTGGGCGACAGCCGGCCGCTGTGGCTCAGCGGCAACACCCTGAGCGATGCCTGCGAGGCGCTGTTCGGGCAACTGCGCGAACGCGGCCAGATCGACGCGGCCGACCTGCGCCGACGCCGTCTGCTCGCGCTCGACACTGGCGACGCACGGGTGCTGGCGCGGCTGGGCGGGGGTGATTGGGCGCTGGATGCGGCGCGGCTGCAGCGCGCCAACGACAAACCGGACGCGCTGCTCGCCGCGGCGAAGCCGGGGATGCGGCCGGATGCCGCGCTGCTGGTGGCGATCCTGCGTCGCGCCCGCAGCGACGCGCTCGCCGCGCACGAGGCGCTGCAGTCCCTGCGCAGCCAACTGGCGCCGGAGGACACGCGCTGGTTGACCGGGCGACTGGCTTTCTATGCGGCGCGGCAGCACCTGCCGCAGTCGCCGCAGTGGTTCGCGCAAGCCGACCCGGCCCTGCTCGCCGACGAAGACTGGGCCTGGCAGACGCGTCTGGCGCTGCGACGCGGCGACTGGCCCGCAGTGCTGCATCACATCGAGCGCATGAGCCGCGAGGCGCAGAACGAACAGGCCTGGCGGTTCTGGCGCGCGCGCGCGCTGCAGGCCGCTGGTCGGGAGGGCGAAGCCAATGCGATCCTTGCCGGCTTAGCCGGCGAGCCGACCTTCTACGGCCAGCTCGCCAACGAGGCGCTGGGCCCGTCGATCGGCGAGCGCTCACGCGATTACCTGCCGCCCGCCGCCGAAGTGCAGGCCATGGCGACCCGGCCAGGCTTTGCCCGCGGCCTCGAACTGCACCGGCTGGGCTTTGATTTCGAGGCCACCCGCGAGTGGTCGTGGGGCATCGCCGAACTCAGCGACGAGCAGCTCATCGCCGGTGCCGAACTGGCGCGCCGGCAAGGCTGGTTCGAGCGCTCGATCTGGACCGCCGAGCGCACGCGCCGTCTGCACAACCACGCACTGCGCTACCCGACGCCGTTCACCGAACAAGTGCGGGCACGCGCCACCCACCACACCGTCGACCCGGCGCTGCTGTATGGACTGATCCGGCAGGAGAGCCGCTTCAACCCGCAGGCGACCTCGTCGGCGGGCGCCCGCGGCCTGATGCAGGTGATGCCCGCCACCGCCAGCTGGCTGGCGAAGAAACTTGGCATGCACACGCCGAGCGACAAGGCGCTGGGCGACCCGGCCCTCAATGTTCAACTTGGTTCGGCCTACGTGCGCCATCTGCTCGATACGCTGGAGCAGAGCCCGGTGCTGGTGGCTGCCGGCTACAATGCGGGGCCGCGACGGGCGCAACGCTGGCGTGACCAGAAACCGTTGGAGGGCGCCATCTACGCGGAATCGATCCCGATCGGCGAGACGCGCGATTACGTCAAGAAGGTGCTCGCCAATGCCACCGTGTACGGCCGTCAGTTTGGTGCTGGCGCGTTGTCGCTGCGGGACCGGCTGGGTATCATCCCCGGGCGTCGGGGCGCCGCCGAATGGGACGTCGTCCTCATCGACAACAAGGACTTGCGGGAGCCTTGACATGCCAGAACGGCTTGGAGGAAGGCGATGACCAGCAGCGCCGGAAGCATTCGAACCCTCTGCGTGATCGGCGGCGGCGGTTTTGTCGGTCACCACCTGTGCGCGCACCTGGCGCAGGCCGGCTACCGTCTGCGGGTGCCCACACGCCACCGCGAACGCGCCAAGCAGGGCCTGCTGGAACTGCCGGCGGCCGAGGTGTTCGAGTGCGACGTCATGACAGCCGCCGGTCTCGACGCGGCCCTCAAGGGCTGCGACGCGGTGATCAATCTGGTCGGCATCCTGCACGAGCGTCGGCGCGGCGACTTTGACCGCGTGCACGGCGAGTTCCCGGGCAAGGTGGTGGAGGCGTGCCGGCGTCACGGCATCCATCGCTATCTGCACATGAGCGCGCTGGGCGCCGCGCCCGATGCGCCGAGCCGCTACCTGCGAAGCCGCGCGGCGGGCGAAGCGGCAGCACGCAAGGCGGCCGGAACCGAGGTGGCGATGACGGTGTTCCGCCCGTCGGTGATCTTTGGCGCCGGTGACAGCTTCCTCACCCTGTTTGCCGGGCTCGCCGCGCTGCCGGTGTTGCCGCTCGCGGGCGCCGGAGTGGCGTTCCAGCCGGTCTGGGTGGGCGATGTGGCGCGGGTGGTGGCGAGCAGCGTGACGCGCACGGAGACCTTCGGCCAGATTTACGAACTCGGCGGTCCGGACGTGTTTCCCTTGCGCGAGTTGGTGCGCAAGGCGGCACAGGCCGCTGGGCGTGACCCCCTCATCATCGGGCTGCCGGGCGCGGTGGCCTGGTTGCAGGCGTGGGTGTTCGAACACCTGCCAGGGCCGATCATGACGCGGGACAACCTCGCCTCGATGCAGGTGCCCAACGTAACCAAGGGCGGCTGGCCGGAGGTCTTCGCGCCGGGCCCGCGCCCGCTCGATGCGGTGTTGCCGACCCTGTTCGGCGCGCGCGACCCGATGGACCGCTACCGCCAGCGTGCGGCGCGCTAGAACCGCGCCAACGCGGGCGAGCCGGTTCCGGGCGAGCCGGTCCGCGGCGACGCCGGCGGGCACCTCCGGTGGCAGTGCAAGGACACGTGGCCGGCGTAGCGGGCCACCGGCACCGGGAGGGCGGCGGTGAGGGTGTTTGAGGTGGGCGGCGCGGTCCGCGATGCCCTGCTCGGGCGCCCGGTGCAGGACCGCGACTGGGTGGTGGTGGGCGCTACCGCGCAGCAGATGCTCGACGCTGGCTACAAGCAGGTCGGGCGTGATTTTCCGGTGTTCCTGCACCCCGATACCGGTGAGGAGTACGCGCTCGCACGCACCGAGCGCAAGTCCGGCCACGGCTACCGCGGCTTCGTGGTGCACGCCGACCCCGAGGTGACGCTCGAGGAGGACCTCGCCCGCCGCGACCTCACCATCAACGCCATGGCGCGCGCCGCCGACGGCACGCTAGTGGACCCGTACGGCGGTGCCGCTGACCTGCAGGCCGGCGTGCTTCGGCACATCGGGCCGGCGTTCGTCGAAGACCCGCTGCGGGTGTTGCGGCTGGCGCGCTTCGCGGCGCGGTTCGGCTTTGCGGTGGCGCCGGAGACACTGGCACTCGCGCGGCAGATGGCGGAAGGCGGCGAACTGGCGCATCTGGTGGCCGAACGCGTCTGGCAGGAGACGGCGCGCGCGCTGGGCGAGCCGCTGCCCGACCGTTACCTGCGGGTGCTGGCGGACTGTGCGGCGCTGCCGGTGGTGTTCCCGGAGCTCGCTGCGCTGCCGGCTGATGCACTGGATGGGCTCTGTTCGCGGTTGAACAGCGCCGCCGGCCAGCCGGTCGAAGTGATGGGGGCGCTGATTGCGCTGGCACTGGGCGAGACAGCGTGGGTGGCGCTGTGCGCGCGGCTGCGCGTGCCCACTGACACGGCGCGTGCCGGCGAAGATGCATTGCGCACCTCGGCGCTGGATACCGCATCCGCCGAGGGCCTGCTGCGCACACTGGAAGTGATCGACGCGCTGCGTCAACCGCAGCGGCTCGAGCGCCTCGTCGCGGTGCGGGCGGCGGCGGGCGAATCAGATACCCGTGCGGCGGGGCGTTTGCTGGCGTCGCTAGGGGCTGCGTCAGGCGTGGATGCCGCCACACTGGCGCGGCAGGGCGGCGGCGGCGAGGCCATCGCGGCACGCATCCGCGCGGCGCGGCTAGCAGCGGTGGCGGAGTCGCTGGCGAGTGCCTAGGGGCAAACCCTTGGTGGGCGGCCCGTTAAAGTCAAAACCGGTGGCGGGCGGCCCACTACCTCCGGTGGTAACTCTCCTCGCTCCCGCTCGCTGCGCTCGAAGGTCGCGTCGGAGAGACCACCGGACGGGGGCCGCCAGCGAGAGATCTTTGGTGCTCCGCTCAGCGTCGCTGGCCGGGAGACTGGCCCAGAGGACTTTGCAGCGGGCTTTCGCAGCAGACTGCGGAGCCATCTGCAAGGAAGCCCCACCACCGGTAGGCCCGGCCAACCACCAACCACCGTCATGGGCGGCCCCCGTCGGGTGTCCTTTTCGAGCGACTTTTGAGAAGCGAGAGAAAGGACACCCGAGGTAGTGGGCCGCCAACAGACGGTTTTCCTAAATTGGTAGCGCCGCCACCCGCCGTCACCGGGCGCCGAACAACCTCGCCAACTCCGCCCCCGGGCTCGGCGCACGCATGAAGGCCTCGCCGACGAGGAAGGCGTGCACCTGATGATTGCGCATCAGCGCGACATTCTCGGGCCCGAGAATGCCGCTCTCGGTGATGACGATGCGGTCGGCGGGTATGCGCCCGAGCAGGTCCAGCGTGGTCTGCAGGCTCACCTCGAAGGTGCGCAGGTTGCGGTTGTTGATGCCGACCAGCGGCGAGCGCATCTGCAGCGCGACATCCAACTCGTCCCCATCGTGGACCTCGATCAGCACCGACATGCCCAGGTCCAGCGCCAGCGCCTCCAGCCGCTGCAGGGCGGCGAGGTCAAAGCCGGCATCGGTGACGAACGCGGCGACGATGAGGAGGATGCAGTCGGCGCCCATGGCGCGCGCCTCGAGCACCTGCGCCTCGTCGACGATGAAGTCCTTGCGCAGCACCGGAATGCCGCAGGCTGCGCGCGCTGCTTCAAGGTAGGCCCGGCAGCCTTGGAAGTAATCGACGTCGGTGAGCACCGAGAGGCAGGCGGCGCCGTGCGCGGCGTAGTCGGCGGCGATGGTGGCCGGGTCGAAGGGGTCGCGCAGCACGCCCTTGCTCGGGCTGGCCTTCTTGACCTCGGCGATGACGGCCGGCTGGCCCGCAGCGACGCGCACCCGCAAGGCGCCGGCAAAGTCGCGCACCGGCGACGCCGCAGCGGCGGCCTGGCGCAAATCACCGAGCGAGGTCCGCGCCAGCAGGTCGACCACCTCGCGCTGCTTGGTGGCGAGGATGCGCTTGAGGATGTCGCTGCTCATGGTCGGTCGGATTCTCCAAGGGGACTTGCGAGGCGTAGGCTGGCGAGGCGTAGGCTGGCGAAAATGGCAGCCGCATTGGTGCGGCGGCTCATCGGGCTGGCATGAGGGCGTAATCGGCGGCGATGCCGGCAAACACGGCGGCACCGTACCAGACGTTGTGGCGGAAGGCACGAAAGCACGCCGCCGGGTCGCGGCCGGCGATCAGCCGCAGGTGATACACGGCGATGCCACAGGCGATGACCAGCCCGGCCATCCACCACACACCCCGCCCCAGCAGGCCGCCCGCGACCGCGAGCAGCAGCAGGTTGGCGAAGTAGCACAGCGCGATCACCGCCACGTCAAAGCGGCCGAAGGTGATGGCCGAGGTGCGGATGCCGAGCTTGAGGTCGTCGGCGCGGTCGACCATGGCGTATTCGGTGTCGTAGGCCAGGGTCCACGCGACATTCGCGGCAAGCAGCAGCCAGGCCACTGCCGGCACATCTCCCGTCACGGCAACAAAAGCCATGGGGATGCCGAAGCCGAAGGCCAGGCCCAGATAGGCCTGCGGAATGGCCAGAAAGCGCTTGGTGAAGGGGTAGCTGCCGGCCAGCAGCAGCGCTGGCACCGACCACAGCCACACCGCTGGCGGCAGCGGCAAGATGAGCAGAAAGGCCAGCAGCGCCAGACCGGCGGCCACCCACAGCGCCGCGCGCGCCGGCAACTCGCCGCTGGCCAGCGGCCGCGAGCGGGTGCGCGCCACGTGGCCGTCAAAGTCGCGGTCGGCCCAATCGTTGATGGCGCAGCCGGCCGAGCGCATCAGCACCGTGCCGAGCACGAAGATGAGTGCCACGCCGGGCGGCGGCAGGCCGCCGGCGGCCACCCAGAGGCCCCAGAGCGTGGGCCACAGCAGCAGCCAGATGCCCACCGGCTTGTCCAGGCGGACCAGCCGGATGTAGGGCGAGAGGGATTGCGTGGCGCTGCTCATGCGGGGTGCGGGCGGGCCATGCGGCGGGGCCCGCAACTATAGCCGACGCAGTCGATGGGTCACGCCCGCGGCTAGACGCACAAGCCAACGGGGGCATAAGATATGCGCACAAAAGCATGCGCACTCGAATCACCGTGATCGCCCCCCGAAACCATCCCCGCGCCAAGGCCGGTCTCCCAAGCAAGCGCGCGACCAACCTCAGCCTGAGCGCCGATGTGCTGGATGCCGCGCGGCAACTCGACATCAACATCTCCCAGGTCTGCGACAGCCACCTGCGCGAAGTGGTGCGCCGAGAACAGGAACGCCGGTGGCGTCAGGAGCACGCCGAGTTCGTCGCGGCCTACAACGCCACGGTCGAGGCGGAAGGGTTGCCGCTCGACGAATGGCGGGCCTTCTGATGGCGCGCTTCGACGTCTACGCCAACCCGGGCAGCCATGCCGCGACAACGCCTTTTCTGCTGGATGTTCAAAGTGACTTGCTCGATGACCTCGACACCCGGATGGTGGTGCCGCTGCGCAGTCTCGAGCACTTCCCGGAGGTCAAAGTCCCCTCGCGGCTGACACCGGTGTTCATGATCGAGGGGCAGCGGTGCCTGTTGGAAACGCCGAAGATGGGCGCAATGCCGGGACGCGTGCTCAAAAGGCCCGTGGCCTCGCTCTCGAACGAACAGGCGCAGATCATCGCCGCGCTGGATTTCCTGTTCCACGGTTTTTAACGCGGCTGATGCCTCGGGGTCCGCCGACGAGGCCGCCCCCAGGCAATGGGTAGAATCCGCCCATGTTCACCCGCGCCCGCCACGGCTGGCGGCCCGTTCCGCAGGGCGCGCCGGCAGGCCTCGTGCCTTGGCTCACCGACCACGACTCGCTCACCGCCGCCGTCCGCGTGCGCTGCGGCGATTTTCGCGTCGAGGTGCTGCGACAAGGGCTCGACCGCGCCCTGCCCGACGAGGCGGCCCTGCTCGGCGTGCGCCCCGGCACCCGCGTCTGGGTGCGCGAGGTGGCGCTGATGGCCGATGGCGTACCGTGGGTTTGGGCGCGCAGCGTGGCGCGGCGCAGCGACCTGCGCACCGCCTGGCGCGACCTTGCCGGGCTGGGCAACCGTTCACTGGGGGCAGCGCTGTTCGCTGACCCGCTTGTCGGCCGAGGCAAGCTGCTGGTGCGCCCACTGAGTCGGCGCGACCCGCGTGGCCGCGCCGCATTGCTGCGCTTCGGCGCGCCGCCCGCCGCCACCCTGTGGGCACGCCGCTCGTTATTCTGCCGGGGGCAGGGGCACATCCTGGTGACCGAGGTGTTCGAGCCCGGGGTTCCCCGGCGTTAAGTCGAGGGTCCCCGCTGCACTAGGGGCTTTCCCCCTCGGGGCTTCCCCCGCTCAGCTGCGAGCAAACGCGAGCAAAAGAGCAATATCCCCACGGTCCGCAAGTTGCAGCGCGCCGATATACCGCTGTCGCACGTCGCCCATTTCGTTACGGCGCACAAAGCCTTCAGTCAGGACATCCCGAACCCGGCCGCGGGCCCACAGGTCGGCCTGGATGGTGTTGAGTTGTTCCCACTCGTTGAGCGGGCTCTGCGTCGTGATATGCCCGGGAATCAGGCTGACCAATTCGTCGGCGTCGAGTGGCGTGACGCCGGACGGGGTACTCGGGGGCAACGCTCATCCGGCGCGCTTGTCCGGCGATGGCACGCTGCGGGCCGTCCGCCAAAGCTGACGTCGCGGCCCCTTGAGCAGTGCTTCGACCAGCAGGCGCGTGTGCGCCTCGACCACCTCCGGCGGCGTCGCCTGCGCCTCGAGCGCCATGCTGTGGCTCACCTGCGCCACCTGCTGGTGCGCAACCTGTCGGGCTTGCGCTTCGCGTGTGGCGGCGAGGCTCTGCCTGGGCAGCAACACGTAGTGCAATTCGCAACCCAGCGCCTCGGCCGCGCGCCGCAAGGTGGCCAGACTGATGGTGTCGTCGACTTCCGAGTGCTCCATACGGCTGATGGTCGAGGGCGCCACACCAAGGCGTGCCGCCAGATGCACCGCAGCCATGCCGAGCCCTTCGCGGATGGCCCTGAGCCATCCCGCAGCCGGACGCGCCGGCACACCGTTTTGGCGACAATGGTCAAGGGCAGCGTCAAGCTGATGGCGCTGGAGGTCGAGGAAGCTGTTATTCATCGCCGCGCCTTCCTGTGCAAATGAAGGTCGCATTATATTGCGTCTAAGTGCACGGTTTTTGAATCTCATAGTTGCACCACAGTGCAAAATATCGAACAGCTCAACGCAGCCGGCACCAGAAGCGCCCGAGCAACCCTTCGCCGTCCGATATGCCGATTGGTCAAACCTACGTCCGCCAAAACCCTTGCCGCTCGCCCAGCCAGCGGTCCAAGTGCACCGGGACCATAGGGTCTGCGCGGGCGATCCACTCCTCCGCCAGCCGCGAGGCCTGCTCGAGCAAATCGGCATCGCGCTCGGGGTCGGCAAACCGCAGCAGCGGCTGCCCGCTCTGCGACTTGCCGAGCAATTCACCCGGCCCGCGCAGCTCGAGGTCGCGGCGCGCGATCTCGAAGCCATCGGTGCTGTGGCGAATGATCT
>VEQZ01000066.1 GCA_018882975.1 Rhodocyclaceae bacterium | reverse complement strand
TGTCCAAGTAAGGCATGCCCGGCTTGACCATGACGATGTCTGCGCCCTGCGATGTCCATCGCCACTTCCTGCAGCGCCTCGTCGCTATTGGCCGGGTCCATTTGGTAGGTGTACTTGTTGCCGCCGCCCAGGTTGCCGGCCGAGCCGACAGCGTCGCGGAACGGCCCGTAAAAGCTTGAGGCGTACTTGGCCGAGTAGGCCATGATGCGGGTGTGGATGTGGCCGCCGGCGTCCAGCGCGCGGCGTACCGCGCCGATGCGGCCGTCCATCATGTCGGACGGTGCGACCATGTCGGCGCCGGCCCGCGCGTGGGTGATGGCTTGGCGCTCAAGCACCGCCACCGTCTCGTCGTTGAGCACGTAGCCGGCGTCGTCGATCAGGCCGTCCTGGCCATGGCTGGTGTAGGGGTCGAGCGCGATGTCGGTGACGATGCCCAGATCGGGCAGCGCCTGCTTGAGCGCAGCCACTGCACGCGGCACAAGGCCATCCGGGTTGTAGGCCTCGCGCGCATCGAGCGATTTGAGTGGCGCATCGATGACCGGGAACAGCGCCAGCGCCGGGATGCCGAGGTCGCGCGCCTGGCGGGCGGTGTCCAGCAGCAGATCGAGCGACTGCCGCTTGACCCCCGGCATCGAGGCCACCGCCTCCTCGCGACCGGCGCCGTCGAGCACGAACACCGGCAGGATGAAGTCGGCCGGGCTGAGCGCGGACTCGCGCACCATGCGGCGCGACCAGTCGTCGTGGCGCATGCGGCGCAGGCGGGTGGCGGGGAACTGGCGGCTGGGCTGGCTCATGTCGGTCTCCGAATCTGGCCGACAGTGTAAATCAGGGCTGACAGAACCGGTTCCCCCGCGCCCGGTAGCTGCCCTACCGGAGTCAGTGCTGAGCGACGCCGAATCAGGTCTGCCCGCTGTCCCCTGCCTCACCCGGGGCGACCGCTCCCTCCGCCGGGGGCGGTGCACCCATCTCGGCACGGCCGGCAAGCATCCCGCTGATCTTCCCAATGGCCTCGTCCACGCCCTGCCGGTTGAGGCTTGAGAACAGCTGCACCGAGGAGGCAATGGGTTTGTCCGACAGCGCCCGGCGCACCTTGGCAAGCGTTTGCGCGGCCTCGCTGCGCGAGAGTTTGTCGGCCTTGGAGAGCAGGATGTGCACCGGCAACTGGCGCGGCGCGATCCAGTCGAGCATCTCCTCGTCAATCGGCTTCATGGGGTGGCGCGCATCCATGATCACCACCAGCCCGACCAGCGACTCGCGCGTCTCCAGATAGCCGCCGACCAGCGCGTTCCAGTTGCGGCGCATCGCCTCCGGCACCTTGGCGAAGCCGTAGCCGGGCAGGTCGACCAAATAACCACGCGCGCCCCACTGGAAGAAGTTGATGAGCTGCGTGCGGCCCGGCGTGCGCGACACGTAGGCCAGCCGCTTGCGATTGGCCATGGTATTGAGGGCGCTCGACTTGCCGGCGTTGGAGCGCCCGACGAAGGCGACCTCGGGCGTGCTGCCCGGCAGCAGGTCGCGCAGCTTGTCGAAGGAGGTGACGAAGTGGATGTCGTGAATAACGGCCATGGTGGCTGGGATGCGGACCACCTTTGGCGGTGGGCGGTCGGGTCGTGTCGGTTGGTAGCGTGTTACCGGAAAGCGGTTCAGCGGATCGGCGGGGCTGCAGATTGCGGGTTGGCCCGCCGACCCGGAGCAGCCTGGGGCAGATGAACCCCGCCTGATGGACTAGAATTGGCGCAAGTGAAGCTCTGCAACCCCAAGACTCTACACCCCGGAGTATCCATGAAGCGGTCCCTCTCTACGCTCATCCTTGCCCTGTTCGCTGCCGGCGTGCATGCCGAGGCGCCCAAGCCCGATCTGGCCAAGGCCGAACAGATCGTCACCACTGTGTGTGCCGCGTGCCACGGCGCCAAGGGCATGAGCCTCGCACCAACCAATCCGCATTTGGCGGGCCAGCATCAGGCTTACATCGTCAAACAACTGACCAACTTCAAGGCAGGTGTGCGCCAGAACGCCATCATGGGCGGCATGGCGGCCATGCTCAGCCCGGAGGATATGGTCAGTGTCGCCGCCTACTTCTCCAAGCAGACGCCGCCCCCGCCGTCAGGCAGCAATGCCGAACTGGCCAAAGCTGGTGCGGCGGTCTACCGCTACGGCGATGCCACCAAGGGCCTGCCTTCTTGCACCGGCTGTCACGGCCCCAACGGGCAAGGCATCCCCGATCAGTACCCGCGTTTGGCGGGCCAATATCCGGACTACATCTACACACAACTCAAGTCTTTTTCCGCCTACGAACGCAAACACGCTGCGATGAACGGCGTTGCCAGCCGCCTCTCCGACACGGAGATGAAGGCGGTTTCGGAGTATCTGGCGGGGCTCAAGTGACTCTGCGCTTCCCTCTCGGTTTGGGCGGTGACCGGGGGTAAACCCGGTTCTCGCCCGGCGGCCGCGTCTTGAACCGCCGGTGCACCCACAGATACTGCTCGGGCGCGGCCAGCACCGCATCCTCGACCAGCGCGGTGACACGGCGTGTATCCGCCACGTCGTCACCACTTGGAAAACCCTCCAGTGCCGGCAGCACGCGAATCCGGTACCCCGCCCCACCCGGCAGCCGGACCGGAAAGAATGGCACCACCGCTGCGCCGGTCATGCGCGCCAGCCGGCCGGTGGTGGTCACCGTCAAGGCCGGCACCCCAAAGAACGGCACGAACGCCACCTGCGACGTGCCGCCGTAGTTCTGATCGGGCGCGTACCAGACGGCGTGGCCGCGCTTGAGTTCGCGGATCATCGCTCGCACATCGCTGCGCTCCACCGTGTCGTGGGCGCGCGCCGAACGCGAGGCGCGGATCACCTCGTCCATCAGCGGGTTCTTGTGCGCGCGGTACATCAGGCTGATGGTCTGGTGCAGCGCCAGCAAGTGACCGCTCACTTCGAGATGCGTCATGTGGCAGGTGAGCAAAATCACGCCCTTGCCCCGCGCCAGCTCTGCCTGCAGATGCTCAAGGCCCTCGAGGCGCACCAGCGGGGCTAGCCGCCGGTCGCTCCAAAAGAAGGCCATCGCGGTTTCACAAACCGCCATGCCGAGCGATCCGAAATGTGCCGAAAGCAGGCGCTCACGCTCCGCGTCGGTCTTGTCCGGGAAGCACAGGCCCAGGTTGATGCGGGCAGTCTCGCGGCGATGGGGTGAGGCCAGGTAAAGCGCGCGGCCGATAAGGCGCCCAAGCGGAACCAGCACGCGGTAGGGCAGCATTGCCACCAGGGCGAAGCCGAGTAGCGTCGACCACGCCGCCCAGTAGCGCGGGCGGAGTCGCTCAAGGCTGAACAGGGGGAGAAGGCGGATCGCCAAACCACACTCCGATGAACCCGGCGGCGGCGAAAAGCCGGGCCGGCGCCGATGCTACACTGAGCCGACATGCCTGTCGCCCGACTGCTCTACACTGCGCTGCTCGTCGTGGCGCTGCCCTTGGCAGTGGTCTTTCTGCTCTGGCGCGGGCGCCGGCACCCCGGCTATCGTCGGCACTGGCGCGAACGCTTTCTTGGCTTGGCTCCCGCAGAAGTAGCCGGTGCGCCGGGCTCGAAACTGGGCACGGCGAAGAGGCCGCCCGGCGCGACGGAAGGCTCGCGCCCACTGGTGTGGATCCACGCGGTGTCGGTGGGTGAGACCCGCGCCGCTCAGCCGCTGGTCGAGGCGCTGCTTAGCCGCCAACCGGGCGTGCGCGTACTGCTGACCCACGGCACACCGACCGGCCGCGAAGCCGGCACGGCCTTGTTTGGCGACCGCGTCGCACGCGCCTACCTGCCCTACGACCTGCCGTGGGCGCTCAAGGCCTTCCTGCAGCGGCACCGCCCGGCCCTCGGGTTGCTGATCGAGACCGAGATTTGGCCCAATCTGGTGCACGCCTGCCACTCGCAAGGTGTGGCTTTGTGTCTGGTCAATGCGCGTCTGTCAGAGCGCTCGGCGCGCGGTTACCGGCGCTTGGCATGGCTGGCGCGTCCCGCTTTCGCCGGCTTGACCCGGGCGTTGGCGCAGACCGTCGCCGACGCCGGGCGACTGACCGCCCTCGGTGTGCGCGACACCCGCGTGACCGGCAACCTGAAATCCGATGCCGACCCGGATGCGCGTCAGGTGGCGAGGGGGCGGGCGTGGCGCGCCGCTTGGGATGCCGAAGGCGCTGCCGCTGGCATGCCGCCGCGCGCCGTCTGGCTCGCGGCCAGCACGCGCGAGGGTGAAGATGAGGCGGTGATCGAGGCCGCCCGCCATGCGCCAGCCGGTGCCCTGTTGCTGTGGGCGCCCCGTCACCCGCACCGCGTCGCCGAGATCGAGCGCGCCCTCGACCATGCCGGTTTGACCCACCTCCGGCGCACCGCGAGCGCCCTGCCGGGCCCGCAGGTCGCGGTATGGATCGGCGATACGTTGGGTGAACTGGCCGCGTACATCGCTGCCGCCGATGTGGTGTTCGTGGGAGGCTCGCTGGTCCCGCTGGGTGGCCAGAACCTGCTCGAGGCCTGCGCGCAGGGCAAGCCTGTGCTCACAGGCCCGCACACCTTCAATTTTGAGGAGCTGAGCGCCGCGGCACTGGCCGCCGGCGCGGCCTTGCGGGTGGCCAATGGCACTGCCCTCGGCGCCGCGCTGCGCCTGCTTCTGGCTGATGCCGAGTCCGCGGCAACCCGGCGCGCCGCCATGGGCGCGGCCGGAAAGCTGCTGCAGACCCGCGGTCGCGGCGCTCTGCAAAAAACGCTCGCCGGGCTGGAAGACCTCCTGCCACCCGTTCACGCCGACGGTGGAGCATCCCCGGGGTCGGGCTCCTCGCACAGCGGAACGCGGTAAGCCTCGCTCGCCCACGCGCCGAGATCGATCAGCCGGCACCGCTCGCTGCAGAAGGGCCGAAACGGATTCGATGGCATAAACAGGCACTCGGCGCCGCATTGCGGGCAAAGCACGGTGCGCGGGTGGGCGGCCGGCAAGGTTCAGCAGGAATACGTCACTGCCAGACCGAAGGCGATCGCGTCCTCGAAGGGCCGCGGGCGCCCACCCGCCCCGAGTTGGTTGAAGCGGATAAGAAGCGCCAAGCGGTTGGCGCTGACTTCGGGGATCGCCACGGCGTCCGGCGCCATGTCGACGCCGACCAAAAGCGGCTGCCGCGGTCCGAGAGGGCGCTGGAACTGCCCTCCTTGAGCCTGCTGCGAAGCGGTCTCGGCACAGGCTCGCAACAAACGCAGCACGACCACGACGCCCTCCTGCACACAGGCGAAATCGCCCAGCCAATCCAGCAAGCGGTCGCGACGCTTGACCGGGTCGAGCGCCGACCAGAAGTTGAAGCTGGGCATGTCAAAGCGCGTCACGCCGCCGGGCAATGCGGTGCGCGCGCGCACCATGGCGAGCCAGCCGTCGTCGCGGCAGCGCGCGCCCGCCCGGTGGGTCGAACCGTCGATGCGGCCGACCACCTGGTCGAGGTCGGAGAGCGCGCCCTCGAGCAAGTCCGGATCAGCCTCGGGCGAGCGCCGCAAGGCGCGCAAGTGGTTGCGCTGTCGCTCGGCCTCGTTGCGCACCTCCGATTTGAGGTCGATGCGTAGTGTCAGCTCGACCAACTCGCACAGCGCCATCAGCGCGTAGCGATGCGCATCGGGGGACGATTCATGGGCCTGCTCGGCGATGCGGCGCAGCGAGTCCTCGAGGCGCAAAAGCAACCTCACCCGCTCGGTGAGCGGGAACTCGTAGCGCAAAGGAACCTGAACATTCCCGCAAATATGCATCGACTCAGCGCCGTTTTCGCAAGTATCGCTGCGGAACATAACGCAAGCTACTGACAAATAGCAAGAATCACAGCAAAAAAAGCTTTTGCGGGGTGGGGGTGACGGCGTGGCCTTGCTGCTCCCCATCTTCAGAGCGCTTGTGGTTTCCACGCAACAGGGCGTGCGTGGAACACGGTAGCCAGCGACTGGCTCGTCGGATGTCAACGGATTGTCATATTCGGCACGGAACATCTCGCCAGAGGACCCCGACGGACGCCCCCGCGTTCGTGCGCTCCGAAAGATCGCGTCCCGCCGAGACTACCTGGAGACTACACATGGCTATCAGCAATCCCATTCGCGCGGCGTCTTCCGTTGCCGCGATCATCGCCGGCCTCGGTGCTGCGCTGCCTGTCCACGCCGGCATGAATATGGAAGGTCTGCTCGAGAAACTACGCGACAAGGGCGTGCTGAGCGAGGATGAGTTCCAAGAGATGCGTCAAGAGGCGCGCGAGGCTCGCCGCGCCGAGGCGCTCGACAAGGCGCAGGCCAAGGGCGACAAGGAAGCCCAAAAACCTCTGCTCCAGGGTCTTGACCCGTCCAAGGATGGCTTCGGCTTCAAGTCCGGCGACGGCAACTTCCAGATCAAGCTCACCGGTCGTCTGCACAGCGACTACCGTTGGATCGACAGCGGCAACAATGCCCTTGCAGCAGCGGGCCGCAACGACCGCGACACCGCCTCGCCCGCCGACGGTTTCGAACTGCGCCGCGCCCGGATCGGCTTCAGCGGCTTCATCTACAAGGACATCGACTATCTCCTGCAACTTAATATGACGGGCAATGCGCCGATCGTCGACGAAGCCTACGCCCGCTTCGCCTTCATCAAGCCAGCGCAGTTCACGTTTGGCCGCTTCAAGCAGCCGTTCAGCCTTGAGCAGCTGACCAGCTCCAATAACCTCGACTTCGCCGAGCGTTCGTACAACGACCAGAACGGCGTACCGGCCAAGAAGCTGGGCGCGATGATCAGCGGCGAGCCGATCAAGGGCCTCAACTACGCTGCTTCGGTGTTTCAGGAAGGCTTCAACGAGCAGTCTGACGCCGATGGTTCGGGCAAGCGCTACGCGGGTCGTTTGGCTGCCAACTTCGGCCAACTCTTCAATGTTAAGGACACTGTGCTACACGTCGGTATCGCCGGCGTGGGTGGCGACTACCAACTGCGCCCGTCGCAGTCGTCGCAGTCGACTTCGGAGTACGAGTCCGTCACGCGTGCATCCGTAGTCGATTTCCGAAGCATGAACCGCGGTTTCCAACACTTTTATCGGGCTCAACTCGCGGGCCAAGATTTGGCCGCTTGTGCGAACGTTGCAACCTCCGCTACGTCTTGTGGAGCCCGTAACGGTACTGCCGGCGAGACGATGGTCAATGTCGATTCCCGACTCCTCGGGCTTGAAGGCGCGGTTGCCTACAAGTCGCTCAAGCTGCAGGGCGAATACGTCCGTAACGAAATCAATGCGTTCAACCCGGTTGTCAGCGGTACGGCTGGTACCAACGGCGTCGGTGCTGGCGGAACGCCGGGCGCAACGACCAACAACGGCAGCACCTCAACGTCTGATCGCCGCCAAACCCTCTCGGGCGATGTCAACACCTACTACGTGCAAGCTGTTTGGAACATCACTGGTGAAAACTGGTCCGACGCGTACAAGGGCGGTGTCTTTGGCGGCATTAAGCCCAAGAGCAACTACAGCACCGGTGGCGGTTGGGGCGCGTGGCAGCTGGGTATTCGCTATTCCAACGTGGATGCTTCGGGCATCAACGTAAGCGGCAGCGGCTCACGGATTCAGAGCGGCCGGTCAGGCACAACGGCCAATGGTTTCTTGGCCAATAGCGCGGAGAACACCACGGAAGTGAGCGCCACCTCAGGAAGCTCGACGGTTGGGGTGAGAACGGCTGACAACGTCAATTCTGCGGGTACGAAGATCGGTTCTTCACCGACTCGTGGTGGCAAGATGAATGGCGAGGTCGACAGCTGGGGAATTGGCCTCAATTGGCTTATCAACCCCAACGCCAAGATGATGTTCGAGTACACCCGTACCATGTTTGGTGGTCCGACCTGCTCGATTGATACGGACGTTCGCGCTGGTACCAAGTGCAAGGACCACGAGGACTTGTTCAGCGTCCGCGCGCAGTACAACTTCTAAGTTCTTCGGGGCTTAGTTGAAGGGGCCCGTCCGGGCCCCTTTTTTGTTTCCCGAGCTGACCGAGGCACCCCGAGTTCGACAGTTAGACCGGGTTTTTGGGCTTTTTTTGGGGGTGCCTCCAGCATTTACGGGGCTTTGCGAGGCGTGATCTGGAAATGCGTGTGGTGGCACGTTTGTAACAAAGTTTGCTCTGCTTGACATGGCTTCGACGCCGAATAAAGTAGCGGCATGCACGTCAAGCTCACCACCTCCGGCGGCCGCCGCTACGTTCAACTCGTCGAGTCTTACCGGGATGACCTTGGCCGGGTGAAGAAGCGCACCGTCGCCACGCTCGGGCGGGCCGAGCAGGTCGATGGGGCGCTCGATGCGGTGATCAACGGACTGCTCAAGATCACCGGGCGCGAGACGATGGGCGGCAAACCGGCGGCGCCCACTTTGTCCTTCGAATCGGCGCGGGCGCTGGGCGATGTCTGGGCGCTCACCGAACTGTGGAACTCGCTCGGTTTCTCCGGTCTGCGTCGGGTGTTCCGCCGCACCCGCCACACAATCGATGTCGAAGCGCTGCTTCGCCTGATGGTGCTCAACCGCCTGTGCGACCCTGAATCCAAGCTCGGCGTGCTGCGCTGGGTGCAGACGGTGGCGCTGCCTGACTTTGCTCCGAAGGCGGTGACGCACCAGCAGTTGTTGCGTAGCCTCGATGCGCTGATCGACCACCAGGCCGAGGTCGATGCCGTGGTCGCCGGTCTGCTGCGGCCACTGATCGATCAGGATCTGTCGGTGGTGTTCTACGACCTCACGACCATCCGCAGCGAGGGGCTCAGCCAGCAGGCCGGCGATGTGCGCCAATACGGCATGGCCAAGGAAGGCCTGATCGCCCGCCAGTTCATGCTCGGCGTGGTGCAAACCGCCGAGGGACTGCCGATTCACCATGAAGTGTTCGGCGGCAATACCGCCGAGACCCTCACCTTGCTGCCGATGCTGACGACAGTGCTGGAGCGCTTCCCGTCGGTGCAGCGCCTGGTACTGGTGGCCGACCGTGGGTTGCTCAGTCTGGACAACCTCGAGGCGCTCAAAGCGGTGCGCCTGGCCAGCGGCAAGCCGCTCGAATTCATCCTCGCAGTGCCAGGGCGGCGTTACAACGAATTCGTCGATCTGCTCGAGCCCTTCCATGCGCAACAATGCGTCAACGCCACCGAGGAAGTGATCGCCGAGCAGGACTGGAACACACTGCGTCTGGTGGTGGCCCACGACCCGGTCGCCGCCGCCAGCCAAACGCTGCAACGTCAGGAGCGCATCGACGCGCTGTTGCGCCAGGCCGACCAATGGGCGGGCAAGCTCACCGCGCAGGACGAAGGGGTCAAGCACCGTGGACGCAAGCTCTCGGACAGCGGTGCCAAGGCGCGCTTCTACCACGCGGTCAGTGAGGCGCATCTGTCGCGCATCGTCAAGGTCGATCTGAGCGAAGAACTCTTCAGCTACCACATCGACGAGAAGGCGTTGCGTCTTGCCCACATCATGGACGGCAAGTTGTTGCTGGTCAGCAACGCCAAGGGCCTGAGCGCGCGGGACCTGATCCAACGCTACAAGTCGCTCGCCGACATCGAACGCGGCTTCAAGGTGCTCAAGTCCGAGATCGAGATTGGCCCCGTGTACCACCGACTGCCCGAACGGATTCGCGCCCATGCGTCGATCTGCTTCATGGCGCTGATCCTGCACCGGGTCATGCGCAGCCGCCTCAGGGCCACCTGCTCGCCCGAGCGGGCCCTCGAGCAACTGCAGCGCATCCAGCATCACCGTGTCAGCCTGAACGGCGGCAAACCGATGGCCGGCGTGTCGACCATCACCACCGAGCAGAGCGCGGTACTTCATGCCTTGGGGGTCGCCAAGCCAGCAGCGGAGCAGTTGGCCCTGTTGTAGTGGCAATTTTGAAAACGCAAACCAATCGAAACAAGAGCTTGCGCGCTTAACTGTCGAACTCGGGTGACCAGGCAGGCTAGGAGCAGTGCCGGAAAGGTATTGCGCATGTTGGTGATCCTCCATCTCGAAGTTCCATCTGCCCGCCGCCGAGGGTTTGAACAAAGGGGGTTGATCCCATGGAACTGCAACACGTCAAAGGCCTGTCGCAGCTGTCTGCGGCGCTCAAGGAACTGCCGTTGCGCCTTGCGCGCAATGCCCTGCGCCAGAGCGTTGCCAAGGGCGCGCTGGTAATTCGCGACGAGGCCAAGGTTCGCGCACCGGTCTCCAGCGGACCGCTGGCACCCGGCGATCCGCTGCCCGGGACTCTGCGCCGGGCGATTGTGATCAAGCACGACGCCGAGCGCTCCAACGCGTTCAGCCAGACCTACGTCGTGGCGGTGCGCCAGGGCAAGCGCTATCGGCGGCGAGGCAAGAAGGGCAACCTTTCGCAGGACGCCTACTACTGGCGCTGGGTCGAGTTCGGCACGGTCAAGATGAGTGCGCGCCCGTTCCTGCGGCCGGCGTTCGAGGCGAAGAAGCAGGCTGCGCTGGCGGCCATCACCGAGTACCTCGCCCAGCGGCTGCCAGAGGAGGTGGCGAGTCTGCCTGGGGCGCGCCGGTGATCCAGGAACAGCTGCAGGCAATTCTGGCCCCGCTGGTGGCGGGCTCGAGCTTCCCGAATCTCGCCGCGCAGGACGCCACGCCGCCCTACATCGTCTACCAGCGGGTGGTAAGCAACACCCACAACAGCCTGCTCGGCGCTTCCGACCTGCAGAACACCCGCGTGCAGATCGACGCCTACGCCAAGACCTACGCCGGTGCGCAGCAGCTCGCCAGTTCGGTTCGCGCGGCGATGCAGGGTGCCGCCTTCACCAACATCCAGCTCTCCGAGCAGGACTTCTTCGAGACCGATGTCCGCCTGCACCGGGTGAGCCTCGACTACTCGATCTGGTCGCGCTGAGAACCGCGCGAGCCGTCGCCGTCGCCGCCTTCGGGCGGTTTTTTTGTTTCTCAACCTGGAGATCCCATGACTTCCACCGCCATTTCCGCACAAGGCTCAGTGCTGTCGCTGGCTACCGGTTCCGGTAGCGCCAAGACCATCAGCGGCGTCACCCTCGGCAACCCGACCATCATCACCGCCACCGGCCACGGCTTCGCCGTCGGCGACGTCGTCACCATCGCCAGCGTCGGCGGGGCGACCGGCGTCAACGGCACTTGGGTGGTGACCAACCGCACCACCAATACCTTCGCCATCAAGCTCGACACCACCGGCGGCTCGGCCTACACCTCCGGCGGAAGTGCCACCCCGGTGGCGTGGACGCCGATTGCCAATGTGCGCAGCTTCACCGGCTTCGACGGCTCGGCCAACATCATCGACGTCACCAACCTGAGTTCGACGGCGGAGGAGATCCGGCCCGGTATCCCGCGCTTTGGCCAGATGTCGTTCGAAATCGACTGGGACCACAACGATGCCGGCCAACTCGCGTTGCTGGCGCGGCAGCTGAGTCAGGCGCAGACCGCCTTCAAGCTGGTGCTGCCCGACACGAGTACCGCGACGTGGAACGGCTACGTCATGAAGGTGCCGAGTCAGGGCGGCGTCGATCAGGTGGTGCGGGGCACGGTCGATGTGCGCATCACCGGCCCGGTGACCTGGAGTTGATCATGTCGAAGATCCTCTCCAAGACCGACATCCTCAACAGCCACGACATGCGCATCCAGACCGTGGCGGTACCGGAGTGGGGTGGCAGCGTGCGTCTGCGCACGCTCACCGGTGCCGAACGCGACGCCTTCGAGGCGACGCTGGTGCGGGTGGTGGACGGCAAGCGCGTGCCCGAGATGGACAACCTGCGTGCCAAGCTGCTGGCCGCGACCATCGTCGACGAGCAGGACCGTCAGGTGTTCAGCGCCTCGGATGTCGCCGCTCTGGGGCGCAAGAGCGCGCTGGCGCTGGACCGGGTGTTCAGCGTGGCGCAGGCGCTCAACGGCATGGGCGTCGAAGGGATGGAGGAGGCCCTAAAAAACTCCGTGCCCGGCCCGAGCGACGCTTCTACTTCCGGCTAGCGCTCGCGCTGGGCATGACCGTGCGGCAGCTGCTCGAAACCATCGACAGCGCCGAACTGGCCGAGTGGCTGGCCTACGACCAGATCGAGCCCTTCGGCCCGCAGCGCGAGGACCTGCGTGCCGGGCTCATCTGCAGCACGGTCGCCAATCACAGCATGAGCCCACCGCGCCGGCCACGCCGCCCGAGCGACTACATGCTGTTCGCGCACGAGCCAGGGCAGGCGTTTGATGCGCCGGTGCTGCTGGCCGACCCCAAGTCCCATTCCGACCTGATCCGTCAGGCCATCTTTGGCGTGAAACCGAGCTGATATGTCCCTGGGCACCCTTGTCGTCGAGCTGACCGCCAACGTCGCCAAGTTTCAGAGCGACTTGGGCCGTGCCGAGCAGATCGCGCAGAACACCGCGCGCAAGATCGATGCGCAGTTCGGCATCGTCAAGAGCGCCCTGGCGACGGTCGGCATCGGGCTCGCCTCGATCGCGAGCTTCGATGCGCTCGCCAACAAGATCGAGAACGTCATCCAGTCCGCTGCCGGCCTGCAGCAACTCTCCGAGCGCACCGGCGCCACGGTTGAAGGCCTGTCAACCCTGGCGAATGTGGCGAGACTCTCCGGCACTGACACCGAAAGCCTCGCCACCGGCCTGCAGAAGCTCGCGCGCGCCATGCTCGATGCGCAGCAGGGCGGCACCAAGACCTCGGCTGCGCTCGCCGCGCTGGGCATCAGCACCAAGGATCTGGCCTCCGAGAGGCCGGATCAGGTGTTCGAGCAGCTCGCCGTGGCGCTGGCCAAATACCAGGACAGCGCAGCGAAGACGGCACTCGTCCAGGAACTGCTGGGCAAGTCCGGCGCCAACCTGCTGCCGGTGATGAAGGATCTGGTCGAAATCGGCGACCTGCAGTACAAGGTCACGGCCGAGCAGGCGCACATGGCCGACGAGTACGAGAAGAACCTCGTGCGTCTGCGCGTTTCGACCGACGCCCTGTTCAAAACGATCGGGCTCGAACTGGTGCCGGTGCTCAATGCCTTCGTCAAGGCGTTGCTGGAAAGCCAGACCGCCCACGATGGTCTGCGCGCGTCGGTCGATGCCCTGGCGCGTGACGGGTCCATCCGCGATTGGGCCGAGCGCGCGGCCATCGCCATCGCCTACTTCGTCGACGTCATCAGCGTCATTCCCGACCTGTTCCTCATCGTCGGCAAGACGCTCGCCGCCGGGGCCGCGCAGTTCGTCGCCCTGGCTCAGGTGATCAAGGGTGCCGGCCAGGCCCTGGCCGGGGATTTCACCAAAGGGCTGGAGACGGCGCAGGCGGGGCTTGCCCAGATCAGGAATGTCGGGAACCTGTGGGTCAAGGACATGCAGGAGATCTGGAACCGCACCCTGTTCTCCGATCGCCTGAAGAAGCAGCTTGAAGAGGCGCGCAACAACGTCGCCGTGGCACCTCGGCCGGTCCTGCCCAAACTCAATCCCGGCGGTGACAACGAGCTGCTGCGCAAGCAGCTCGACGGCCAGTTGCGCATGCTGGATCAGGAAATCCAGGGGGAACAACGCCTGCTGGCATCGCGCGAGCAGCTGCTCAGCCGCTATTACGGTGACGACCTGATGTCGATCGCCGACTACTTCGCAGCACGGCGGGCAGCCGGCGAGGACAGTCTCAAGAACACGCAGGCGCTCTACGACAGGGAGATCGCCGCACTCAAGGCCTATCAGGCCCGGGTAGGCGATGCCAAGGCGCGGCAGGATGCGCAGAATCGCATCGACGACGTGCAGGAGCGTGCCCGCCAGCTGGTCATTGATGCGCAGGGTCGCTCGCTGCTGCTGACTTTCGATCAGGCCCGAGCGACCCGTGCCTACAACGACGAGGTCGAGC
>VEQZ01000065.1 GCA_018882975.1 Rhodocyclaceae bacterium | reverse complement strand
GGGGTAGGCCAGACCGCGGGCGATGAGGTCGTTGGCCACCTGCCTGTAGCGCGCCAGCCGGTCCATCTGGAACACCGGGCCCTCGTCCCAATCCAGCCCGAGCCACTGCATGCCGTCGAGAATGGCGTCGACCGAGGCCTGCGTGCTGCGCTCGCGGTCGGTGTCCTCGATGCGCAGGACGAACTTGCCGCCCTTCTGGCGCGCATACGCCCACGAGAACAGTGCGGTGCGCGCGCCGCCGATGTGCAGATAGCCGGTGGGCGAGGGGGCGAAACGGGTCTTGGTCATGGTCGGGGGGCCGTGGGGGAGAGGGGGCGAGCGGCGGCTGGGGCCACGCAAAGCAGGCCGGATTCTACTTGCTTGGCAACAGCGGCCTCAGCGCCGGCCACACCGTCTCCACCAGCAGCGGCTGCGCCTCGGCAGTAGGGTGCAGGCCGTCGGCCTGAATCAGCTCGGGGCGCAGCGCGACCTTTTCCAGAAAGAAGCGCACCACCGGCACGCGCGCCTCGCCGGCCACCGCATCAAAACTGTGGAAGAACTGTTCGCCGTACTGCGGACCGTAATTGGGCGGGATGCGCATGCCCAGCACCAGCACCTTGGCGCCGGCCTTGCGGCTCAGCGCGATCATCTGCCGCAGGTTGTCGCGCATGGCGTCGAGCGACTGGCCTCTTAAACCATCGTTCGCGCCGAGTTCGAGGATGACCACCGCCGGTTTGGCGCGCGCCAGTTCGGCCGGCAGGCGCGTCAGCCCGCCCTGGGTGGTCTCGCCGCTGATGCTGGCGTTGACCACGCGGACCGGCGAGCCCGACTGTTGCAGACGCTCGGCCAGCAGTGCCACCCAGCCGCGCTGCAGCGGAATACCGAAAGCTGCCGAGAGGCTGTCGCCCATCACCAGCACGGTCGGCGCGTTTGTCTTGGCGGGGCCCGCCGCTGTGCCGACGGCGGCACCGGCCGCAGCCAGCCGGACAGAAGCCGGCTGGACGATCGCGGCATCGGCCCGGCTCGCGGCGCCGTTGTTGCCGGTATCCTTGCCGGCCAGCGCAACGCTTGAGGCTGCCAGCAGTCCAAGTGCCAGCAGCCCGATGAACCAGCTGGCGCCCCAGCCGCCGGCCTTGACACCAGCCGACGCGCGCAAGGGCCACCCGATGCGCCCGGACACCCCACCACACATCACTCCACACCACAGACGCTTCATGATCCTCCGCACCGTCGGTCTCGGCCGCCAAGTCGCCATGGGCGAGCAGCCGCTGGTCATTCTTGACGACATCAACCTCGCAATCAACGCCGGCGAGTCGCTGGCCATCGTCGGCCCCTCGGGCAGCGGCAAGTCGACCCTGCTCGGCCTGCTCGCCGGGCTCGACGTGCCCTCCTGCGGCGAGGTCTGGCTCGATGGGCAGTCGCTTTTCAGTCTCGATGAGGAGGGCAGGGCGGCGCTGCGCGCGCGGGCGGTGGGCTTCGTCTTCCAGAATTTCCAGCTGCTGCCGGGGCTTACCGCGCTGGAGAACGTCGCGCTGCCGCTCGAGCTGGCCGGCCGCGGCGATGCGCTGGACCGTGCCGCCCACTGGCTCGGCCTGGTCGGGCTGACCGCGCGCCGCCGCCATTACCCGGCGCAGCTGTCGGGGGGCGAGCAGCAGCGCGTCGCGCTGGCGCGCGCTTTCGCCGGCGACCCGCGCGTCCTGTTTGCCGACGAGCCCACCGGCAACCTCGACGCGCGCACCGGCGCTGCCGTCATCGACCTGCTGTTCGACCTGAACGCGCGTGCCGGCACCACCCTGGTGCTGGTGACGCACGACGCCGTGCTGGCGGCGCGTTGCGGGCGGCAGGTGGAATTGGCGGATGGTCGGATGTGCGGTGTGCGCAAGGCCGGGGGCGACGCCACCCAGGGCAATGCCGGTAGGCAGTCGGTCAGCATCAGACCCGAGGTCATGGAACCCGGCGCCGCGACCTCGCAAGAACCGGCTGGCGCATGAGTCTGCCGGGCCTCGCCTGGCGCGGCCTGCGCCGCCAGTGGCGCAGTGGCGAGTTGGTGCTCATCGCACTCGCCTTGGCGCTGGCCGTCGCCGCCATGACCGCGATCGGGGTGGTCGCGCAGCGCGTCGATGACAACCTGCGCGGCAAGGCCGGGCAACTTCTGGGGGCTGATCTGGTCATCAGCGGCGACCGGCCGTTCCCCGAGGCGTGGCCGCAGCAGGCGCGCGCTGCCAGCCTCGAGGTGACCGCCGTCAGCGCCTTCCCGAGCATGGCCAGCACCGGCGAGCACAGCCAGCTGGCCGATGTGCGTGCGGTGGACGGGCCCTTTCCGCTGCGCGGCGAGCAGGCCACCGGCGCCTGGCCGGCGCGCGGCGAGGTCTGGGTCGACGTGGGCCTGGCGCAGCGCTTGGAACTGCGCGTGGGCGACTCGCTCGGGCTCGGCTACAGCCGCTTCCGCATCGCCCGCGTGCTGGAGGCGCGCGGCGACGCCGCCTTCGAGGTGTTCAGCGTCGCGCCGCGTCTGGTCATGCACGCCGCCGACCTTCCGGCCACCGGACTCATCGCGCCGGGCAGCCGGGTCAGCTACCGCCTGCTGCTGGCGGGGTCGCCCGCCGCACTCCAACGCCTGCGCAATACCCTTGAGCCGCAACTGCAGCGCGGCCAGCGCATCCAGGGCCTGCAGGACGCGCGCCCGGAGATCCGCAACACGCTGCAGCGCGCGCGGCAGTTTCTCGCCCTCACCGCCATGGCCAGCGTCGTACTGGCTGCGGTGGCATTGGTGCTGGCGGCGCGCCAGTACGTGCGCCGGCGCGTCGAGGAGACGGCGCTGATGCGCAGCTGGGGCCTGCCCGGCCGCCGCATCCTCGCCCTGCATGGCCTGCAGTTGCTCATCGTCGGGGTGCTGGCCAGCCTCGCAGGCGCCTTGCTCGGCTTCGGGCTGCAGGCGCTGCTCGCCGAACAACTTGCGACTTTCGTTGGCGAGCGACTGCCCGTGCCGTCCGCCACGCCGGCATGCGCGGCGTTCTTCAGCGGAGTCGGCCTGCTGTTCGCCACAGCGGCGCCACCGTTGCTGAGGTTGCGCAAGGTGTCGCCGCTGCGCGTGCTGCGCGACGACCTGCCGGCGCTCGGCCTCGGCGGCTGGGCCACCGCCGGGCTCACACTAGCCGCCACTGCCGCGTTGCTGGTCTGGCAGGCCGGCGAATGGCGGCTCGGGCTCTACGCGCTGGCCGGCTTCCTCATCACCTTGGGCGTGGCCGGCGCCGCCGGCGCCGCGCTGCTGCCGCTGGCCCGGCTGGCGCGTGCCGCCACACCCGCGCGGGCCGGCAGCGGCTGGCGGCTCGGGCTTGCCGCCATCACCCGGCGCTGGCGCGACACGCTCCTGCAGCTGATGGTGCTAGCCACCGGAATCATGGCGCTGCTGCTGCTCACCGTGGTGCGCGCCGATCTGCTCGGCGCTTGGCAGGGCACCGTCCCGCCGGACGCGCCCAACCGCTTCATCATCAACCTCACGCCGGAGCAGGTACCGCAGTTCCAGCGCATCTTTGTCGAGCAGGGCCGCCCGGCACCGGCTGCCTACCCGATGGTGCGCGGCCGCCTGCTCGCCATCAACGACGCACCGGTCGACCCGGCGCGTTACGCCGACGAGAGCATCCGTCGTTTGGTGGAGCGCGAGTTCAACCTGAGCTTTGAGCGCGAGTTCGCACAGCAGGACAACCGCATCGTCGCCGGCCGCTGGTGGCGCAGCGACGAGCTTGAGCAGCAACTGGTCTCGGTGGAGGAGGGCATCGCCGCCAAACTAGGCATCAAGGTGGGCGACCGACTGCGCTGGGGCCTCGGCGGGCGCGAGGCGGAGGTCACCGTACAGTCGATCCGTACGGTGCGCTGGGACTCGTTCGGCGTCAATTTTTTCGTGGTGGCGACGCCAGGTGTGCTGGCCGACGAGCCCTCGACCTGGGTGGCGAGTTTCTTTGTGCCGCCGGATCAGCCGCAACTCGAGACTGCGCTGGTGCGCGCGCTGCCGAATGCCACGCTGGTCAATGTCGGCGAGCTGCTCGAGCGCATCCGCAGCCTGATCGACCGTCTGGCCAGCGCCGTCAGCCTGCTGGCCTCGCTCACGCTGCTGGCCGGGGTGCTGGTGGTGGCCGCGTCGCTCCTGCTCTCGCAGCAGGAGCGGCAGCGCGAGGCGGCCCTCCTGCGCGCGCTCGGCGCCAGCCGCGCGCAACTCCGAGGCGCTTTGCTCTGCGAGTTCGCGCTGATCGGCGCGCTGGCGGGCTTGGTGGCTGCGGCAGGCGCGCTCGGCGCCGGCTGGCTGGTGGCGGTGCGCGTACTTGACGTGCCGCCGACGCTTTCGCCATGGCCGCTGCTGTGGGCACTGCTGCTCGGTATCGGCTTGGCGCTGGCGGGCGCCGGTTGGCTCCGGCGCGGCGTCGTCGGGCAGCCGCCGCTGGCGGCACTGCGCCAGACAATGCGCTAGATTGGCGCCCATGTCGTCCCAAGCCACTGCCAACCTCTACGACCTGATGGGCGGCGACGCCGGCGTCCACGCGTTGGTTGAGCGCTTCTACCGCGTCATGGACGAGGAGCCGGCCTTCGCGCGCATCCGCCACCTGCACCCGGCCGACCTAGCCCACAGCAAGGAGAAGCTCTACCTGTTCCTCTCCGGCTGGATGGGCGGGCCACCGCTCTATGTGGAGAAGTATGGCCACCCGATGCTGCGCCGCCGTCACATGCCTTTCCCCATCGGCTCACTCGAACGCGACCAGTGGATGCAATGCATGACGCGCGCCCTCGAGGACTCGCCCCTGGCACCGGACCTGCGCGAAAAACTCGTCGCCGCTTTCTTCAACACCGCCGACTTCATGCGCAACCGGCAGGAGGCGGGCGTGCCCGACCCGGGTTTTGCACCGATGATGGGCGGCGCTGCCACCCCGACCGAGGAGTAGACCCATGATCGCCGCCTTCAATCAGGCTCCTGCTGCCGCCCGCCTCCTCGCGCTGGCCGGACTCATCCCGTTCTGGGCGCTGGCGCTGGCGCCGCGCTTCGGCATCAACCCGCCGCAGTTGCAGGCCGCGCTGATCGGCTATGCCGCGGTCATCCTCAGCTTTGTCGGCGCGCTGCACTGGGGCCTTGCCGCCGCCCGCGACAACACCGACCGGCCCTTGCCCGCTTGGCGCAGCTACGGCTACTCGGTGGTGCCGGCGCTGGTGGCCTGGGTCGCTTTGCTGCTGCCGTACCGGGATGCCCTGACGCTGCTCAGCCTGGCATTCATTGGTGCCATGTTTGCCGACCAACGCTGGCTGGCCGGGCAGGGGCTGCCGGTGTGGTTCGTGCCGCTGCGCACGCTCATCAGCGTGCTGGTGATCCTTGCCCTCTACATCGCTCAACTCTCGCATTGATTCCGCGCTGCGGTGCAAGCGGTGGCCCGGTCGGGCGGATAGAATGTCGGGTTGGACGCGCGGGCCGGCGCCCGACAGCGCGGGCGCCCTCCTGGCTCGCCGCGCCTATCCCTGACTCGCTGGTGGCTCCACGCCACACCCCATGCAAGAACTGATTCGCAATTTCTCCATCATCGCCCACATCGACCATGGCAAGAGCACGCTGGCCGATCGCTTCATCCAGCAGTGCGGCGGCCTCGCCGACCGCGAGATGGAGGCGCAGGTGCTCGACTCGATGGACCTCGAGCGCGAGCGCGGCATCACCATCAAGGCGCAGACCGCGGCGCTGGCCTACACCGCGCGCGACGGCAAGACCTACCGCCTCAACCTGATCGACACGCCGGGCCACGTCGACTTCTCCTATGAGGTGAGCCGCTCGCTGGCCGCCTGCGAGGGCGCGCTGCTGGTGGTCGACGCCAGCCAAGGCGTCGAGGCGCAGACCGTGGCCAACTGTTACACGGCGATCGAGCAGGGCGTCGAGGTGCTGACCGTGCTCAACAAGATCGACCTGCCGTCCGCTGAACCCGATCGCGTCATCGCCGAGGTCGAGGACATCATCGGCATCCCGGCCTCTGACGCGGTGCGCTGCTCGGCCAAGACCGGCCTCGGCATCGACGAGGTGCTCGAGGCGGTGGTCAAGCACGTGCCGCCGCCGGGTGGCGATGCCGCGGCGCCGCTCAAGGCGCTGGTCATCGACTCCTGGTTCGACGCCTATGTGGGCGTGGTGATGCTGGTGCGCGTGATGGACGGCACCCTGCGCCCCAAGGACCGCATCCGCCTGATGGCCGCCGGCGCCGAGTACGGCTGCGAGCAGGTCGGCGTGTTCACGCCCAAGAGCCTGCCGCGCGAGAGCCTGTCGGCGGGCGAGGTCGGCTTCATCATCGCCGGCATCAAGGACCTCAAGCACGCCAAGGTCGGCGACACCATCACGCTGGCGGCCAACCCGGCCAGTGAACCCTTGGAGGGCTTCAAGGAGATCCAGCCGCAGGTGTTTGCCGGCCTCTACCCGGTCGAATCGCACGACTACGACTCGCTGCGCGACGCACTCACCAAACTGCAACTCAACGACGCCAGCCTCAAGTTCGAGCCGGAGACCTCGCAGGCGCTGGGTTTCGGCTTCCGCTGCGGCTTCCTCGGCCTGCTCCACCTCGACATCATTCAGGAGCGCCTCGAGCGCGAGTTCGACCAGGACCTCATCACCACTGCGCCGACGGTGGAATACGAGGTGGTGATGAAGGACGGCACGACCATCGTCGTGGAGAACCCGTCCAAGCTGCCCGAGACCACCAAGATCGTCGAGATCCGCGAGCCGATCATCACCGCGACCATCCTGGTGCCGGACGAGTACCTCGGCAACGTCATTACCCTGTGCAATCTGAAGCGCGGCGCGCAGATCGACATGAAATACCTGGGCCGGCAGGTGATGATCAAGTACGACCTGCCGCTCAACGAGGTGGTGATGGACTTCTTCGACAAGCTCAAGTCGACCTCGCGCGGCTATGCCTCGCTCGACTATGAGTTCAAGGAGTTCCGTCCGGCCGACCTGATCAAGCTCGACATCCTCGTCAATGGCGAGAAGGTCGATGCGCTCTCGCTCATCGTCCACCGCGCCTCGAGCCAGTACCGCGGCCGCGAACTGGCCTCGAAGATGCGTGAGCTGATCCCGCGCCAGATGTTCGACATCGCCGTGCAGGCCGCCATCGGCAGCCACATCATCGCCCGCGAGACGATCAAGGCCTTGCGCAAGAACGTGCTCGCCAAATGCTACGGTGGCGACATCACACGCAAACGCAAACTGCTCGAGAAACAGAAGGCCGGCAAGAAGCGCATGAAACAGGTCGGCAACGTCGAGATCCCGCAAGAGGCATTTCTTGCGATATTACAAGTGGATGGCAAATGAACTTCGCCCTGGTTCTGTTTGTGCTGCTGGTCGTATGCGTCACGGTCTGGGCGCTCGACAAGCTGTTCTTCCGCCACATGCGGCAGGAAGGGCAGGTCGAACCGTGGTGGATCGAGTACCCGAAGAGTTTTCTGCCGGTCATCCTCGCCGTCTTCGTCTTGCGCAGCTTTCTGTTCGAGCCCTTCCGCATCCCGTCGGGCTCGATGATCCCCAGCTTGCTGGTCGGCGATTTCATCCTCGTCAACAAGTTCGCCTATGGCATCAGGCTGCCGATCATCAACCGCAAGGTCATCGACATCGGCGACCCGCAGCGCGGCGACGTGATGGTGTTCCGCTACCCCGAGGACACCCGCGTCGATTACATCAAGCGCATCGTCGGCGTGCCGGGCGATGTGGTGAGCTACCGCGACAAGCGCCTCAGCATCAACGGGCAGGACGTCCCGATGACCGAGAAGGGCGAATACATCGACATCGACGCCGGTGCCGACTTCGTCGCCTCGCAGCGCTATGCCTCGCAGACCGGCGAGCACCGCCACGACGTGCTGGTGCGCCCGCAGCAACCGACCCTGCTGCTCAGCCAGGTGCGCCAATTCGAGTACTTCGGGCAATGCAAGTACCGCCACGACGGCTTCGAATGCACGGTGCCCGAGGGCCACTATTTCATGATGGGCGACAACCGCGATGCCTCCAGCGACAGCCGCTACTGGGGCTTCGTGCCGGACCGCAACATCGTCGGCAAAGCCTTCATGATCTGGTGGAACTTCGGCCGCTTCGACCGCATCGGCCACGCCGTGGACTGACTGCGTGCGCCCCTGACCTGCACGTCATGAGCGAGACCCGGACCCGCCAGCCGCTGACCGGGCGCGTCGCCGCGCGAGCCGCCAGCGAATTCGAGCAGAGGCTCGGCCACACCTTTGCCGACCCGGCGCTGCTGCGTCAGGCCTTGACGCACCGCAGTTTTTCCGCCGAACACAACGAGCGGCTGGAGTTTCTCGGCGATGCCGTGCTCGATTGCGTGCTCTCGCCACTGCTCATGGCGCGTCTGCCGGCGGCGAGCGAGGGTGACCTGCACCGTGCCCGCGCCGACCTGGTGTGCCAGACGGCGCTGCACGCCCGGGCCCTCGAACTGGGACTGTCGCCCCTGTTGCACATGGGTGCCGGGCTGGAGCGCGATGGCGGACGCGAGCAGGCCTCGCTGCTGGCCGATGCCTTTGAAGCGGTGATCGGCGCCGTGCACCAGGACGCCGGCTACGAGGCTGCGCGCGGCGTGGTCGAGCGCCTGTTCGCCGCGCAACTGGCTTCGCCGGCGCTCGGCACGCAGCAGAAGGATGCCAAGACCACCCTGCAGGAGTTGCTGCAGCGCCATCGACTGCCGCCGCCGGAGTACGCGCTGGTGAGCGCCGTGGGCGCCACCCCGCAGCCGCAGGTGTTCACAGTGATGTGCCGCATCGCTGCGCATGAGCTGGCGGGCATGGGCAGCGGGCCGAGCCGGCGCGCCGCCGAGCAGGCCGCTGCGGGTGTGACGCTGGGCGAGTTGCGCGACCGGACGGGCTGGGCTTGAGCGCGTCGGGACACGATCAGACGCTGCAAGCGGAGGGCGAGGGCGGCATGGCCCGCTGCGGCTTCGTCGCCATCGTCGGCCGGCCCAACGTCGGCAAATCCACGCTGATGAACCGCCTCATCGGGCAGAAGGTGTCGATCACCTCGCGCAAGCCGCAGACCACCCGCCACCGCATCACTGGCGTGCAGACGCGGCCGGACGCGCAGTTCGTCTTCGTCGATACGCCGGGCTTCCAGACGCGCCACGGCGGCGCGCTCAACGCCAGCCTCAACCGCACCGTCAAGACCACGCTGGCCGAGGTCGACGCGGTGGTCTTCGTGGTCGAGGCCGGGCGCTTCGGGCCCGAGGACGAGCAGGTGCTGCGCCTGCTGCCGGCCGACCGTCCAGTGGTCCTCGCCATCAACAAGGTCGACCGCGTCGGCGACAAGGCCGTGCTGCTGCCCTTCGCGCAGGCTATGGCCGCGCGCTTCGCTTTTGCCGACATCGTCCCGGTGTCGGCCCAGCAGGGCACGCAGACCGACACGCTGCTCGACGTGCTGGCGCCGCACCTGCCGCAGAGCGCGCCGATGTTCGGCCCGGACGACCTCACCGACCGCTCGTCGCGCTTTCTGGTCGCCGAGTTGCTGCGCGAGAAGGTGTTCCGCATGACCGGCGACGAGGTGCCCTACGGCACCACCGTGGTCATCGAGAAGTACGAGGAACTCGACAATCTGGTGCGCGTGCACGCCGCCATCCTGGTCGACAAGCCGGCGCACAAGGGCATGCTGATCGGCCGCGGTGGCGAGCACCTCAAACAAATTGCCTCAGTAGCGCGTGCTGACATGGAGAAGCTGCTCGGCTGCAAGGTGTTTCTGGAGGTCTGGGTCAAGGTGCGCAGCGGCTGGGCCGACGACGCCGGCGCGCTCCGCCAGTTGGGTTTCGAATAGGCACCCGCGGCGACCCCTGCGGTCCATGGGTCGGCCCCCTCACCCACTGCGCACCCCCTCATGGCCACGCCCCTCGCCCGACCGCCACGCAGCACCCCCGGTCAGCGTGTCGACCAGGTCGAGGCTTACGTGCTGCATACCCTGCCGTTCCGCGAGACCAGCCTGCTGGTCGATGCCTTCACGGGTGTGCACGGCCGCGTCAGTCTGGCGGCACGTGGCGCGCGCCGGCCGACCTCGGCGCTGCGGGGTGTGCTGCTGCCGTTTCAGCGCGTCAGCCTCTCCTGGTTCGGCAAGGGCGAGGTCAAGACCCTGCACGGCGCCGAGTGGCTGTCGCTCACCCCCGGTCTGGGCGGTCGCGCGCTGATCTGCGGCTTCTACCTCAATGAGTTGCTGACGCGCCTGCTGCCGCGCGAGGACCCGCACCCGGGCTTGTATGCCGCTTACGAGGTGGCGCTGGCGGCGCTGCCCGATGCGGCACCGGTCGACGCGGTGCTGCGCAGCTTCGAGTTGGCCCTGCTCGCCGACCTTGGCTACGGCCTTGATCTGGTACACGAGGCCGGCGGCGGCGCGCCAGTGGTGGCCGAGGGGCGCTACCGCTACCTGCCGGAACACGGCCTGACGCGGCTGGCGGAGGGTCGTGCGGCGCGGCGCACGGACGGGGAGCGCGATGACGAGGGCCGGGCGGCGCGCCCCGGCGCCACCGTCAGCGGCGCGTCGCTGCTGGCCATGCAGGCCGGTGACTATGCCGACGCCGCCATCCGCCGCGAGGCGCTGCGCTTGCTGCGCGCTGCGCTGGGGCACTACCTGGGCGATCGGCCGCTGCTCTCGCGCGAGATGCTGGCGCCGTTCCAGGAGTGAGGTTGTGGCGGGCATCCGATCGATCGGCGGCTGCAAGCCGCCCGAGTGCGCAGCGGCGGGGCACGCGCGGCCCGCGGCAGGCTAACATTCCCCCACACCATCCGACACTGCCATGACAGCGACCCACCCGATCCGCCTCGGCGTCAACATCGACCACGTCGCCACGCTGCGCCAGGCGCGTGGCACCGCCTACCCGAGCCCGGTCGAGGCCGCGCTGCTGTGCGAGCAGGCCGGCGCCGACCTCATCACCCTGCACCTGCGCGAGGACCGGCGCCACATCCAGGACCACGACGTCCACGCCCTGCGGCCGCTGCTGCAGACGCGCATGAACCTGGAGATGGCGCTCACCGAGGAGATGATCGGTATCGCGCTTAACGTGCTTCCACAGGACGTCTGCATCGTCCCCGAGCGGCGCGAGGAGCGCACCACCGAGGGCGGGCTCGAGGTGGCCGGGCAGCGCCAGCGCGTCACCGATGCAGTGCGCCGGCTGGCCGACGCCGGCATCCGTGTGTCGCTGTTCATCGCCCCCGACCCGGTGCAGATCGCTGCGGCCGCCGAGTGCGGCGCGCCGGTGATCGAGATCCACACCGGGCATTACGCCGACAGCCACGGGCCGGCGCAGGCGGCGGAATTGGAGCGCATCCGCCACGCCGCCGAATACGCCGCCGCGCTGGGACTGGCGGTCAACGCCGGGCATGGCCTGAACCTCGCCAACGTCGCGCCGATCGCTGTCATCCCGCAGATGGAAGAGCTCAACATCGGCCACGCGCTGATTGGCGATGCCATCTTTGTTGGCCTGGACACGGCAGTGCGGCAGATGAAGTCGGCCATGCTGGCGGCGCGGGCAGGGCAGGGCGCGTGATCTACGGCATCGGCCAGGACGTGGTCGAGATCGAACGCATGGAGCGCGCCTGGCAGCGCTTCGGCGATCGCTTCGCACGGCGCATCCTCGCCGATTCGGAGTGGTCGGAGTTCGCGGCGGCGGCCCAACCGCCGCGCTTTCTGGCCAAGCGCTTCGCCGCCAAGGAGGCCTTCGCCAAGGCGCTCGGCACCGGCATCCGGCCGCCGGCCACGCTTGGCAACATCGCCATCGACCATGACGACTACGGTCGCCCCTCGTTGCGTCTCGCGCCCGAGTTGGACGCTTTCATTATCGCGCGTGGCGTCGTCTCGCACCACCTGAGCATCAGCGACGAGCGCAGCATCGCAGTCTCGGTCTGCGTGCTGCAGAAGGCGCCATGAGCCGCATCGAGCAGCCGCTTGGCCCGCTGATGGCCGATGTCGCCGGGCTGCACCTCACCGTCTCCGAGGCCGAGCGCCTGTGCCACCCGCTGATCGGCGGCGTGATCCTGTTCCGCCGCAACTACGAGAGTCGCGAGCAGGTGGCGGCGCTGGTGGCCAGCATCCGCGCCTTGCGTGATCCCGAACTGCTGATTGCGGTCGATCACGAGGGCGGACGCGTGCAGCGCTTCCGTGACGGCTTCACGCACATCCCGCCGATGCGGGCACTAGGCCAGCGCTGGCTTGAGGACCCGGCAGTGGCCACCGCGCTGGCCTTCGACACCGGCGTGGTGCTGGCGGCGGAGTTGCGCGCGGTCGGCGTGGACCTCAGTTTCACGCCGGTGCTGGACCTCGACTGGGGCCATTCCGAGATCATCGGCGACCGCAGCTTCGGCCGCGACCCGGCTTGCGTCACGGCAGTGGCCGCTGCGCTCATTCGCGGGCTGGCGGCGCGCGGCATGGCCAGTTGCGGCAAGCACTTCCCCGGACACGGCTGGGCAGTCGCCGACAGCCACCACGCCCTGCCCGAGGATCCGCGCAGTTACGACGAGCTGGCTGCCCACGATCTGCTGCCGTTCGCACGGCTGGCCGATCAGGGTCTGGCTTCGGTGATGCCGGCACACCTGCTGTATCCGGCGGTCGACCCGCAGCCCGCCGGTTTCTCGCGCTTTTGGCTGCAGACCGTGTTGCGCGAGCGGCTCGGTTTCGACGGCGCGGTGTTCAGCGATGACCTTTCGATGAAGGGCGCGCACGGCGTCGGCGACATCGTCGCGCGCGCGCAGGCCGCGTTCGTGGCTGGCTGCGACATGGTGCTGGTCTGCAACGACGCGGACAGCGTTGATCGGGTGCTGGATGGCTGGCGCCCGCAAGCGCGCGCCGATTCGGTGCGGCGCATCTGCGGCATGGTGGCGCGCGGACCGGCGCCGGGCCTGGCGGATCTCGCCAGTGACATGCAGTACCAGTTGGCGCTCGGCAGCCTGCAGCGCCTTGGCGAGGCGGCGGTGCGCTTTGCCACTGGCCCGGCGGTGGGCGAGGCGCCGTGAGTCCGCGTCTGCCGACGCAGGTGACACGCGTCGCGCGCCCGTGACCCGGTCAGCCATGGCTCCCGCCACATCGTCGGCCAGCGTCGGTCAGCCCTTCGACCCCGGTTGCGCCGCCTGCCCGCGTCTGGCAGGTTTTCTGGCCGACCAGCGCGTCGCCCTGCCGAGCTATCACAACGCCCCGGTGCCGGCCTTCGGCGATGCCAACGCCCGCCTGCTGGTGGTCGGGCTGGCGCCCGGCCTGCATGGCGCCAACCGCAGCGGCCGGCCGTTCACCGGCGACCATGCTGGCATCCTGCTCTACCAGACGCTCCACGATCACGGCTTCGCCAGCGCGCCGGTCTCCGAGCACGCCGCCGATGGTCTGAAACTGGTCGATGCGCGCATCAGCAACGCCGTGCGCTGCGTGCCGCCGGAGAACAAGCCGGAGCCGGCCGAGATCCGCCGCTGCAACGCCTTTCTTGCATACGACTTGGCGTCGCATCCTGCGGACGGCGTGGTCATCGGGCTCGGCACCATCGCTCACCAGGCGGTGCTCGACGCGCTCGGCCTGCGCCGGGCTGCATACGTTTTTGCTCACGGCGCGCGCCACGCGCTGCCGGACGGACGCTTGTTGCTGGATAGCTACCACTGCAGCCGCTACAACACCTCGACGCGGCGGCTGACGGCGGAGATGTTCGCCACGGTGTTCGCCGCAGCGCGTGCCTACTTGGAAGCCGCCTGATGCCGCGCCCGCGCGACCTTGCGGCTGCCAAGCGCAGCTACACGCGGCTGCCGCGGCCGGATGACGTTGCTGCCGGCGCCGAAAGCCCGACGGAGCCGGGGACGCTGACCGCCCGCGACAGCGGCGCGGTGTTCGAGGCACAGG
>VEQZ01000064.1 GCA_018882975.1 Rhodocyclaceae bacterium | reverse complement strand
GTCGACCTGCAAGTGGTTGAGCGGTGCCACATAGACCATGCGGGCGCGCAGGTTCTCGCCGAGCGCCGGGTCGGCCGACAACAGCGCCTTCTGCTCGGTGATGGCCAGCACATGCTCGGTGGTGCGCTCGAAGGCATCGCGGATGCGGCCGAAGATGCGCTCCGCAGCCTCGCGGTCGGAGACCAGGTCAGCGTAACGCTCGCCGATCGACAGGTCGCACTTGAGCAACACCTGCTCGATGTTGGAGAGCACCGCCCGGAAGAACGGCCAGTGCGCATAGACCTGGCGCAGGCGCTTGATACCCGAGGCGCCCTCGGCCTCGAGGAAGGTGTCGATCGCTGAACCGAGCCCGTACCAGCCCGGCAGCACGATGCGGCTCTGGCTCCAACTGAACACCCAGGGGATGGCGCGCAGATCCTCGATGCGGTTGGACTGCGTGCGCGAGGCCGGACGGCTGCCGACCTGCAACTGACGGATCTCGTTGATCGGCGTGCCCTCCCAGAAGAAGGTGAGGAAGCCGTCGGTGCCGTAGACCAGGTCGCGGAAGGCGCGGAACGACCACTCCGACAGATTGGCCAGCACCTCGCGGTCGGCGGCGCTGGCGCCGTCCTCGCCGGAGGCGCGCAGCAGCGTCGCCTCGAGGGTGGCCGAGACCAGCGTCTCGAGGTTGCGATGGCCGATCTTGGCGTCGGTGTACTTGGAGGAGATGACCTCGCCCTGCTCGGTGAGGCGGATCTGGCCGTTCACCGAACCCGGCGGCTGCGCCAGGATGGCCTGGTAGCTCGGGCCGCCGCCGCGGCTCACCGTGCCGCCACGGCCGTGGAACAGGCGCAGACGCACGCCGTGACGGTTGGCGACTTTGGTCAGGTTGCGCTCGGCCAGGTACAGCTCCCAATTGGAGGTGAAGATGCCGCCGTCCTTGTTGCTGTCCGAGTAGCCGAGCATGACCTCCTGGATCCTGTCACGCGACTCGAGCAGGGCGCGGTACTCCGGAATCGAGAACAAGCGGTCCATGATCGGGCCGCAGGCGCGCAGGTCGCCGATGGTCTCGAACAGCGGAATGATGTTCATGTGCAGCTGCGGCTTCTCGCCCGGCTGCAGCAGGCCATGCTCCTTGAGCAGCAGCGCCGCCTCCAAGATGTCGGAGATGCCGGCGCAGTTGGAGATGATGTAGTTCGGCATGGCCTGGCGGCCGAAGTCGCGGTGGATCGCCGCGATCTCGCTGAACACCTCGAGCTCGCCGGCCACCGTCTCGCTGTAGTCGATGAAGGGCGACTTGAGCGGACGCGGGTCGGCGATCTCCTGCACCAGCAGGGCGATCTTGGCCTCCTCGTCGAGGCCGCTGTAGTTGGCGTGCACCAGCGAGCGGGCCAGCAACTCGGCCACCGAGTTCTCGTGCAGGCGGCTGTGCTGGCGCGAGTCGAGCGGCGCCAGGTGGAAACCGAACACGCGCGCAGCGCGGCGCAGCTCGCGCAGACGGCCGCGAGCGGCCCATACCGAGCCCTGCGAGCGCAGCGCGGTGTCGATCACATCGAGTTCGTGGACGAATTCGGCGGCGTTGGCGTAGGGCTTGCCCTCGGCCAGCGGCGGCTGCGCGTACATGTCCAGTTGCAGCGCCTGCGCCGTGGCGTACAGGCGACAATAGATCGACACGAGGACGCGGCGGTAGGGCTCGTCGGCGCGGTGTGGCGAATCCTCCGGCGAGGCTTCGGACATCGCCACCAGTTCCGGGGTGACCGGCATCAGCAGCTTGGATTGCGCCAGTTCGCGGGTGAGCTTGAGCACCTCGGCGAGGTAGAACTCGAAGGCGACCACGGCGTGACGGCGCATGGCATGACGCGTGACCTGCGCGGTGACAAAGGGATTGCCGTCGCGGTCGCCGCCGATCCAGCTGCCCATCATCACGAAATTGCCCAGACCGGCCTCGGCGTGCTCGGGGAAGGCACGCGCGATGGCGTCCTCGACGCGGCTGTAGACACGCGGCAGCTCTCTTAACAGCGTGTAGCGGTAAAAAGAGAGGCCGTTCTCGATCTCGTCCTGCACCTGCAGCTTCTCGACCCGCAGCATGCGCGTGCGCCAGAGCACCTGCAACGTGTGACGGATGGCGTCCTCGGCCTCCAGCGCCTCTTCCGGCGTCATGTCGACCATGTCGCGCGCGTCCATGCGATTGTGGATCTCGCGCAGATTGTCGAGGATGCTCTTGCGCTGGACCTCGGTCGGGTGGGCGGTCAGCACCGGCGCGGTGAGCGTGGCGTTGAGGGTGTCGACCACCGTCTTCGCCTCGATGCCGGCGTCGCGGATGCGCTCGAGCGCCAGTTCGAAGTCGCCATCCTCGCGTGCGGCGGCCGACTTGCGCATCTGCCGGTAACGGCGATTGAGGTGCACATCTTCGGCAATGTTGGCGAGCTGGTAGAAGAAGCTGAAGGCGCGGGCGACACGCACCGTGCCAGCGGTGTCGATGCCGGCCAGCAGCTTTTGCAGCTTGGCTTCGCTCGACTTGTCGCCGTCGCGGTGGAAGCGGATGGAGAGACTGCGCACCTCTTCAATCAGGTCGAAGATGGGGTCGCCTTCAAGTGTGCGCAGGGTGTCGCCGAGCAGACGCCCAAGGTAACGGATGTCGTCGCGCAGGCGCGCCTGCAATTCGTTGCTACGGCTCATTCCTCACTCCGGATGGCGGTTGTTCGGGTGCCGGCGCGAGCGGTTCGACGGCCCGGGAGCCGTGGTCCGGCCGCGTGTTAGACTGCAGAACAAATCAACCCTGGCGCCTGCGGGTGCCGAACAGTCGGGTCATGTCCTCCAACAACCACGGCGAACCTTTCGCAGATCGCACCGCTCCGGACCGTCTTGTCATCGCTACACGCGAGAGCCCGCTGGCTCTCTGGCAGGCGGAACACGTCCAGAGTCGTCTGAGCGAAGTATACCGGCAAACCCGCGTGGACCTTGCCAAAATGACGACGCGCGGTGACCAGATCCTCGAGACACCGCTTTATCAAGCGGGCGGCAAAGGCTTGTTCATCAAGGAGCTCGAGGTCGCCCTGCTCGAAGGCCGCGCCGACCTCGCCGTGCACTCGCTCAAGGATGTGCCGATGGAGCTCGAGCCGGGTTTCGCGCTGGTCGCCATCGGTGAGCGCGAGGACCCACGCGACGCCTTCGTCTCCAACCGGTTCGAGCGCCTCGACGACCTGCCAAAGGGCGCCCGCGTCGGTACCGCAAGCCTGCGCCGCGCCTGCCAGTTGCGCGCGCGGCGACCTGATCTCGTCGTCGAAACGTTGCGCGGCAATGTCGGCACACGCCTGCGCAAGCTCGACGCCGGCGAGTTCGACGCCATCCTGCTGGCCGCCGCCGGGCTGATCCGGCTCGGTCTGGCCGATCGCATTCGCGAGTTCATCGACCCGAGCGTGAGCCTGCCTGCGGTCGGGCAGGGCGCGCTCGGTTTCGAGACGCGCGCCGACCGCAGCGATGTCGCGCAACTGCTGCAGGTGCTCAACCACGAGCCGACGCGCCAGCGCGTCACCGCCGAACGCGCCATGAGCCGCGCCTTGGGCGGCAGCTGCAATGTGCCGCTCGGCTGCCACGCCGTGCTCGACGGCGACCGCCTGCATCTGACCGGCTTTGTAGCCATGCCCGATGGCAGCCGCATGATCCGCGGCGAGAGCGAGGGACTGGCCAGCGACGCCGAGGCCATTGGCCTCGACCTGGCGGCGCAACTGCGCGGGCGCGGCGCCAGCGAGGTGATGGCCTTGCTGGCAGACCACCTGAGCAAGCCTGCGAACTGACGGTTCGCCATGTCGGGAGCGGGTCGCCTGCGGCGCACTATCCGGGGTGCCCTTTTCCCCGGTCAGTTCGCTGATGCGCCACAGTCGCTTGAAGGAAGGCACGCCGCGGTGGCCGCCGTTGAGGGTCGCTGCCGGCGGCCAGCCCGATGACCGGCGCGGCGCGCGTCGTAGTGACACGCCCGGCGGGCCAGAGCGCAGGCCTGGTCGCCGCGCTGCGGGAAGCCGGCCTGCAGCCGGTCGAACTGCCGCTGCTCGAACTGGTGGCGCTGCCGCCCCCGATGGGCGCTCGGCGGATGGGCACCGCCACCGATCTGGTGGTCGCCGTCAGCCCGAGTGCCGTGACCTTCGGCCGTGATTGGTGGAGCGGCGAGTGGCCGCCGGCCTGCGCAGTGGCCGGTGTCGGCGCCGGGACTGGCCGCGCCTGGCGGGCAGAGGGTGCGCAAACGGTGATCGAACCAGCAGGCGTCGGCGACAGCGAGGCGCTGCTCGCCCACCCGGCGCTGCAGCAGGTGGCAGGGCGCCGCGTCTTCATTCTGCGTGGTGAGGGCGGACGTGACCTGCTCGGCCCGACGCTGCGGGCGCGCGGTGCCGAAGTCGACGAGTGCCTGTGTTACCGGCGTCAGATGCCGGCAGGACTGGCGCTGCGCGTGGCCGGGGTGCTGCGCGATCCACCCGCCGCCTGGACCGTGACCAGTACCGAGGCGCTGGCCCATCTGGATGCCGCCTGGCCGGCCGCGACGCCGCGCACGGCGCCGCTGTTCGCACCCCACCCGCGGATCGCCGCGGCGGCCCGACGGTCCGGTTGGTTGACGCTGCCCAGTGGCAGCGGCGACGCCGGCTTGATGACGGCTCTGCAGGCGTGGTTTGATGGCGCGGATTACGACGGCTTCACCCATGACTGACACACCGAACTCGCCCAAGGAGAGCCGCCCGCCAGAAGGCGCTGCGCCTCTCCCCTCGCCAGCGCCCGCGCACCCGACTGCGCCGGCCTTTACGCCGACGCTCGCGCTGCTGGTCGCGCTCACCGCGCTCGCCGGTGTGGTCTGGCTCGCCATTGATGGCGCCGGCAGTCAGGCGAAGCTGCGCCAGCAGATGGTCGACTATCTGGCCAGGGGCGACCGCGCCAATGCCGAAGCCCGGCAACTTGCCGACCGCGCCGACAGCGTGACGCGCGCGCTCGACAACCGCATCGAGAACGTCGAGCAGCGCCTCACCGAGTGGCAGAACCAGCAAGCGGCCATGGAGGCGCTCTACCGCAACCTGGCGCGCACGCGCGACGAGTGGGTGCTCGGCGAGATCGAACAGATGCTCTTCACCGCCGACCAGCAGCTGCAACTCGCCGGCAACATCCACAGCGCGCTCAACGCCCTGCAGGCCGCCGACCAGATCCTGCAGCGGCAGCAACGCCCGGCGATGATCCCCTTGCGACGGGCGCTGGCGGCCGACATCGATGCCCTGCGCAGCCGCCCGCAACGCGACGTGGTGGGCAGCGTGGCGCGGGTCGATGCGCTGATCGACAGCGTCGACGGCTGGCCATTGCGTCATCAGTTCCGTCTGCAAGCAGAAGCGCAGACCGCCAGCCCTAGACCGCCGACCGGGCTCGCGGCGCTGTGGGCCGACCTGCGCAGCCTGATCCGCATCCAGTACAGCGGCGACCGCGACCTCGCGGCGGTGTCGCCCGACGGCGGTGTGCTGCTGCGCGAGAACGTGCGCCTGCGGCTCACCGCAGCACGCTACGCCATGATCCGCGGTGACGAGGCGCAGGTGTCACGCGAACTCGGCCTCGGCGCCGAGTGGGTGCAGCGCTATTTCAACGAGCGCGACCCATCGGTGCGCAGCGCGCTGCAACAGATCGGTCTGTTGCGGCCGGGCACGGTGGCAGTCGAGGCGCCGCAGATCGCGGCCAGCCTGGAGGCGCTGCGGCAAGCCCGTCAGGCCTTCGAGCGACAAGGCTGAGCATGCGCGCGCTGCTGTGGGTGGTCACGCTATTCGGCGTTGCCGTCGGCCTTGCCGTGCTGGCACAGGCGCAACAGGGCATCGTCCAGTTCGTCTTTCCGTCGATGCGGATCGAACTCGCCTTATCCCTGTTCATGCTGCTCGCGCTGCTGTTCGGCATCGCCTTCGGCACGCTGCTACGGCTGGTCCGCGCGGCGCTCAGTCTGCCACGGCGTGTCAGCGCCCATCGCGAGGCGATCGCCGAGCGGCGCGCCCGCAGCGAACTCGATGCGGCGCTGCGGGCCTATTTCGAAAACCGCTGGAGTCGCGCCGAGCGACACGCTGCGCGCGCCATCGACACACGCTCGACCAGCGTGCTGGCACAGATCGTCGCCGCCCGCGCATCGCAAGCGCAACGCCAGTACGCGCGTGCCGAGGCCTACCTCGACCGCCCCACTGCCGCCAGCGGCGACGAACGCTGGATGGCTGAGCTCGCGCGCGCCGAGCTGCTGGTGCAACGCAAACGCGCCGCCGAGGCGCTGCCGCTGCTGCAACGCCTGCGCAAGCGCGCGCCGACCCATTCCGGGGCCCTGCGCTTGGAAGCTCAGGCGCAGCTCAATGCCGGCCAATGGCGCGAGGTGCTGCGCGTCACGGAGCAGGCCGCCAAGCATGGCGCCCTCGACCCAGCCAGCCTGACGCAGTACCGCGAAACCGCGACCATCGGCGCCCTGCAGGACTGCGGGTCCGACGTGGCGGCGCTGCAACGCCTGTGGCGCGACACGCCGCCCGAGCTGCGCCAGCGGCCGCCACTTGCGATGGCTGCCGCACGGGCGCTGGCCAAGGCCGGGGAGCGCCCGGCGGCGCTGGCCTGTCTGGGCGGCGCGCTCGATGCCCAATGGTCAAGCGAGGTCGCCGCCCTGCACCTCGAGATCGCCGGCGAGACCGAAGGCGCGCAAGCGCTGCAGCGCGGCGAGGACTGGCTGGTCACGCACCCGGCCGACGGCGGCCTGCTGCATGCACTCGGCCAGCTGTGCCGGCGTCGCGGGCTGTGGGGCAAGGCCCGCAACTACCTCGAAGCGGCGGTCGCCGTGGAGGCTTCGGCGCGAACCCACCTTGCGCTAGCGGAACTGCTCGAGAGTCTGGGCGAACACGCCGCCGCCCTGCCGCACCTGCGGGCCGCGGCGCACATGGCGGTCGACACGCCGGCACCCGGGTGATGGCCCGTCTGCGGGACTGCGAGCAGCGTGGCTGCGCGGCCCTGGCGGCGGCTCAGAGATTGCTGCGCATCAATACCTTGGAGCGGCGCTGCCAGTTGTACATGCGCTTGCGCGACTCCGGCAGGGCCTCGACCTCGCCCTCGACGAAGCCGCGCTCGAGGAACCAATGTGTGGCCTGGGTGGTAAGCACGAACAGGCGCTTGAGCTTGAGCGCACGTGCTCGCGTGAGTGCGTGCCGCAGCATGCGGTCACCGAGTCCGGCATCGCGGTAGGCCGGCGCCACCGCGAGGCAGGCCAGTTCGGCTGCTTCGCCATCAAACGGGTAGAGCGCGCCACAGGCGACGATCAGGCCGTCGTGCTCAAGCACGAAAAACCGGGCGATCTCCTGCTCGAGTCGCTCTCTCGAACGCTTCACCAGCACGCCCTGCTCTTCCAGCGGCTCGATCAGCTGCAGGATGCCGCCGACGTCGTCGATGCTGGCCTCGCGCAATTCGTCCAGACCGCTCGCGGTGAGCATGGTGCCGATGCCGTCATGGGTGAACACCTCGCTCAGCAGCGCGCCGTCGGTGGCGGCGCTGATCAGGTGGGCGCGCGCCACGCCCGCGCGGCAGGCGCGCATGGCGTGCGGCAGGTAGACGCGCGCATCGCCGGCCGGCAGCTCGGGCAGCAGCGCCTCGGCCTCGGCCAGCGTGAGTTCGGGCCGCAACTCGCCGGCGGCGTCGACCACACCCGGCGCGTCCATCAGGAAGATCAGCTTGTCGGCGCCAATGGCGGCGGCGGTTGACGCGGCGACATCCTCCACCGTGAGATTGAAGATCTCGCCGGTGGGCGAAAATCCCAGCGGCGAAAGCAGCACGATCTCCTCGTCGCGCAGTCGGTTGCTGATCGCCAGCGCGTCGATCTTGCGCACGCGGCCGGTGAACTGCAGGTCGATGCCGTCAACCACGCCGACTGGCTGGGCAGTGACAAAGTTGCCACCGGAGACGCGAATGTCGGCGCCCGCCATCGGCGTGTTGGGCAGGCCCATGGAGAGTGCCGCCTCCAGTTCGCAACGCACCTCGCCGACCGCCTCCTTGACACACTCGAGCGCGGCCGCGTCGGTGACCCGCAGGTCGCCAACGTAGCGGTCAGCCAGCTCGCTGCGCGCCATGCGCCGCTCGACGTGCGGTCGCACGCCATGCACGATGACCAAGCGCACGCCAAGGCTCTCGAGCAGATTGAAGTCGTGGACCAGGCCGGTCAAGGTCGGGCTGTCGACCACTTCGCCGCCAAAGGCGATGACGAACACCTTGCCGCCGAAGGCGTTGATGTACGGCGTGGTCGAGCGGAACCAGTCGACGAAGCGCTGATCGTGCGGATGACGCGAGCGGAAGGTACGGGTCGGATTCTTCATCGCCGCGACCATAGCGCAAAGACCGCGCGGTTCAAAGTGCGGCCGGCTGCGGGCGGGCGGTGGGGCCGGTTGCGGGACGGCGGTGGGGCCGGACGGCCGGGGCAATGGTAGAGTCGGGCAATTACGGTCCCGGAACCAAATTGTCGGACCTGCCATGACGCCAGACGATGTCCTGCGTTACCTCCGCGACCACCCGGAGTTTCTTGAGGCCCATGCGGCGGCCATCGCCGAGCTTCGTATCCCGCATCCGGAATCCGGACGCGCCATCTCCATCAACGAACGCCAGCTTCTGACCCTGCGCGAGCGCTGTCGCGTGCTCGAGGCACAACTCGGCACGTGGGTGGAGACCGGGCGCGCCAACGACCAACGCGGCGAACGCATGCACCAGCTGGTTTTGCGGGTGATGGCGGCGCCGCGCACGGCTCGGGTCGATGCCCTGCTCGACGGCCTGCGCGGCACCTTCGACATCCCGTGGGTCTACCTGTCTGTCGCCAACGCCGACCAACCGGCTCTGTTAGACCACCCTGGCGCCACCACCGCGGCCGGTTGCGGCCCGGTGGTCGATGGACAGGCGGCACGGCTGTCCGAACTGGCCGGGCAGACGATCGGCTCGCTGGCCTGGATCCCGGTGGACAGCGGCAGCGGCCAGCGTTTGCTGCTGCTGGGGAGCGCCGACCCGACGCGGTTCGCCGCCCAGGCCGGCACCCAGTATCTGGAGCGGGTCGGCGACCTGCTCAGGGTCCTGCTCGACGGGGATGGCTGAGTACGACGCGCGCCCCGGCGCAGGCGGCATCGCGGCTGACGCCGCGTTGCTTTTCGGCTTCATCATCCATCTGCAAACGGAACGGCGGCTCTCGGCGCACCCGGCGGCGGCCTACCGGCGTGACCTCGAGGCGCTGTTGGCGCACGCCGGGGGTGTGGCGCTCACCGCCATGACCCCGGCGCTGGTACGCCGGGCACTCGCCCGTCAGCATGCGGCGGGCCTCGGTGGCCGCAGTCTGGCGCGGCGGCTGTCGGCCTGGCGGACCTTCTTCGGCTGGCTGCAGAAGCGCGGGGCGATCGGTACCGACCCGTGTGTCGGGATCCGCGCGCCCAAGGCGCCCAAGCGCCTGCCGGACACCTTGTCCCCCGACCTCACGGCGCATCTGGTGGGCTTCGAGGCGGCGACCTTCGACCAGCATCGCGACCGCGCCCTGTTCGAACTCATCTACTCCTCGGGCCTGCGGCTGGCTGAAGCGGTGGGTTTGGATACCGGTGGTATCGATTTCGCGGGTGGCACCGTCCGTGTGCTCGGCAAGGGGGCGAAGACGCGCGAAGTGCCGGTCGGCTCGGTGGCGCTGTCGGCTCTGCGCGACTGGCTGGCAGCGCGCGAGCACCACGCGCGTCCCGAAGAGGCGGCGCTGTTCATCGGCCGGGGCGGCAAGCGGCTCGCCCCGCGCACGGTGCAAACCCGCCTCGGTCGTCTGGCGCAGACGCGCGGACTGGACCGGCACGTCCACCCGCACATGCTGCGCCACGCCTTTGCCAGCCATCTGCTGCAGTCCTCGGGCGACCTGCGCGCGGTGCAGGAACTGCTCGGCCATGCCAGTATCAGCACCACGCAGGTCTACGCCCATCTGGACTTTCAGCACTTGGCCAAAGTCTACGATGCGGCCCACCCGCGCGCGCGCCGATCGGTTGGCGAAGCCACTCGGCCGGTCGACCGCACGGACGCTGCCGGACGCGACGCCGAGGGCAGCCAGCCGGACGCTGCGGGCGGATCTTGAGCGCGCGCCTTGTCCTCGCGCGTGGCAAGGAGGCGCCGCAATTCCGGCGCCACCCCTGGGTGTTCGCGAATGCGGTGGACGCGCTGGTTGGTCGCGCCCGCCCCGGCGACACCGTGTTGGTGGAGACGCACGACGGACGGCCTTTGGGCCGCGCCGCCTGGAGCCCGGCCTCGCAGATCCGCGCGCGGATGTGGACCTTCGACGCGGACGAGCGTATCGACGACGCATTCTTTCGCCGCCGCATCGACGCTGCGGTGGCTTGCCGTGTCGCGCACCCGTCGCTCGCCGGTCAGGACGGCATGCGTCTGGTTCACGGTGAGGCGGACCAACTCCCCGGCGTGATCGTCGACCGCTATCGCGACACGCTGGTGGTCGCGCTCAACAGCGCCGGCGCCGACAAGTGGCGCGCAGCCATCGTCGGCGCCCTGCTGCGCGCCACCGGGGCGGCGCATGTTCACGAGCGCAGCGACAGCGACGGGCGTCGGCTCGAGGGTTTGCCCCCGCGCGCCGGCACGCTGCACGGCGACCCGCCACGCATCACCGAGCTCACCGAGCACGGTGTGCGTCTGCGCGTTGACCTTGCGGAAGGCCACAAGACCGGCTTCTACCTCGACCAGCGCGACAACCGTCGACTGACCCGCGACCTCGCCGCCGGCCGGCGCGTGCTCAACTGTTTTTGCTACACCGGGGGCTTCTCCCTGCAGGCGCTGGCTGGCGGCGCGCGCGCGGTGCTCTCGGTGGACAGCTCGGCTCCCGCATTGGCAGCGGCACAAGCCAGTCTGATGCTCAACCCCGGGCTCGACGCCGGCCGCGCCAGTTGGCGCGAGGCAGACGTCTTTGAATTGCTGCGCGAACTCAAGTCGGCCGGCGAAAAGTTTGACCTGTTGATCCTCGACCCGCCCAAGTTCGCGCCCTCGAGCGCGCACGCCGAACGCGCCAGTCGCGCCTACCGCGACATCAACCGGCTGGGTTTTCAACTGCTGGCGCCTGGCGGCCTGCTGATGACCTATTCATGTTCTGGCGGGGTTTCTGCGGAACGCTTCCGCAATCTGGTGGCGGCAGCGGCCTGCGACGCCGACGTCGAGGCGCAGGTGCTGCAGCACCTGCAGGCAGGCCCCGACCACCCGGTCGCGCTAGCGGCACCGGAAGGCGCCTACCTCAAGGGTCTGTTGGTGCGTCGGCCCTAGCGCGAAGACATCTCCGTTTCTGGATCGTAGTGGCACAACAAAAAAGCCACCCCTAAGGGTGGCTTTCTCGTTCTTGTAAGAGCCTGGCAGTGACCTACTTTCACACGGGAACCCGCACTATCATCGGCGCAGAGGCGTTTCACGGTCCTGTTCGGAATGGGAAGGGGTGGGTCCACCTCGCTATGGCCGCCAAGCGTAACTGGCGTCGCACAAGCAGCGACATAATCGTCAAGAGGTTGTTTTCGTTTTGGATCGCAACAATTTCTTCACAACACGTTCAAGCACTGTACAGAATTATAGGATCAAGCCTCACGGGCAATTAGTACTGGTTAGCTACACGCATTACTGCGCTTCCACACCCAGCCTATCAACGTTGTGGTCTTCAACGACCCTTCAGGGGGATCTAGTCCCCAGGGAAGTCTCATCTTGAGGCGAGTTTCACGCTTAGATGCTTTCAGCGTTTATCTCTTCCGAACTTAGCTACCCGGCAATGCCACTGGCGTGACAACCGGTACACCAGAGGTTCGTCCACTCCGGTCCTCTCGTACTAGGAGCAGGCCCCCTCAAACTTCCAGCGCCCACGGCAGATAGGGACCAAACTGTCTCACGACGTTTTAAACCCAGCTCACGTACCACTTTAAATGGCGAACAGCCATACCCTTGGGACCGGCTACAGCCCCAGGATGTGATGAGCCGACATCGAGGTGCCAAACTCCGCCGTCGATGTGAACTCTTGGGCGGAATCAGCCTGTTATCCCCAGAGTACCTTTTATCCGTTGAGCGATGGCCTTTCCATACAGAACCACCGGATCACTATGACCTGCTTTCGCACCTGCTCGACTTGTCAGTCTCGCAGTCAAGCACGCTTTTCCCATTGCAGATTCAGTGCGATGTCCGACCGCACCAAGCGCACCTTCGTGCTCCTCCGTTACCTTTTGGGAGGAGACCGCCCCAGTCAAACTGCCTACCATGCACGGTCCCCGGCCCGGATTCACGGGCCAAGGTTAGAACCTCAACGACACCAGGGTGGTATTTCAAGGATGGCTCCACCAGAACTAGCGTCCTGGCTTCAAAGCCTCCCACCTATCCTACACAAGTCCCGTCAAAGTCCAATGCAAAGCTACAGTAAAGGTTCATGGGGTCTTTCCGTCTAGCCGCGGGGAGATTGCATCTTCACAAACATTTCAACTTCGCTGAGTCTCGGGTGGAGACAGTGTGGCCATCGTTACGCCATTCGTGCAGGTCGGAACTTACCCGACAAGGAATTTCGCTACCTTAGGACCGTTATAGTTACGGCCGCCGTTTACCGGGGCTTCAATCAAGAGCTTGCACCCCATCATTTAACCTTCCGGCACCGGGCAGGCGTCACACCCTATACGTCCACTTTCGTGTTTGCAGAGTGCTGTGTTTTTATTAAACAGTCGCAGCCACCATTTCACTGCAACCCCATCGGCCTTCGTCCGCGAGGGACTACAACCTACCGGGGCGCACCTTCTCCCGAAGTTACGGTGCAATTTTGCCGAGTTCCTTCACCCGAGTTCTCTCAAGCGCCTTAGGATTCTCACCCTGCCCACCTGTGTCGGTTTGCGGTACGGTCTTTCTTGAACTGAAGCTTAGAGGCTTTTCCTGGAAGCTTGGTATCAATCACTTCGCAGACAAGTCTGCTCGTCGTCACGCCTTGGCGTTGACCCCCCGGATTTGCCTAAGGGATCCGCCTACACGCTTAAACCGGGACGTCCAACACCCGGCTGACCTAACCTTCTCCGTCCCCCCATCGCATTCAAGAAAGGTATCGGAATATTGACCGATTTCCCATCGACTACGCTTTTCAGCCTCGCCTTAGGGGCCGACTCACCCTGCGCCGATGAACGTTGCGCAGGAAACCTTGGGCTTTCGGCGAACGAGCTTTTCACTCGTTTTATCGCTACTCATGTCAGCATTCGCACTTCGGATATCTCCAGCAGCCCTTACGAGCCACCTTCACAGACTTACCGAACGCTCTCCTACCATACGTGCAAGCACGTATCCGCAGCTTCGGCGCGTGGTTTGAGCCCCGTTACATCTTCCGCGCAGGACGACTCGACTAGTGAGCTATTACGCTTTCTTTAAAGGGTGGCTGCTTCTAAGCCAACCTCCTAGCTGTCTTTGCCTTCCCACATCGTTTTCCACTTAACCACGGCTTTGGGGCCTTAGCTGGCGGTCTGGGTTGTTTCCCTCTCGACACCGGACGTTAGCACCCGATGTCTGTCTCCCGTGAACCCACTCCTCGGTATTCAGAGTTTGCAATGGTTTGGTAACCAGCAATAGGCCCCTAGCCATAACAGTGCTTTACCCCCGAGGGTGTATCACGAGGCACTACCTAAATAGTTTTCGGAGAGAACCAGCTATTTCCAGATTTGTTTAGCCTTTCACCCCTATCCACAGCTCATCCCCTAATTTTTCAACATTAGTGGGTTCGGACCTCCAGTGCGTGTTACCGCACCTTCATCCTGGCCATGGATAGATCATCTGGTTTCGGGTCTACACCCAGCGACTGAACGCCCTGTTCAGACTCGCTTTCGCTACGCCTCCCCTATTCGGTTAAGCTCGCCACTGAATGTAAGTCGCTGACCCATTATACAAAAGGTACGCAGTCACCCCGGAGGGCTCCCAC
>VEQZ01000063.1 GCA_018882975.1 Rhodocyclaceae bacterium | reverse complement strand
CCCGCCGTGCCTCAGGCGCCCCCTGCGCAAGCCGCCGACACGCCAGCGCAGCCTGCCGCGGCAGCGGCCGGGGCGGTGGTGCGCGGCCAGGTGGCCTTAAGCCCGGCGGCCATCGATCGGCTGCGCAAGCAGCCGCCGCCGCCTTCGGCGGTGCTCTACGTGCTGGCCAAGGCTGTCGATGGTCCGCCGATGCCGCTCGCGGTCCTGAGGCTGCCGCTCGCCGACCTCGCCGCCGGCCGCATGGTGGCCTTCCAGCTGGATGACTCGCAGGCCATGAACCCGCAGCTAAGCCTGTCCAAGTTCAAAGAGGTGAGCGTCGAGGCGCGCGTATCGATGAGCGGCAACGCCATTCGCCAGCCTGACGACTGGTCGGCGGTGCGCACGCCGGTCAAGGTCGGCAGCGCCGGCCTGGCCCTGCAGATCGCGCCGGCGCCCGTCGGCAAATAGGCGGCGCAGGCGTGGATGCGGCCACGACGGACGTCAACGACGTCCTCCGGTTGACTGATGTGCGTCTGGTGCGCGGCAGCAGTACGCTCGCCGAGTCGCTGTCGCTCACCCTGCCGGCCGGACGCTACGTCGAACTCTCCGGGCCCAATGGCAGCGGCAAGAGCACGCTGCTGCGCACGCTCGCCGGCCTGCAGCCGCGGGTCTCGCTGCACTCGCGCTGGCCCGACCCGACCGAGGTGTTCCTGTTCGAACAGACCCCGGCGCTGCGCGTCGAGCCCACCGCCACCGCCCACCTCGATTCGGCGCTGGAGCCCCTGGGCATCCAACTCAGGCCTGCCGAGCGGGAGATGGCCCTGCAGCGGGTCGGCCTGCAGCGCAGCGCCGGCAAGCGCGTCGGCCAGCTCTCCGAAGGCCAGCGCCGGCGCTTGGTTCTGGCCATCATGGGCGCCAGCCAGCGCCGTGTCTGGCTGGTCGACGAGCCGGTCAATGCCCTCGACGAGAATGGCATCCGCCTGTTTCTGAGCCTGTTGCAGGAGCACTTGGCGAGCGGCGGCATCGCCGTGGTCGCCACCCACCGGCCCCTGGTCGAACTGGCGCCCGGACTCGAAGGCTTCTGTCATGCCCGGGTGCGCCTCAGCGGCCGCGGCGCCGACGTGGTGCCGGGCGGTGGCAGCGCGGGTACCGAAGTCCGCGGCCGCGCGACCGGTGCCTTTCCACAGGCGGTGTGCGCCTCGCCGCTGCGCTGGGCCTTGCGCCGCGAACTCGCGCTGGCCATGGCGACACCGCACGAGCTGCTGTGGCCCGGCGTGTTCCACTGGATGATCCTGAGCTTGATCCCGTTCGGCATCGGCACCGACCCGCAACAACTGGCGCGGATCGCCCCTGGCATGGTCTGGGTGAGCGCACTGCTGGTCACCCTGCTCTCCTCCGGCCGGCACCTCGAGGCCGACTTCCGCAGCGGCATCCTGTCGCAACTGGCCGCCGGCGGCTTCCCGCTGGCCAGTCTGGTGACGGGCAAGGCGCTCGCCCAATGGCTGCTGTTCGGCCTGCCGATGGCGCTCTACAGCATCCCGCTGGCCGCGCTTTACAACCTCGACGCCACCGGCATCGCGGCGTTGGCCCTGTCGCTGGCCGCCGGCACGCTGGCGCTCGGCGCGCTCACCGTGCTGTTCGGCGCGCTCGGCCTGATGGCGCGGCAGGCGCAGGTGCTGGTGAGCCTGATGAGCTTCCCGGTGTTCGTGCCGGTGCTGGTGTTCGGCGCGACCACGGTGTCGGCAGCGCAAGCCGGACAGAGCCTGGTCGGACCGCTGCTCACGCTCGCCGGCATCAGCCTGCTGGCGCTGCTGCTGGTGCCGCCGGCGGCGCGGCGCGTGCTCGATCTGGCCATCGAATGAACGCCGCGCCAGCCTGCCGACAGGTTCCGCCGTCTAGAATATGCGGATGTTGACCTTTCTCAAGCAGCTCGGCTCGCCGCCGCGTTTCTTCAAGGTGAGCGGGCCGCTGTCCCGCGGCCTGACCATCGCCGCCGCGTTGTTGGGCATCCCCGGGCTCTGGCTGGCGCTGGCCGGGACCCCCACCGACGCGCAGCAGGGTGAGGTCTATCGCATCATCTACCTGCATGTGCCGGCGGCTTGGATGTCGATGTTCCTCTACAGCGTCGCCACCGGCTACGCAGTGCTCTACTGGATCTGGCGCAGCCCGGTGTCGGCGGTGATGATGCGCGCGCTGCTGCCCACCGGCGCCTGGATGACGCTGGTGGCGCTGGTCACCGGCTCGCTGTGGGGCAAGCCGACCTGGGGCACCTACTGGGTGTGGGATGCGCGGCTCACCTCGGAGCTGATGCTGCTGTTCATCTATCTGGGACTGATGGCGCTGGCCCATCTGGTCGAGGACGAGACCAAGACCGACCGCGCGCTGGCGCTGTTCACCGTGGTCGGCATGGTCAACATCCCGCTCATCTATTTCTCGGTGGTGTTCTGGAACACTCTGCACCAAGGCATGTCGATCGGGGCGCCGGGTGCGGCGCGGATGGCACCGGAAATGAAGATCGCGCTGCTCGTCTGCACGTTTGCGGTCTGGTTCGCCTGCGCGGCCATCGCGCTGGCCCGAGGCCGCTGGCTGCTGGCGATGCGCGAGGCGCGCTCGCGCTGGGTGCGCGAGGTGCCGGAACTCGCCACGCCCTGACGCGGCCAAACTGCCAGACACCCGCCCGCTTACGCACCCACCAAGTTCACCAAGCCCCACCAGCCCGGACACCCGCATGACCGCCGCCACCGCCATTACTGTGAGTTACCTTCTCGGCATCCTTGTCTTGGCAATCGACGCTTGGCGCGTGCGCGGCGTGCACGCGGCCGCCCGGCGGCGCATCCAAGAGGAAGCCGACGCCGCATGATGAAATCACCTACCCGCCGCCGCCGGCTGCTCTGGATCGCCGCCATCGCACTGGCGGTGAGCGGCACCGCCTGGGGCGTGATCCGCGCCTTCAATGACAATATGGTGTTCTTCTACACGCCGTCGCAGTTGCTCGCCGGCGAGGCGCCGGGTGGCCGCTCGCTGCGCATCGGCGGCATGGTCGAGGCCGGCAGCCTCGAGCGCGAAGCCGGCACGCTGACCATTCGCTTCCGCATCACCGACCAGCAGCACACCGTGCCGGTGACCTACACCGGCGTGACGCCCGACCTGTTCAAGGAAGGCAAGGGCGCGGTGGCGCAGGGCGAACTCAGGAACGGCGTGTTCGTCGCCAGCGAGATCCTCGCCAAGCACGACGAGAACTACATGCCGCCCAAGCTCAAGAACTGACTCTCCACCCGACCCACTGAAGGACCCGGATGCTCGCCGAACTCGGACAACTGCTCGTCGCGCTGGCGCTGGCCACCACCCTGCTCACCAGTGGCCAGCAGTTGTGGGCCATGCAGCGCGGACGCTTCGACGCTGACGCAGCCAACCGCATGCTGTCGGTCGCGGCCTTCACCAGTTTCTTTCTCACGCTGGGCGCGTTTCTGCTGCTGGCGACACTGTTCGTCAGCAGCGACTTCTCGGTGCTCAACGTCGCCGAGAACTCCAACACGCTCCTCCCCGTCCAGTACAAGTTTGCTGCCACCTGGGGCTCGCACGAGGGTTCCTTCCTGCTCTGGAACCTGATGCTGTGCGGCTGGACGGCGGCGCTGGCGCTGGCCTCGCGCGGTCTGGCGCCGGGCTACCGGGCGCGCGTGCTGGCCATCCTGGTGCTTTTGCAGGCGTTCTTTTTGCTGTTCATGCTGAGCAGCTCAAACCCGTTCGAGCGCCTGCTGCCAGCAGTGCCGGAAGGCCGTGACCTCAACCCGCTGCTGCAAGACCCGTTCATGGTCATCCACCCGCCGATGCTCTACATGGGCTACGTCGGCTTCGCGGTGGCGTTCGCCTTCGCCGTGGCGGCGCTGATGGAACGCCGGCTCGACCCGACTTGGGCGCGCTGGAGCCGGCCATGGGCCAATGCGGCGTGGTCCTTCCTGACGGTCGGCATCCTGCTCGGCTCATGGTGGGCTTACCGGGAGCTGGGCTGGGGCGGCTGGTGGTTCTGGGACCCGGTCGAGAACGCCTCGCTCATGCCGTGGCTGGCCGGCACCGCGCTGATCCATTCGCTGGCGGTCACCGACAAGCGTGATGCGCTCAAGAGCTGGACCATCCTGCTCTCCATCATCGCCTTCGCGCTGTCGCTGCTGGGCACCTTTCTGGTGCGCTCGGGCGTGCTGACCTCGGTGCATGCCTTCGCCACCGACCCCAAGCGCGGCATCTTCATCCTCTCCATGCTCACGCTCATCGTCGGCGCCGCGCTGGTCCTGTACGCGGCGCGCACCCGCGACATCGGCCTCGGCGGGCGCTTCGGCAAGCTCTCCCGCGAGTCTTTTCTGCTGGCCAACAATGTGCTGATGAGCGCGGCGCTGGGCGCGGTGATGCTCGGCACGCTCTACCCGCTGTTCGCCGAGGTGATCAGCGGCCGCAAGATGTCGGTCGGGCCGCCCTACTTTGAGGCGGTGTTCGTGCCGCTGCTGCTGCCGGCGGCCTACCTGATGGCCGCTGCGCCGAGCCTGCGCTGGAAGGAACACGCGGCGGGGTTGCTGCGGCCGTTCGCCATCGCCACCGGGGTGTGCCTCGCGCTGGCCTGCGGCTGGGTGCTGCTCCTAGGGCCGTTCAAATGGCTCACCGCGCTGGGTCTGGCGGGTGGCTTGGTTCTGGCCTGGGGCACGCTCGACCACGCGCGCGGGCAACTCGCCAAGCTGGCTGGTGACCCGGCGCAGCCGATCGCGCTCACTGCGCGCATGCGCAGGCTGGGCGCAAGCTACTGGGGCATGGTGCTGGCGCACATGGGCGTGGCCGCCTTTGTGATCGGCGTGACCATGGTCAAGTCCTACGAGGTAGAGAAGGATCTGGTGATGAAGCAGGGCCAGACCATGGAGATCGGTCAGGGCTGGCGGCTCACCTTCATCGGCGTCGACCGCGTCAACGGGCCCAACTACGTGGCGCAACACGGCGTGTTCGAGTTGACGGAAGGTGCCGGCTCGGTGATCTACCTGCTCGAACCGCAGAAGCGCATGTACCAGGCCGGGCGTCAGGTGATGACCGAGGCCTCGATCAACTATGGCGTGTTCCGCGACATCTACGTCTCGCTCGGCGACCCGGTCGAGAACAAGCCGACCGACTCGGTGGCCGACCTCGCGTGGGGCGTGCGCGTCTACATGAAGCCGTTCATGGTCTGGGTGTGGCTGGCTTGCGTGATGATGGCGTTGGGTGGTTTTGTGACGGTGCTGGACAAGCGCTACCGGCTGCGGCGGACGCAGACAGCCGCCAGCAGCGGCGCAGACCGCGCGGGCGCAGTTGCCAACACTGGCGCGGCCGGCGCCTAGGGCATGCCCTCGAACCTGCGCGTCATCCTGCCGCTGCTGGTGCTCGCCGCACTGGCAGTGGTGTTCGTCATCGGCCTGCAGGGCGACCCGCGCAAGCTGCCCTCGGTGTTCATCGACAAGCCGGCACCCGCCTTCAGCCTGCCTGAATTGAGCGAGGGCAAGCCGGTGGTGACGCCCGAATCGCTGCGCGGCAAGGTCTGGCTGCTCAATGTGTTCGCCAGCTGGTGCCAGGCTTGCGTGGCAGAGCACCCTCACCTGCTCGAGCTGGCCAAGCAGAACCGAGTGGAGCTGGTCGGGCTGGCCTACAAGGACGAGCCGGAAGACACGCGCGCTTGGCTGGCGGCACGTGGCAACCCGTACAGCCGTATCGCGGTGGACCGCGACGGGCTGGTCGGCATCGACTATGGCGTCTACGGCGTGCCGGAGACCTTTGTGATCGATGGCAATGGCGTGATCCGCTACAAGGCGGTCGGGCCGGTGGACGAGGGTTTCTTCCGCGAGCATGTCGAGCCGCTGCTGGCGCAGGGGGGGAAGTGATGGGTGCCGTTGTGCGATTCCGTCCGCTTGCGCTCGCGCGGTTCGCCGTGATGCTGGCCGTGACCCTGATGCTTGCGGTACCTCTGCTGAGCGGCGTTGCCGTGGCCGAGGACGCGGCGGCGCCCGCTGGCATCCCGCCGGGCACCGATGTCGTGCGCCTGCACGAGATCACCGCCGACCTGCGTTGCCTGGTCTGCCAGAACCAGTCGATCGCCGACTCGCACGCCGGCCTCGCCATCGACCTGCGCAACCAGGTCATCAAGTTGATGGGCCAGGGCAAATCTGACGCCGAGATCAAGCAGTACATGGTCGACCGCTACGGCGAGTTCGTGCTCTACGACCCGCCCTTCTCGATCAGCAACGGCCTGCTCTGGGTGGGGCCGTTCCTGCTGGTGGTCATTGGCGTCTGGGTGGCGCGGCGGACCATCGCTGCCAGGGCGGCTGCGGCGCCTGCCGCTGCGCTCAGCGCGGCAGAGCGCGAGGCGCTGGAGGCGAGGTACCGAAATGCCACCACCGACGAAACGTCGTGAGGATGGTCAGATGCAAGGCGCAAGGCACGTAGCGACCGAGACATACCTGCTGTCAGGCGAGGGAGGGAGTAGCGTGGCAACGCCGCAGGTGACCACCACAATAATTTCGTCCTACAGCAAGACGATGTCGTACTGCTCCTGGCTGTACGTCGTCTCCACCTGCAGCGATACCGGCCGCTGCACGAACTCTTCGAGCTGCGCCAGGCTGGGGGATTCCTCGTCAAGGAACAGGTCGACCACCTGCTGGCCGGCGATGATGCGGAACTCGCGCGGCTTGAACTGCCGCAACTCGCGCACCACCTCGCGCAGGATCTCGTAGCACACCGTCTGCGCCGTCTTGATCTCGCCACGGCCCTGACAGGTCGGGCATTGCTCGCACAGCACGTGCGCCAGTGACTCGCGGGTGCGCTTGCGGGTGATCTCGACCAGGCCCTGCTGGGTAAAGCCGTTGACGCCGATGCGCATGCGGTCGCGGCTCACCGCGCGCTGCAGCTCGGCCAGCACCGCCTCGCGGTGCTCGGGCAGGTCCATGTCGATGAAGTCGATGATGACGATGCCACCAAGGTTGCGCAGGCGCAGTTGCCGCGCGATGACCTGCGCCGCCTCGAGGTTGGTCTTGAACACCGTCTCGTCAAAGTTCTTGTTGCCGACAAAGCCGCCGGTGTTCACGTCGACCGTGGTCAGCGCCTCGGTCTGGTCGATGATCAGGTAGCCGCCGCTCTTGAGGTCGACGCGGCGGCCGAGCGCGCGCTCGATCTCCTCTTCGATGCGGTAAAGGTCGAACAACGGCCGGTCGGCGCTGTAATGCTCGATCTGGCTCAGCGTGGCCGGCGTGTAGAGCTGCGCGAACTCGATCATGCGCTGGTGGGTCTCGCGCGAATCCACGACGATGCGGCGCGTCTCTTCCCACACCATGTCGCGTAGCACGCGCAGGGGCAGGCGCAGGTCGTGGTGCAGCAACTCGATGCCGGCAGCGGCGCGCGAGCGGCGGTCGACCTCGGCCCACAGGCGACGCAGATAGGCCACATCGGCGGCCAGATCGCTGTCGCTGGCCAGTTCGGCGTTGGTGCGGATGATGTAGCCGCCGCTGGGCGTGTCCTGCCCGGCCAGCGCGTCGCTCACCACCTGGCCCTCGAGGATCGACTGCAGACGCGCGCGCTGGGCCTCGCGCGCCTGCTCGCCCTCGATGCGCTGCGACACACCGATGTGGTCGTCGCCCGGGATAAAGACGAGGAAGCGCCCGGCCAGACTGATCTGGGTGGTGAGGCGCGCGCCCTTGGTGCCGAGCGGGTCCTTGAGCACCTGCACCATGAGGCTCTGGCCCTCCTGCAGCAACTGCTCGATCGGCACGCTGCCGGGCGCGACACCGGGCCGGCGGATGTCGGCCACATGCAGAAACGCCGCGCGTTCCAGGCCGACGTCGATGAAGGCCGACTGCATGCCGGGCAGGACGCGCCGAACCTGACCGAAGTACACATTGCCGACCAGGCCGACGTGGCTGGCGCGTTCGATGTGGATCTCCTGCACCACGCCATTCTCGGTTACCGCCACCCGCGTCTCCTGCGGCGTGACGTTGATCAGGATCTCCTCGCGCGTGGCGACCATCAGGTGTCTCTCTTCCAGTTGACGATGCCGGATTGCGCCAGCAGATCGGCGGTCTCGAACAGTGGCAGGCCCATAACGCCACTGTAACTGCCCTCGAGGCGCTCGACGAAGCAGGCGGCGCGGCCCTGGATGCCGTAGGCGCCGGCCTTGTCCAGGGGCTCGCCGGTCTGCGCGTAGGCACGGATCTCGGCCGGGCCAAGCCGGGCAAAGCGCACCCGGCTGACTGAAATGCGCAGGTCGACGCGCTCGCCCTCGGCCAGCGCGACGGCGGTGAGCACCTGGTGTTCACGGCCGGACAGGCGGCTGAGGATGGCCACCGCCTCGTCGGCATCGGCAGGCTTGCCGAAGATCTCGGCGCCCAGCGCCACGGTGGTGTCGGCACCGAGCACCGGCGCCGGCTCGAGGCCGGATGCCAAGAGTTCTGCCACACCCGCCAGCGCCTTGGCGTGGGCCAGTCGTTTCACGTAAACCAGCGGCGGCTCGCCGGCCACCGGCGTCTCATCGACCGCGCGCTGCGGGTCGATGCGCAGCACAGCGGGCGCATAGCCGGCCTGCAGCAGCAGTTCGCGACGGCGCGGGCTGCTGGAGGCGAGGTAGAAGGCGGGGCGGGTCATGAAGGGCAGGCTCGGCCGTTAATCGCGATGGTAAGGGTGCCCGGCCAGTATTGTAGTCGCGCGGTAGAGCTGTTCCAGGAGCAGCACCCGCGCCAAGCCATGCGGCAGCGTCATCGGCGAGAGCGCGAGCAGCAGGTCGGCGCCCTCGCGCACCGCCGGCGCGTGGCCGTCCGGGCCACCGAGCAGAAAGGCAGTGTCGCCGCCATCGGCCTGCCAGGCCTGCAGGCGGTCGGCGAACTGGCGGGTGGTCAGCACACGGCCACGCTCGTCGAGCACCACGCGTCGAGCGCTGCGCGGTACCGCGGCGAGCAGGCGTTCGGCCTCGGCGGCGGCCATGCGCTCGACCGGGCGGCCCTCGCTGCGCGGCTCGGCGCGCAGGCCGAGCACCTCGACCGACCACGGCCGCGCAAAGCGCCGCGCGTAGTCGTCGCAGGCGGCCTGCTGCCAGTCGACCAGGCGGTCACCGATGGCGATGACGTGCAGGCGCATGGCGCTGCGGCCTCGCGCGGGCGGGCCTTGGCAGCCCTAGCCGTTGCGCGCCGGCAGGCCGGGCAGCGGGCCGGCGCGGCCCGAGCGGGGGGCGGGTGCAGTGCCCGCGCCATCGGCACCCGATTCGCTGCCAGTGCCCGAGCCGCGCAGTTGTCGCGCCACGCGCGAGGCGTCGCCGCCCCAGAGTTCGTCGATGTTGTAGTAATCGCGAACCTGCGCCTGCATCACATGCACGACGACGTCGCCGAGGTCGATCAGCACCCATTCTCCGGCCTGCTCGCCCTCGACGCCGAGCACCTCGCCGCCGGCCGCCTTGACCTTCTCCTGCACCTCATTGGCCAGCGAGCGCAGGTGGCGGTTGGAGGTGCCGGTGGCGATGACCATGTAGTCGGTGAGCGAGGTCAGATGCCGCACCGGCAGCACCGCGAGGTCCTGCGCCTTGATGTCCTCGAGCGCGTCGATGACGGTGTCCTTGAGTTGTTCGCTGTTCATGCAGATGAATTTGAGTGAGGTTTGATTTGGAAAGCGCTCAGGGGGTGAGCAGCGCGGGTGCGCCGTTGCCCGCGTCGCGCGAGGCGTAGAGGCCATTCTGGTGAATGTAGTCGAGCACCGCATCGGGCAGCAGGTAGCGCGGCGACACGCCCGAGCGCAGCTGGCTGCGCAGCAATGATGCCGAGATGTCGAGCGCGGTCATGGTGTGGATGGCGATGCGCCCGCCCGGCGAGCGCCGCAGCGGCGACATGTTGACCACCGAGCGGTTGGCGAAGGCCTCCCAGAGTTCCGGCGCCAGCGCCGACTCCCAGCTGGTGACGCCATAACCCGGCCGCTGCGCGACAACGATGTGGCAGAGCTCGAGCAACTCGCGCCAGCGGTGCCAGCCCGGCAGCGAGAGGAAGGCGTCGGCGCCCATCATCAGCACCACCGGCGTCTTGGGAGGCAGGGTGGCGCGTAATTCGGTGACCGTGTCGAAGGAGTAGGACTGCCCGGCGCGCACCAGTTCGCGGTCGTCCATCACAAAGCGCGGGTTGCCGGCGATGGCCAGACGCACCATCTCGGCACGCTGCGCATTGCTCGCCGCCGGCTGCGCGCGATGCGGCGGCGTGCCGGTAGGGATGAAGCGGATCTGCGTGAGGTCGAGCAGGCCCGCGACCTCCTCGGCCAGACGCAGATGGCCGTTGTGAATGGGGTCGAAGGTGCCGCCGAGGATGCCGACGGGGGTCAGAATGGCCAAATGCCGTTATCCGCGGATCTGGCCGTCGCCGAGGACGATCCACTTGAGCGTAGTCAGCCCTTCGAGGCCCACCGGGCCGCGCGCATGCAGCTTGTCGGTGGAGATGCCGATCTCGGCACCTAGACCGTATTCGAAACCGTCGGCGAAGCGGGTGGACGCATTCACCATGACCGAGCTCGAGTCGACCTCGCGCAAAAACCTTCTGGCCCGGGTGTAGTCCTCGGTGACGATGCTGTCGGTGTGCTGGCTGCCATAGGTGTTGATGTGCTCGATCGCCGCGTCGAGGTCGTCGACGATGCGGATGCTGAGGATGGCCGCCAGATACTCGGTGCGCCAGTCTTCCTCGGTGGCCGGCTTGATGCCAGTCAGCAGCGCCTGCGTTCGCTCGCAGCCGCGCAGCTCGACGCGCTTTTCGGCGTAGATGGCGGCCAGCCGTGGCAGAACGTCGGGTGCAACAGCTGCGTGTACCAGCAGCGTCTCCATGGTGTTGCAGGTGCCCAGACGCTGGGTCTTGGCGTTGTCGGCGATGCGCACGGCTTTCTCGATATCCGCGCCTTCATCAATGAAAACATGACAGATGCCGTCGAGGTGCTTGATCACCGGGATGCGCGCCTCGCGGTCGATGCGCTCGACCAGGCTCTTGCCGCCGCGCGGCACGATCACGTCCACGTATTGCTTCATGGTGATGAGCTCGCCCACGGCGGCGCGGTCGGTGGTCTCGACCACCTGCACGGCGGACTCGGGCAGACCGGCCTCGCGCAGACCCTCACGCACACAGGCGGCGATGGCGCGGTTGGCGCGGATCGCCTCGGAACCACCGCGCAGGATGCAGGCATTGCCGCTCTTCAGGCACAGGCCGGCGGCATCGGCGGTGACGTTGGGCCGCGACTCGTAGATGATGCCGATGACCCCCAGCGGCACGCGCATGCGGCCGACCTGGATGCCCGAGGGCCGATAGGCGAAGCCGCCCATCTCGCCGACGGGGTCGGGCAGCGCGGCGATCTGCTCGAGGCCGGCGGCCATCGACTCGACGCCTTTTGCGGTCAAGGTGAGGCGGTCGATCATGGCCGCGTCGAGACCGGCGGCGCGGGCCGCGGCGACGTCGTCGGCGTTGGCCTGCAGCAGCGCAGCGGCGTCGCGGCGGACGGCGGCGGCCATCACCACCAATGCGCGGTTCTTGGCATTCGTATCAGCGCGGGCCAAGGCGCGGCTCGCCTCGCGGGCGGCGCGGCCGAGGCCGTGCATGTAGGCGGCGACGTCGCTGATGTCAGCCACGGCGGGGTGGGCGGGTGCGTTCATGGGCGCGAGTGTCTCATGGTGTCGGGCGTGGCAAAAGCGGGCGAGGCTCGTGCGCTGCGGTTTGGCCGCGCGGGACGTGCCGCATCGCAGCCGCAAGCAGCATCCCGCGAACGATGCTCGCGGACGAGCTCACGGCCCCGGGCAAAGCTCCGTTCAGCCGGCGCGCGCGGCCTTCTGCGCAGCGGCGAGTTGTGCGATGCCGTGCTCGGCCAAGTCCATGAGCTGGCGCAGTTCGTCGCGGCTGAAGGCGTTGCCCTCGGCGGTGCCCTGCACCTCGATGATGCCGCCGGAGCCGGTCATGACGATGTTCATGTCGGTGTCGCAGGCGGAATCCTCGGGGTAGTCCAGATCGAGGATGGCCTGGCCCTCGTGAATGCCCACCGACACCGCCGCGACGCTGTCGCGCACCGGGTTGACGGTCACCAGCCCCTTGCCGACCAGCCAGTCGCCGGCATCGGCCAGCGCCACCCAGGCGCCGGTGATGGCAGCGGTGCGTGTGCCGCCATCGGCCTGCAGCACGTCGCAGTCGAGGTGGACGGTGCGTTCGCCGAGCGCCTTGAGGTCGGTGATGGCGCGCAGACTGCGGCCAATCAGGCGCTGGATCTCCTGCGTGCGGCCGCTCTGCTTGCCACGCGCGGCCTCGCGGTCGCCGCGGGTGTGCGTGGCGCGCGGCAGCATGCCGTATTCGGCAGTCACCCAGCCCTGCCCCTTGCCGCGCAGGAAGCCCGGCACCTTCTCCTCGACGCTGGCGGTGCAGAGCACGCGCGTGTCGCCGAACTCGACCAGCACCGCGCCTTCGGCGTGGCGAGTGAAGCAGCGGGTGAAGCGGACAGGGCGCAGTTGGTCGGGCTGGCGGCCGTCGTGGCGGGAGCTTGGGGTCATGGGGGCGAACGAACAGGAGTCGGAAGAAATGGTCCGATGGCGGCGCTGGCTCATGCGAGCAAGCACCCGCAAGCCGGCGCGGCATCGCTCTCGAAGCGATACGCTGTCACCATCGGTAGGCAAGATTCTGACATGCCCGCCAACCGCCAAACGATTTTTGTAAAGCAGCGGCACCCCGCACCGGAACATCGCCCCTCACGTGAACTCGAGCCCGACCCCCGACCCCGCCGTACCCAGCGCCGGACAACGCACCGGAGACGGCGCCGGCAGCTCGCTTGCCGAGCGCTCGCTGCGCGCGGTCTGGCACCCGTGCACGCAGATGAAGCTGCACGAGGACGCGCCGCCGCTGGCCATCGCCCGTGGTGAAGGCGCGTGGCTGTTCGACGAAGCGGGCATCCGCTACCTGGACGCCATCAGTTCATGGTGGGTCAACCTGTTCGGCCACGGCCACCCGCACATCCGCGCCGCCATCCACACCCAACTCGACCAACTCGAGCACGTCATGCTCGCCGGCTTCACCCACGAACCGGTGGTGCGACTCTCCGAGCGGCTCAGCGCGCTCACCGGTCTGGGGCACGCGCACTATGGCTCGGACGGCGCCTCGGCCACCGAGATCGCGCTGAAAATGAGCGCTCACTATTGGCGCAACCGCGGTCAGCCCGGCAAGACGCGCTTTGTCGCGCTGGCCGGCGGCTACCACGGCGAGACGCTGGGCGCGCTGGCCGTCACCGACATCCCGCTGTTCCGCGACACCTACGCCGCGCTGCTTCGCGATTGCAGCGTGTTGCCAAGCCCGGACTGGCGACAGGCCCCCGCCGGCGACGATGCGCTGGCTTTCGCCAGGCGGCAGGCGCTGGCGCTGGAGGCGCACTTGGCGGCGCACCATGCCGAGACCGCGGCGCTGATCGTCGAGCCGCTGATCCAGTGCGCCGGCGGCATGGCCATGCACCACCCCGAGTACCTGCGCCTGGCGCGCGAACTCTGCACGCTCTACGGCGTGCACCTGATCTGCGACGAGATCGCGGTGGGCTTCGGCCGCACCGGCACCCTGTTCGCCCACCAGCAGGCCGGCATCCGGCCCGACTTCCTCTGCCTGTCCAAGGGCCTGAGCGGCGGCTTTCTGCCGCTGGCGGTCACGCTCACCACCGACGACATCTACCAGGCCTTCTACCACCACGAGGTGACGCGTGGCTTCCTCCATAGTCATAGTTACACCGGCAACCCTCTGGCCTGCGCGGCGGCCAATGCCGTGCTCGACCTGTTCGAGACGAGTGACGTGCTCGGCGCCAACGCGGCGCTGGCAGCGCGCATCGACGTGGCTGCGGTCAAGCTGGCGCGGCATCCGAAGTTGAGGCACTGGCGGCGCACCGGCATGGTCTGGGCGTTCGAGGTCGCGGGAGAGGCGCGCGGCGGGGCGCGGG
>VEQZ01000062.1 GCA_018882975.1 Rhodocyclaceae bacterium | reverse complement strand
GACCAGGACCAGGGTGAGGATGATGAGGATGAGGTCGGAGGTGAGCCCCGGTGCGATGGCCTCCTCGAGGCGACGCTCCAGCCGCGCCCTCGGCACCGCCACGACAATGCGGACACGCTGTACGCCGCCAACGGTCTGGTCGAGCACCACGCCGCGTAGCGCTGTGCCGCCCTCGGTCGCTTCAAAGAAGCGTGGCTTGGCCGATGCTCCCTGCGACAGCAATGGCAGGCCACCGGCCCCGACCAGCCGCCGCCCGTCACTGTCGAACACGCCGAACCGAAAGTCCTCGCCGCCGATGCTGCGCAGCACCTGCTCGGCCTCGGGCGGCATGCGCAGCGCCGGGTAGCCGGCCTCGAGCGTCACCTGCGGCGCGAGGGCCAGCGCCATGACCAGCAACCGCTGGTCGAAGGCGTCGGTCACTGGCTTGCGGCTGAGCCAGGCATCGGCCAGCACGCTCACGGCAAGCACGCCGGCCAGGGGCAGCAACAGCCAGCGCAGCAAGCGGCTATCGAGGCGCGACACGGCACTCATTCCGGCTCGTCGAGGCGGTAGCCCAGACCGCGGATGGTGCGGATCAGCAATGCCCCCTCGAGCTTGGCGCGCAGCCGCGACACGTGCACCTCGAGCGCGTTGCCGCTCAAGTCACGGTCCCAGCCGGCGAGGGTCTGCACCAAGCGCTCGCGGGTGGCGACGCGCGGCGCCGAGGTGGCCAGCATCTCTAGAATCTGCCATTCGCTCGGCGTGAGTTCGAGCGGACGGCCGGCCAAGTCACAGGAGCGTGCCTGCACGTCCATCACCAGCGGCCCGAAGCGCAGCACCTGCTCCGAGCGCGCCTGCGCCCGCCGCAGCACGGCATGGATGCGCGCCACCAACTCCGGCACCCGGAAGGGCTTGGTCAGGTAGTCGTCTGCGCCGAGTTGCAGGGCGTTGACGCAGTCCTCAAGGCTGTCACGGGCAGTTAGCACCAGCGCCGGCAAGGCCGAGCGTTGCGCGCGCAGGCGCCGCACCAGCTCGAGCCCGTCGATGCCCGGCAGGCCGATATCGACGATGGCGAGATCGAAACTCTCGCCCGTCTGCAGCGCGGCGAGCGCGTGCTCGGCACTGCCCACTGCGTCAGCGGTGAAGCCGGCCTGCGCCAGCGCCGCGCGGATGCCCGAGGCGAGCAGCGTGTCGTCTTCGACCACCAGGATGCGCACCGCGTCAGCGCTCCGGCGAGGCCCAGAAGCGCGCCATCAGTGTCGGAATCAGGATGAGGCCGATCAGCGTGGCGGAGATCACGCCGCCGACGATCACCACCGCGAACGGCCGCTGCGTCTCCGAGCCGATGCCGTGCGAGAGCGCCGCCGGCAGCAGGCCGAGCCCTGCCATGAGCGCGGTCATGAGGATCGGCCGAAGCCGCCGCACCGCGCCGTCGAGCACGGCGTCGCGGAACTCGGCGCCGTTGTTGAGCAGGTTGACCATCTCTTCCGCCATGATGACGCCGTTCTGCACCGAGATGCCGGACACGGCGATGAAGCCTACCGCGGCCGACACCGACAGGTGCAGGCCCGCGAGCCAGAGGCCGGCGAAGCCGCCGATCAGCGTGAGCGGCGCCGACACCAGCACGATGGTGGCCAGCGACATCGACCCGAAGTTCCAGAACAGCAGGGCGAAGATGGCCAGCAGGCTGGCCGGCACGATCACCGACAGGCGCTTCATGGCGCGCTGCTGGTTCTCGAACTGGCCGCCCCAGGTCAGGCTGTAGCCGGGCGGCAGGTGCACCCGCTCGGCGACCTTCTGCCGCGCCTCCGCGACAAAACTCCCCTGGTCGCGGCCGATCAGGTTGGCCTTGACCGACACGTTGCGGCCACCGGCCTCGCGCGAGATGCGCGAGGCGCCCTCGTGGATGCCGATCTCGGCCAGCTCACCCAGCGGCACGCTGCCCTTGCCGCCGGGCAGGTCGATCTGCAGGTTGCCGATGTCGGACAGCGAGGCGCGCGCATCGGCCTGCAGGCGCACGACGATGTCGAAGCGGCGGTCGCCCTCGTAGAAGGCGGTTGCCGGGTAGCCGGCCAGCGCCACCTGCACCGCCTGACTCACATCGCCCATGGCGATGCCGTAACGGGCCAGCCTGCGGCGGTCCGGCACCACCGTCAGCTCGGCCTGTCCGCCGACCTTGATGGCGGCGACGTCGGTCGAACCGCGGATGCCGTTGAGCACCGCCACCACCTGCTCGGCCTTGTCCTCAAGGATCTCCAGATCCGGGCCATAGATCTTGACCGCGATCTCGCCCTTGACGCCCGAGAGCGACTCCTCGACGTTGTCCTGGATGACCTGCGAGAAGTTGGTCGGCAGGCCGGGGATCTCCTTGAGCTTGGCCGACATCGCCTCGACCAGTTCTTCCTTGGTGTCGAAACGCCACTCGCTGCGCGGCTTGAGGTCGGCGAGGATCTCGATGTTGTTGGGGCCCTTGGGGTCGGTGCCGTCGTCGGGCCGGCCGACATGGGCGATCACCTGCTTGACCTCGGGGATGGCCAGCAGGCGCGCGCGCACCGCCCGCTCGATGTCCTTGCTCTGCTCCAGCGCCGAGGCCGGCGGCAGGCTGATGGTGAGCCAGATGTTGCCTTCGTCGAGGCGCGGCAGGAACTCGGTGCCGATGGCCGGAACCAGCGCCAGAGTCAGGGCCAGCGCAGTAGCGGCCGCAATAACAAACTTGTGGAAGTGAGTGAGCGCCCACTCCAAGGTCTGCCGGTAGCGCGTCTGCAGCCATTCCATCCAGCCCAGGTGGACCTCAGCCAGGGTGCCGCGCTCGAGCCGCCACGACAGCAGCGCCGGCACCAGAGTGAGGGTGAACAGCAGCGCGCCGACCAACGCGAAGGAGAGCGTGAAGGCAACCGGCGAGAAGATCTTCCCTTCGACCCGCTGGAAGGTGAAGATCGGCACGAAGGCGAGGATTATGATCGCCTTGGAGAACAGGATCGGCCGGCTCAGGCCGCCCACCGTGCTGCGCAGCGCGCTGAGCCGGTGGGCCAGCACCACGCCCGGGTGCGGGTCGAGCGGCGGATGCAGGGCGAGGCGCACCATCAGCGCCTCGACCATCACCACCGCGCTGTCGATGAGGATGCCGAAGTCCACCGCGCCCAGCGAGATGAGGTTGGCCGAGACGCCGCGCGCGTCGATCAGGATGAAAGCGAACAGCAGCGTGAGCGGGATCACCGCGGCGACGATGAGCGAGGCGCTCCAGCTGCGCAGAAAGATCACCAGCACCGAGACCACCAGCAGGGCGCCGACCAGCAGGTTCTCGCCGACCGTCTCCACTGTGTGGTTGATGAGGTCGGTGCGCTGGTAGACCGTGTGCAGCTTGACCCCGGGCGGCAGGTGGTGGCCGTCGTTGAGGCGGTCGACGCGCTCCTGCACACCCTCGATGACCTTGGCGGCGTTGCCGCCCTTGAGCATCTGTACGATGCCCTCGACCACGCTATCCTCGCCGTTGTAGCTGACGATGCCCGACTTGGGCCGCTCGCCGACCGTGACACGGGCGACGTCGGCCAGCGTCACCGGGCGCCCGGCATCGGCGGTGATGGCGACCGCGCGCAGGTCATCCAGCGACTTGTAGACGCCGATCGAGCGCAGCACCAGTCCCTCGCTGCCGCGCTGCACGATGCCGCCGCCGGCGTTGCTATTGTTGGCGGCCACCGCGTCGGTGACCTGCGCAAGGGTCACGCCGTAGCGCTTGAGCGCGAGCGGGTCGACCTCGATCTGGTAGGCCTTGACCGTCCCGCCGATGCTCACCACATCGGCGACGCCGGACGCCTGGCGCATCGCCGGACGGATGACCCAGTCCTGCAGCGCGCGCACCTCCGACACCGGCATGCCGGCCGGCGCCTCGACGATGTAGCGGTAGACTTCGCCAACCGCAGTGGTGAGCGGCGCCAGAGTCGCCTGCACGCCCGGCGGCAGCGTCACGTTCTGCAGCTTCTCGAAGATCTGCGAGCGGGCGAAGCGGTCCTCGGTGCCATCGGCGAAGGTCGCCGTGACCACCGACAGCCCGGTGATCGACACCGAGCGCAGTTGCGTCATCTGCGCGGTGCCGGAGAGTTCGCGCTCGATCGGCAGGGTGACGACGCGCTCGACCTCCTCCGGGGCCTGGCCGGGGTACTGGGTGACCACCACCACCTGCGTGTCCTGCACGTCGGGGAAGGCTTCGATCGGCAGGTTGAGGAAGGCGCGCACGCCGGCCACCGCCAGCGCCAGCACCATGACGAGGATGAAGCCGCGCTGCCGTACCGCGAAGCCAATAGCGCGCTCGAACATCAGTCGCCCGAGGCCAGTTCGGCGTTGAGGAGCATGGCGCCGGCGGTCACCACCTGCTCACCGGCGGCGATGCCGCCCTCGCCCTCGGGCAGGTAGACGTAGCGGTCGTCCTGCAGCACCGGTTGCAGTTGCCGGCGCACGAACTCGCCCTGCGCGGTGCGCACGAAGGCAAACTGCTGCACGCCCTCGGTGATCGCCGCTGCGGCCGGGATGCGCACACCCTTGCGGCCCTCCGGGTCGGCCAGCGCGACGCGGGCGAACTGTTCGGGGCGCAGGCGGCCGTCGGGGTTGGGCAGGATGGCGCGCAGCGCGACGCGACGCAGCACCGGGTCGACGGTGGGCGTGAGGCGATCGACGCGGGCGCGCAGGGCATCGCCGCCCGGCCCGTCAACGCGCACCAACAGGTCGTCGCCGGGGCGGACTCTGGCCGCAAGTTCGACCGGCAGATCGACCAGCAGCCACAACTTGCGCGTGTCCGAAATCACGAACAGCGGCTCGGGCAGGTCTGGGCGCAACTCCTGCCCCGGCGTGACGTTGCGCGCCACCACCGTGCCGGCGATCGGCGCGCGTAGCGAGAGGTTCTGGTTGTCGGCAGCGGCGCCGCTGGGTGCGAGGTTGCGCACCTTCAGACGCGCGCGCGCGACCTCGGCTTCGCTGATCTCCAGGGTGGCGCGGGCCTCGTCGAGTTCGCGGCGGGCGATGGCCTCACCATCGAAGAGCCGCTGCGCCCGCTGCCAGGCCAGACGCCGCGCGGCGGCATCGACCTCGGCCTTGCGCAGGTCGGCCTGGGCGGCGCCGAAGTCGGGCGAATCGAAGCTGAGCAGGGTGTCACCGGCGCGCACCGCGTCGCCCAGTTCCGGGCCGACACGCAGCACACGACCGGCCACCGCCGCGCTGACGCGGCTGGTGACCGTTTCGTCGAGCGCCAGACGCGCGTTGAGCGGCTCGCTCGCCGGCAGGTCGACCGCCTCGGCCGGCGCCTCCTTGAGGAAAGCCAACTGCGGCGAGCCGGGCGGAAAGCGCAGCACGCCGGTGCGCGCGACGCTCGGCTTGGCCGGCTCGGGCGGGGCTTTGCGCGCTTCGCCGCCGCGCCACAGCGTGATGATGACACCAAGCAGGGCGAGCCCGAGCAGAGAGGCGAGCAGGGGGCGGGGCAGGCGCAGGTTCACGGCAGGTCCTGGTCGATGGCAGCGCGCCACTCGGCGAGCGCGGCAGCATGGTTGGCGTAGGCGTCGGCAGCAGCACGACGCACGCTGCGCTGCGAACGCAAGGCATCGAGCAAGTCGAGCAGGCTCGCAGCGCCGTTCTCGTAGGCGTAGCGCACGCCCTCGGTGGCGCGCTCAGTGCGCGGCACGATGTCCTGACGGTATTTATGCGCCGCAGCGCCGGTCACCTCGAGGCGTACGCGCAGGCGGTCGAGGTCCGCCGCGGCGGCGGCGCGGACCTGTTCCAGCGCGATCTCGGCAGAGGTCTGGCCAGCGCCTGCGGCTGCGCTATCGCCGGCGAAATCGTTGCCGGTGAAGATCGGTATGCGCACGCCGACGCCGACCGAACTGACCGCGAACTCGTCGCGCTCCAGTTGCACGCCCAGCGTCACATCGCGGGTGCGCTGCGCGCGCGCCAGTTCGACCTGCCGGCCGGCGGCATCCAGACGCGCCCGCGCCGCCGCGACGTCAGGCCGCCGCTCGACCACTGCCTCGGTGTCGGCCGGCGGCTCGGCCGCTGGCAGCGGCCAGTCATCCGCGGCGAGCAGTGCGCCGGCATTCGCTTCGGCGGCGATCAGGCGGGCGAGGTCGGTCTGCAGGTCGCGGCGCTGCGTGTGCAGCAGGTCGGCCTCGGTCGAGGCGCGCGCTGCCTCGGCCTCGACGCGGGCAAGGTCGGTGCCGGAGAGGTCGCCGTTGGCGAGGCGCAAGCGCGAAACATCGACCAGCCGCCCGTAACCCTGACTGTCGGCTTCGGCCAGTGCCAAGGCCGTCTCGGTGGCCTTGAGCCGCCAGTAGACAACGGCCACGGCGGCGCGGATCTGCCGACGCGTGTCAGCGCGGTCGGCCTGCGCCGCGTCGCGCAGGGCGCCGGCCTGGGCCAGGCGCAGCTCGCGCTTGTCGCCGCGCTCGAAGGTCTGCTCGAAGCGTACGATGCTGTCCTGACGGTTGATGCCGATGCCGTGGTTGGGCCGCGCCTTGCTCGAATCGATCGACAGGCTGGCGTTGGGACGCGTGCCGGCGATGCGCATGCCGGCCTCGGCGCCGCTCACCGCAGCCGCCGCCTGCCTAATGTCTCGGTTGACTTCGAGCGCGCGATCGACCGCTCCGCGCAGCGTCAGCGGCATGCCATCGGCAGCATGTGCCGCCCCCAACGTGCAGAGGGCGAAGGCAAGGAAAATGGAGGGGGCGCAGCGCAGCATGAGGCGGATTCTGGCCGGTGAACCTTGCGCCGACCTTGCGCTGGGCTGAGCAGTTTGGCTTGCAACCGGTTTGAGGCGGGCGACCGGTTTTGCCGCCAAGAAGGCGCTGAGGCGAAAACCCGACCTCAGGCCATCAGCGCGCGCACATGCGTGGCCACGCCGCTGGCGATGCCCTCGAAGTTGTAGCCGCCCTCGAGCACCGAAACCAGCCGCTCGCCGCAATGCCGCCGGGCGATGGCGCGCACACGCTCGGTCATCTGCCGGTAGCCGGCGTCGGTGATGTCGAAGCAGCCGAGCTTGTCCTGCGTACGGCTGTCAAAACCGGCCGAGATCAGCACGAAATCCGGGCGGAAAGCATCAGCCGCCGCCTGCAGTTGCTCGTCATAGGCGCGCAGCACCTGGGCATCGGTGGCGCCACAGGGCAGGTCGACGCTGATCTTGGTGCCCACTGCGGCGCCGGCGCCACGCCGCGCCGGGTCGCCGGTCTGCGGGTAGGCGCGCCAGTCGTGGGTGTCGAAGATGAGCACCGAGGGGTCTCCGTAAAAGAAATGCTCGGTGCCGTCGCCGTGGTGATAGTCCCAATCGACGATGAGGATGCGTGGATAGCCCAGGTTGCGCTGCAGATGGCGCGCCGCGATGGCGACGTTGTTGTACAGGCAGAAGCCGACCACCTCGCCTTCGTTGCGCGCGTGGTGTCCGGGCGGTCGCGAGCAGACGAAAGCGTTGCGCACGGTGCGCGCATGCACCGCCTCGCAGGCAGCCAGCGCAGCCCCCACTCCCGCCCGCCCCAGCCGGTCGATCGTTTCACCATGGTTGCGGCGGATGCCGGCGATGTGCGCGTCGGTATGGATCAGCCGCAACTCGTCCTCGGCGGGCTGACGGATGGCGATGGGGCGCAGGTCGCGCGCCAGCCCCTGGGCCTCGATGGCGCGGCGGATGGCAGCGACGCGCTCGGGCTGCTCGGGGTGGGTGGGCGAGAAGAACGGCGTGAGGAAGATGTCGTCCCACACCCAGCCGGTGCCGGTCGGCGTCATCGGCTTGGCCAGCGCCGCCTGCCATGGCCCTAGCGCCAGCGAGGTCGTGCCGGCAAGCGACAGCGCCGCGCTCTTGCCGAGAAACTCTCGTCGGTGCATGGACCCTCTCTTTCCGTGCCGGCTTCGGGTGACCGCCAGCGCGCGTTTGTGCAAGCTGCCGGTTTCTTGGAATCAGTCTTCTGTTGGCGGCAATGCGCCTCAGGGCCTATCTTACGTGCACGCCCGATGCGGGTAACAGATTGAAAGGAGGTGATCCGGTGAATCTCGCGAAATCGATCCTGATGGCGGGTCTGCTGTCGTTCAGCGGCCTGGCCTTGGCGCACAACTGCCCCAACGAGATGAAGCAGATCGACGCTGCCCTCAAGGTCAGCAAGCTCGAGGCTTCCAAGCTCGACGAGGTCAAGAAGTTGCGCGCCGAGGGTGAAACCCAGCACAACGCCGGCAAGCACGACGAGTCCATGGCATCGCTGAAGAAGGCCAAGTCGCTGCTCGGCATCTGAACCGCCTGATTTCGTGCGGGGCCGGCGATGAGCCGGCCCTTTTTATTTTGGTGCCGGCCATGAGTCGGCCCCTTTTATCTTGTCGCCGGCCGTGTGCCGTCCCTTTGTTGGCCTTGCGCCGCCCGGGCTTTGGGGCGCGCAACCTTTGAGCATGTGCATATTTGAACATGCGCTATTTGAAGAAGGGTGGCGAGATCAGACGAAGCCCTAACGTGAAGGCCTGCCGGTCGGGTCCGGCGCCGAAGCGGTCGCCATAGGTGATGTCGGTCTGCACCCGGCCCGGCACGATCCAATGCCGCAGACCGAGTTGATAGAACGGCGCACCGACGTCAGGGTGAAAGGTCTCGACGATGAGCAGGTTGTTGCCGCCATCGAGGTCGATCTCGGAGCCGAGGCCCCAGGTGCCGCGCCGGCCGCGCGGACCCACCGGGTCGGCCGCGCCGACGTTGAGGTGCAGCACCACACGGTCATCCAGAAACGAGCGGCTGATCGGCAGGTTGACGTAGCGCTGGCGGTTGCCGTCGTCCTCGATGCCGGCGCCGATGTGCCGCGCAAAGCCGGCAGTGAGGCCGACGCCCCAGCCGTTGGTCTCGAGCGGCCGGAGCAGCGTCTTGAGCTGGAAGACGTCCTCCGCCTTGTGGAAGTTGCCGGTGTCGGCAAACGCGCCGCCCAGCGTGATCTCGAGATTGCCCAGCGGGTTGCAGGCCGGCAAGGCCCACAGTTCGGTGCTGCTACGGTTAAAGCGCACCCAACTCTCGACTTGGCAGGCACCGTCGTCGGTCAGACGCGCGTCATCGGTCACCATAGGCCGGGCGGCATGCGAAGGCCAAGCGGCAGCCAGCCAGACCAAGCAAGCGGCCAGCACCAGACAGAAGGCACGCGCCGCAGCGCGCGTCAGACAGGACTGCACGGAAGCCGGCGACGTTGGAAGGAGAACATTGCCCCAGCCTGCGCCGGCCGGATGACCGCAACGTTACGGCGGCAAAAGGGCGGCGACTGCCCTCTGGTGAGGCGCCAGGCGAAGCCTCTCGTCAGGCATCAACCGGCCCCGGCTGCCCGTCAACTCCGCCGCCAGACCCTGCGGGTGATCAGGAAAAGCCGGTAAGCCGCCTCGAGCAGGTGGTGCACCCCTGGTAGCGCCGCCACCCATCCGGGCCCACGCAAGCCGGGGTAGCGCTGCCACAGCAGGGCAAAGGCGCGCGCGCCGTGTACCAGACGACCGTCGGCGCAGCGCACATGGAAGACGCGCAGCGCTTCGGCGCGGCAGAGGTCGCCGGCCGGGTCGCAGTTCGAGGCGGCCACGTCCACCCACCCGATCGGGCTCAGCGAACGGCGAGCCTGATACCAGGCGATCTCGCGGCGGCAAACCGGGCAGCCGCCGTCGAAATACACATGCGTGACGACGCCGCTCATCGCCGGCCCCGGTGGCGGCGCACCGCCTCGTGGAAGTCGTCGGGCTTGCTGCTCACCCAGTTCACGAAGGCGCGCACCTCGGGGTGGGTCAGCAGCGCATCGGCAGTCGCGTAGTGCCGCGCCAACTGCGTCTCGCTGAATAGGGCGTGGATCTGCCGGTGGCAGATGCGGTGCATCGGCGCGGTCTCGCGGCCGCCCTTGAGTTTGGGCACGAGGTGGTGCCAGTCGAGTTGGGCCGGCGGCACCGGCCGGCTACACAGGATGCAACGAAGCGGCTCGGCTGGCGTGCTCTCGGGTGGGTCGACACGGCGGATGCGGCGCATCAGGCGCGCGCGCCGCCACGGTTGACGCCAGCGTGCGGAGCACGCGCAACCACCGAAGCGGCGGACGCGATTGGCCGAGCGGGTGCTTGGCAGACCCGACCGGATGCGGATGTAACCCATTCGTCACGAAACTGTCTCATTCTCGCCTCATCCAAATTCCGTCCTTCCCCCGGTCCCGACCATGAAGCGCGTTCAACTCCCCGCCAGCAACCCCACCCTCAAAGACGGGTTCGTGCCGCCCCTCTCCCGCCGCGCCCTGTTCAAGGCCGCCGGCGCGATCGCCCTGCTGCAGGCCATCCCGGCGTGGGCACGCAAGGGTGCTGGCGCGCCGTTCAGTTTCAGCAGCGTCCCGCTCTCGGAGCAGGCCGACACGGTGGTGGTTCCGCCCGGCTACCGTTGGCGCGTCATGGCCGCGTGGGGCGACCGCTTGGACGGCTCGGGCGCGGGTATGCCTGGCAATGCTTCGCACAGCGCCGCCGAGCAGGCGGCATTGTTCGGCATGCACCACGATGGCTGCGCGTTGTTCACCGCCGCAGACTTGCCAGACCGTGGCCTGTGGGTCACTAACCACGAGTATCTGGACGACGGCCTGCTGCACCGCGACGGCACCGCTGGCTGGTCGGCGGAAAAGGTCGCCAAGGCACAGGCGGCGGTCGGCGTCTCGGTGTGCCATGTTCAAAAGCGCGCCGAGGGCGGCTGGGTGGTGGTGCCCGGCCCGCTGGCGCGGCGTGTCACGGCAACCACGCCGTGTGGCGTGAGCGGGCCCGCGGCCGGGCACGCGCTGCTGCAGACCGCCGCCGACCCGACTGGCGAGCGCATCCTCGGCACCTTTGCCAACTGCGCCATGGGTGTCACGCCGTGGGGCACCTACCTCACTTGCGAGGAGAACTTCGACCGCTATTTCTACAAATCGGGCAAGCCAAGCGCCGCCGAAGCGCGCATCGGCCTTGACGACAAGGGGCTGTTCCGTTGGCACGAGCACGATACCCGCTTTGATGCGGGCAATAATCCCGATGAATTCCATCGATTCGGATGGGTGGTTGAAGTTGATCCTCATGATGTGAACGCACCTCCGGTCAAGCGCACCGCGCTGGGCCGCTTCAAGCACGAGAGCGCCACCGTCAAGCTGGCCAGGGACGGCCGCGTGGTGGTCTACTCCGGCGACGACCAGAAGGGCGAATACATCTACAAATTCGTCAGCCGCGACCTCTACGACGCCCGGCTCAAGGTCGGCCGCGCGCACTGGGGCCGGCTGCTCGACGAGGGCACGCTCCATGTCGCGCGCATCCGCGACGACGGCGTCTGGTATGGCGACGGCGAGTGGGTGCCGCTGGTCTGGGGGCAGAACGGCCTGACGCCCGAGAAGGGCTTTGCCGACCAGGCCGCGGTGTTGGTGCACGCGCGCATGGCTGCCGACGCGGTGGGCGCCACGCCGATGGACCGCCCCGAGTGGATCGCCGCGCACCCGAGCAGCGGCGAGGTCTACGTCTCGCTGACCAACAACAGCGAGCGCGGCAAGAAGGTCGCCGTCAACGGCGCCAACCCGCGGCCGAACAACGCGATGGGCCACATCCTGCGCATCCTGGAACAAGACAATGATGCCGGCGCGACCAGCTTCCGCTGGAGCGTGTTCGTCAATGCCGGCGACCCCGAGGCCAAGGCACCCGAGCACCGCGGCAACGTGAATGGCGACTGGTTCGGCTCGCCGGATGGTTTGTGGTTCGACCCGCGCGGCATCCTCTGGACGCAGACCGACGTCTCGGCCGACAAGCTTGGCCAAGGCCCGTATGCGCGCATGACCAACAATATGATGTTCGCCTGCGACACCGAGACCGGCGAGTTCCGGCGCTTCCTCATCGGGCCCAAAGGCTGCGAGATCACCGGCGTGGCGATGAGCCCCGACCTGCGGACGCTGTTCATCAACATCCAGCATCCGGGCGAGAGCCCCACCGAGCGGCTCGACCCGGCGCGGCCCACGGCCATCTCGTCATGGCCCGACCCGGCCTTTGGCCGGCCGCGCTCGGCGAGCATCTGCATCTGGCGTGAAGACGGTGCGGAGGTGGGGGTTTGAGGTCGATGGAGGCCAGGCGCGCGCGTTACTGACAAGGGGCTTGGCGGGGGACTTTTTTGGCATCGGGGCTTCAATCGGTTCATCGCACTACTGCGCTCCCCGGACGCCCCGCAGCCCATCGTAGGAAGGATGGGCTAGGGCCGAGCCGGCCGCCGCCGCTGTTACAGTTCCCCGCGTGAGCCCCTCACCGTCCCCGACACCTGACCCGCTGCGGCCCTCGCTCGACGAGGCCATCGCCATCGTCCGCGCCGGCGGCGTGGTCGCCATGCCGACCGAGACCGTCTACGGCCTCGCCGCCGACGCGCGCAACGCCGATGCGGTGGCCAAGGTCTTCGCGCTTAAAGAACGCCCGCTCGACCATCCACTGATTGTCCACTTGGCCAGCGCTGCGGACATCGGCCTCTGGGCGGCAAGCGTGCCGGAGACAGCGCGGCGCTTCGCCGAGGCGGCATGGCCGGGGCCGCTCACCTTGGTCCTCGCAGCGTGCGACGACGTGCCGCGGCAGATCACCGGCGGCCAGGACACGGTGGCGCTGCGTGTGCCCGACCATGCCTTGGCACTTCAGCTGATTCAAGGCGCCGGCGGCGCGCTGGTGGCGCCTTCCGCCAACCGCTTCGGGCGGCTCAGCCCGAGCCGGCCGGAACACGTGCTCGAGGGCTTTGGCGACGCGCCGCCGCCAGTGCTCGACGGCGGTCCCTGCCGGGTCGGCATCGAATCGACCGTGGTCTTTGTAGACGACGCGGGCTGGCAGGTCCTGCGGCCGGGCCACTGGACGGCCGAGGCGCTGGCACGCATCGCCGGCGCGCCGCCGCGCGCAGCCGGCTCAGCAGCACCGCGCACCCCGGGGCAACTGGCGTCGCATTACGCGCCTCGTACCCCGCTGCTTTTGTTCGCCGACCGCGCGGCGCTGTGTGCAGCAGCGAACGAGGAGGACGCGGTCCTGCTGCTTGGCGAACGCGCCCGGCCAGATAACGAAGGGGACGGCCGGTTGACGGTGCCACCCCCCCGCTGCATCGCGCTCCCCGCCGACCCGCAAGCGGCCGCCACCGCCCTCTACGACCTGCTGCACCAACTCGACGCCGCAGGTGCCCGCTACATCCTTGCCGAACTGCCGCCCGACACGCCGGCCTGGCAGGCGGTACGTGACCGGCTCACGCGGGCGGCAACGCCGGCCTAAGCACGCTCGCTCGGGAGCCCTCGCGAGCCCTCGCGGAAGCCGCGACACCGTCAATTGCCGGATTCGCAGGGATTCGGCGCGTCGCTATCGTCGCCAGAGGCAATTTCGCCCCCGACACATGCGTCGCCCATGGGCTACACTTCGCACTGGCATATCAAGCAAACAGACGGGTTCCGCGATTGGCTCGACGCGCTGACGGATGTGTCCGGGCGTGCCCGCATCCTCATGCGGATTGACCGGCTCGCGCATGGCAATCCGGGTGACCATCGGAACCTGACCAAGGGTGTCGCTGATTTGAGGATCGACTCAGGGCCGGGTTATCGGGTCTATTTCGCCCGGCAGGGAAGCGCGCTGATTCTGCTGCTGGCCGGTGGCGACAAGTCTACGCAGGCGCGCGACATCGCGAGAGCACTGCAATTGGCGCACGCGCACGGAGGAACGGAATGACCACAGCCGCAACGCGCATCACCCAGCCCGGGACATCACCTTTCGATGTGGCAGCGCACTTGCGCACGCCGGAGGAGATGGCTGCATACCTTGACGCCTGGCTTGCGGACGCGCCTGATGACGTGGCCGGCATCGCCCGGGCGCTCGGGGATATCGCGCGGGCCAAGGGCATGACGCGGGTCGCCAAGGACGCCGGTCTGAGCCGCGAAAGCCTCTACCGCGCCCTCAGCGAAGACGGCAACCCCAGCTTCGCCACCGTGCTCAAGGTCGCCCGCGCAATCGGCCTGCGACTCCACGCCCGGCCAGCGTAGCGATTGCTGCCG
>VEQZ01000061.1 GCA_018882975.1 Rhodocyclaceae bacterium | reverse complement strand
GGCGGGTGCTGCCAAGCAGGTCGAGCGCAGCCTGCAGCGCCGCGTCCGAGGCGTCGCGCTGCATCGCCAGGGCCATGCCGTAGGCGGCTGCGGCCCCGATCAGTGGCGCGCCGCGCACCTGCATCTCGACGATGGCGCGGGCCATGACCGCGACGCTGTCGGCGCGCAGCACTGCCACCCGGTGTGGCAGCCGCGTCTGGTCGATGAAGCAGACGCGCAGGCCGTCCTGCCAGATGGCACGGGTCGGGACGCCGTCGACCTTCATGCTGTCGCCCTCGTCATGCTGCCGCCATCAGTTGCCGCGCTTCTGGTCGTGGCGCAGCAGGCGCTGTTTCTCGCGCTGCCATTCGCGTTCCTTCTCGGCTTCGCGCTTGTCATGTTGCTTCTTGCCGCGGGCCAGACCGACTTCGAGCTTGATGCGGCCGCGGCTGTAGTGCAGGTCGAGCGGCACCAGGGTGTAGCCGGCGCGCTCGACCTTGCCGATCAGCGTGGCGATCTCGTTGCCATGGAGCAGGCACTTGCGGCTGCGCGTCGGGTCGGGGTGGATGTGGGTCGAGGCGGTGGACAGCGGCGTGATGTGGCAGCCGATCAGCCAGACTTCCTCGCCCTTGAGCACCACATAGGCTTCCTTGAGCTGCACGCGTCCCGCCCGGATGGCCTTGGCCTCCCAGCCCTCGAGGGCGAGCCCGGCTTCGTACTTCTCTTCAATGAAGTAGTCGTGCCAAGCTTTGCGGTTGTCGACGATGCTCATGACAGGGTGTTTGAAAACTGCTGCGGTGGGCCATCTGCTGCGTTGCGCGGTGCTCGTGTCCTCGCCTACCCACAAGGTATGTCTCGGCCACTGTGCCGAGGTGAAGAACGGCCGGGCGCCTTGCATCTGGCCATCCTCGCGACGTTTTCCAACACCCTGCCGGAAGGTGGTTTTGACACGGTTCCGCTACGATTCTCATTTTACGCTCGGGCGGAGCCCCACGCGGGTCATATGGCGCAGGTCGTTCAGTCGGTTCTGGTGATGCACCCGGTGCAGCGCATGTACGGCCTCGTCGACGGTGTCGAGGCCTACCCGGAGTTCCTGCCGTGGTGCGGAGGCGTGCAGGTGAAGGAACGCAGCGAGACGGTGACCGAGGCCCGCATCGACATCAATTTCCACGGCGTCAAGGCGCACTTTCACACGCGCAATACCAAGTCGCCCGACCGCATGCTGATCGCGCTGGTCGACGGGCCTTTCCAGCGCTTTGAAGGCGAGTGGGTGTTCACACCGCTTGGCGATGAGGCCTGCAAGGTCGAGTTGCGCTTGCACTGGGAATTCTCCACCCGCCTGCTGGAGAAGGTCATCGGCCCTGTCTTCAACCGCATCGCCAGCACCTTCGTGCAGTCGTTCGAGCGGCGTGCCGACCAACTGTGGGGCGAGGGCGGCTGATGCGCATCGAGGTCGCCTACGCGCGTCCGGACCGGCAGTGGTTGCTGGCGTTGGAGGTGGACGAGGGCGCCACGGCGCAGGCCGCGCTGCTCGCCTCCGGCCTGCTGGCCGAGTGCCCGGAACTGCAGATCGGCGAGCCGGTGCTGGGCGTCTGGAGCCGCAAGGTGGCGGCGGGTGCGGTGCTCGAGCCCGGCGACCGGCTCGAGGTCTACCGGCCGCTGCAGGCCGACCCCAAGACCGCGCGGCGGCGGCGCGCGGCGCGGCAGGTGAGTGAACGGAAGCAAAACAAAGGCCGACGGGAGGCGGCACGATGATCCGCAGCATGACCGGCTTTGCCAGCGTGCAGCGCGACGGCGCCGACGGCCGTCTGGGCATCGATATCCGCAGCGTCAACCACCGCTACCTCGAGCAGACCCTGCGCCTGCCCGACGAGTTGCGCGCCACCGAGCCGGCGGTGCGCGAGGCGGTCGCGGCGCGGCTGCAGCGCGGCAAGGTCGAGGTGCGGCTGAGTTGGCATGCGGCTGTGGGGCGGGGGGGTGTTGTGAGGCCAGATGCTCGCGTGCTAGGTGCGCTGGCCGCCTGGCAGCGCGAGGTGCTGGCCGCCCTGCCCGATGCGCGACCTTTGAGCGTGGCCGATTCGCTGCGCTGGCCCGGCGTGCTCGACGGCGCGCAGCCCGACATGGAGGCGCTGCACGGCGAGGTGCTGGCGGCGCTGGCGGCGGCGCTCGATGAACTCGATGCCACCCGCGCCCGCGAGGGCGGCCGTCTGGCCGTGCTGATGCTCGAGCGTGTGGCCGCCATGCGCGCCGAGGTCGCTGCCGTGGAACCCTTGGTGCCGCAACTGGTGGCGGCCTACCGCGACAAGTTGTTGACGCGCCTGCGCGAGGCAGCGGTGGACGCCGACCCGGCGCGCTTGGCGCAGGAGTTCGCGCTGTTCGCCAACCGCATCGACATCGACGAGGAGATCGGCCGCTTGCGCACCCACCTCGACGAACTGGAGAGCCTGCTGACGCGCGGTGGCGCGGTCGGCAAGCGGCTCGATTTTCTGCTGCAGGAACTGCAGCGCGAGGCCAACACGCTGGGTTCCAAGTCGGTCGCAGTGGAGACCAGCCGCGTCTCGATGGCGCTCAAGGTGCTCATCGAGCAGGTGCGCGAGCAGGCGCAGAACCTCGAATGAAGGCGCATGCGGCCGCCGAGGGAGCCCAGTCGCCGCGCATCCGCATGTCCGAACCGGGGTTCCCGTCCGTGGAGCAACTGGCGCCCTACCTTGAGCGCATCGGTGCCTCGCGCTGGCTCACCAACCGCGGCCCTCTGGTGGAGGAACTCGAGGCCGCCATGGCCTCGCGGATCGGTGGCGGATGCCACGTGTCTCTGGTGGCGAATGGCACCATTGCGCTGATCTGCGCACTCCGCGCGGCTGGCGCGACGGGCGAGGTCATTACCACCCCATACACGTACATCGCCACGGCGGCTGCTATCGCCTGGGCGGGCTGCAAGCCGGTCTTTGCCGACATTGATCCCGGCGGCTTCAACATCTGCGCTGAAAGCGTGGAGCGGCTGGTGACCCCCGCGACCTCGGCCATCCTCGCGGTTCATGTCTATGGACACCCCTGCGATGACCAGGCACTGCGGGCGGTGGCCCGTCGACACGGGCTCGGGCTGATCTACGACGCTGCGCACTGCTTCGGGGCCGGCGATGCCGATCCGTCGGTCTGCGCCCTCGGGGATTTCGCCGCCATCAGCCTGCATGCCACCAAGATGTTCCACGCCGTGGAGGGTGGCGCGGTGGTCTCGAATGACCTTGAGACCAAGCGTCGCATCGATCGCATCGCCGGCTTTGGCCTCGAGTCCGAACTCGCGGCGCCGGAACTCGGCTTGAACGGCAGGATGAGCGAGCTGCATGCCGCCGTCGGCTTGGCCAATCTGGATTCGATCGAGCGCGAGGTGGGTCTTCGACGGCAGATTGCGGAGACTTACAGGACTGCGCTTGCCGGTGTCGATGGCTTGATCCTGCCCGGGAAGGCGGGCAACCCGCTGGCTGACCCCGTCTCTTACTTCCCTTTGCGAGTCACTGCTGGGGAGGGCGTCCGGGATGCCCTGGCCGACCATCTGGCCTCGCGCGGGATCACCGCCCGGCGCTACTTTTTTCCGCTGGTCAGCGAGTTCGAGGCTTTCAGGGACCCGGCGCATCCCGCGTCCGAAAGCACGTCGGAGGCTTGGAGCAGGTCGCGAGAAGTCCTTTGCTTGCCGATCCACGGCAGGATGCGGAGTCGCGATGGCTCCTGCGTTGTGCAGGCGCTCCAGGCGTTTTTTACCCAAGCCGGGTGACCTGCCGAACCGCCGGTGGCATGGGCGGGTGGGGCCTGCTGGCCGGGCAGATCGTGCAGGACTTTGCGAGCCGAATCTGGCGCTGCCCGCGTGGCGGCATCTATAGCCGCTCACGATACTAAAAACACACACCGAATAAACCCATACAAGGCATTGCCGTCTGGCAATTGTATATGTCTGCGCGACCTATTGCCATTATATTTCCACCATGAAATAGCATTACATTGTGCGCGCGTTTATTCCTGTAATATCCGACCGCACAAACCGTTTCTGTCTTCTTGAGAAAGCAGGATCTGAGTGGCCGTCCAGTGCGTCGGGTCCGGTCTTCCCTTTTTTCGAATCCTTGCTTCGCCCTACTCACAGACTCAGCATGCCCGACCGCGCTTCGACATCTCCCAACCTCTATGCGCTGATCCGCTCGTGTTATGCCCTGCATACCCTGTTCACCCTCTCCAAAGCGGGCGTGTTTGATCTGTTGTATAGCGCGGCAAAACCGTTGGACGAAGTGAGCGTTGAGCTTGGTCTTGACCAAGCCTTTTTGCAGAGTCTGATTAACTTTGCGGTGGCGATGAATTACATCGAAAAACGCGGGAATGGTTACCGCGTTGCAGCCAAGGGCCGACCCTTTTCCCGCCACTCCGGAACCCAAGCGCGTGCCACATTGCTGGGTTAGGGCGAGATAACTTTGCCGTGGCTGACGCAAATGAACGAACAGCTCGCGAGCGGGCATCGCGCAGTGCCTTTTGCCGGCGAGAGAACCGTCTGGGAATACTTGAAGGGGTTGCCGCATCACAACGAGCTGTTTCTGGACATGATGCACGGGGTTACCACGCAGACACACGTCAAGGATGTGGTTGAGAGCATCCCCATTGGAGATGCAGTCACCGTGATGGATATAGCGGGGGGCGTAGGCGGGCTTGGGTGTGCATTGGCTCAGAATTTTCCAATCAATGTTGTTGTCTGCGATCAGCCGGAAAACGCCGAGAGGGCATCCGAGCATATTCGGATGATGGGTGTGACTGACCGTTGTAATTTTGTCGGCGTGGATATGTTTGATTCGGTCCCGGCCGGTGGGGACCTGTACCTGATCAAGCATGCACTCCATGATTGGGCAGACGATCAAGTGGTCGTGATTCTAAAAAACATCGCAAGGTCCATGCGGAGCGATTCGCGCCTATTGATCATCGAGGGTTTGCTTGACGAGCACCTTCGCGACAACACAGAGGACATTGAGTTTATGTACGTGCGGGACCTTGAGCAACGGATCTGCACATTTGGACGGGTCAGATCGATTGCTGATTTTGAGTTGTTGGCTTGCGAGTCCGGGTTAAAAATCACTGGAATCAGCCACTCCCGAGTCGTCGATATATCGTACATCGAATGTCAGAGGTTGTAGTCAGGTCGCTCTGGCTGGCCGGGTGGCTCGGTTGGTTGCTGGCACGCGTGTCAGCTGACCCGTCTCCCGGGTCAGTAGAGCTTGGTTTGGTGTTGTGAATCTGGTTTGGTGTTGTGAAATGGCGCCGGTGGATTTTGAGGGGGTGAGCCCCGATCGCGAAAGCCCGCTTCAAAAAAGCGGGTGCGGCGGCGGTCAAGGCGGCTTGACGGACGAAATTTCACAGTCGTGATCGGCGCACATTGGGGCATAAATTGAATATGGGTATTGAAGAGTTTGTCGCGGGTTTGGCGGATGCCATCGACCTGCGCGATGGCAAAGTCAACGCCGACTCGGTTCTGCGAGCCTTGCCCGGTTGGGACTCCCTGTGCATGCTCAACGTCATCGCGTACGTTGACGAGGTGTCGGGCATCGTGCTTGCCGCCAGGCAGATTGGCGCGGCGACGACGCCCGCCGATCTTTGGAACATCGCGTTCGGCGGTGTTTGACGTGCGGCCACTCGATGGCGTCGTGATTCGAGGCATGGCGGCGAGTCTGCCGCGCAACCGCCAAACCACGGCCGGATGCCCGGCATTCAGCAACGAGTCGGAGGCTTCCAGATTCGCCACAGCGACCGGAATCCGTGAGCGCCGGATTGCCGTTGCTGGGCAGTGCGCCTCTGACCTCTGCGGCTTCTCTGCCGACGCATTGATCGAGGGCTTGGGTTGGGAACGGTCGTCCATCGGTATGCTCGTGCTGGTCACCCAGTCCGGGGATTTTGTCGTTCCGGCCACCTCGATCTTGTTGCAGCACCGATTGGGTCTTTCCACGCGTTGCATGGCCTACGACATCAACCTGGGGTGCTCCGCCTTTCCCTACGGCATGGCCCAGGTGGCGTCCGTCATGCGTGCCCTCGGGGTCGCGCGGGGCTTGTTGCTGATCGGCGATGTCTCAAGCCGGGGATGCCACCCTATGGATGCCAGTAGCTACCCGCTGTTTGGTGACGCGGGGTCTGCCATTGCGCTGGAACTCGACCCCGACGCCGCCCCGATGTACTTCGACCTGAATTCTGATGGGGCCGGGGGAGCTGCCATATGCGTCCGGGGCAGCGGGCCCGCGGGTCGTTATCCGGTCGATATTGACTCGCTTCTGTCACGCGCACCAACCGCCGGGGGCGAGAACGTTGGGTCGGAGCTGAATACGCGTCTTCGTGGCGCGGATATCTTCAGTTTCTCGATCAGTGAGGCGCCCAAGTGCATCCTACGGGTCCTTGAAAAATCCGGCAGTACGCCCGCTGACGTGGACCATTTGTTGTTGCATCAAGCCAATCGCATGATCAACGAAACCGTGCGACGCAAATCCGGATTCGCCACCGGGCAGACACCCGGCTCACTTGAACTGTACGGCAACACGGGGTCGGCATCGATCCCCGTGACCCTGTGCGTGAATGCCGACCAAGTGCGACGACCCGGCCGTGTGCTTGCCTGTGGTTTTGGCGTGGGCCTCTCGTGGGGCAGCGTGCTGTTCTCGTTGGACGCCGGGGTGCCCCTGCTGCTGGTCGAGACGGACGAGGTCTTTCGGCCGGATCTGGTCATGGACCCCGACAACGAAGAATGAGCCCGTTCGCCGGGAAGTCCATTCTGGTGACGGGTGCTTCCTCGGGCATCGGTCGGGCTGTGGCGGTGGCGCTACTGGCAGGTGGCGCACGCGTGGTCTGCGCATCCCGGGACACCAACAGGCTTGCCGACCTTGCCCTCGCCGATGGGCGCATGATCCCGCTCTGCCTGGACCTGCTCGATGACAGCAGCTTCGGAGCCATCGCCAAGGCCTTGCCGGAACTGGATGGCGTGGTTCACAGCGCAGGCATCGTGGACGTGCGGCCAGCGGCATTCTTCTCGATGGCGCGGTACCGCAGTGTGCTCGACACCAACCTCACGGCGCCGCTGGCGCTTACGGCGGCCTTGTTGCGAAGCCGCAGGCTGTTGCGGGGTAGCTCGCTGGTCTTTTTATCGTCCATCAACGGCAACCAGATCGCGGTCAAAGGCTGCTCGGCCTACGCGGCGAGCAAAGCCGGCTTGGTGGGAGCCGCCAAAGTTCTTGCCCTCGAGTTGGCGCCGCAGTCGATCAGGGTCAACTGCGTGCTGCCGGGTGCCGTCGATACCGCCATGACCGCGTCGCTGGCTCATACATCCGCGGAGAGCGTGTCGGCGGAGCGGGCGGCCTACCCTTTGGGCCAGCGTTTTGCCAGCCCGCAGGAAGTCGCCGGTGCCGTGTTGTTCCTGTTGTCGGACGCGGCAGGGTTTGTAACCGGTCAATGCCTGACTGTGGACGGGGGCTGCAGTGTCCAGTAGCGCGTCGGCAGGCAAGGTCATCATCGCCTGTTACGGAGCCTTTGGCCGCGAGTTGTTGGGATGGCTTCGCGCTTACGAGCCGGCCACCGAGTTCTTGGGTTTTATCGACGACGTTCATCCTCAGGACTGTCTTGGCAGCATTGCTGACCACCAACCACTCCCGGGTGTGCGTTATCTGGTGGCGAACGGCAACGGGAACAACCGCTTGCAGATCGCCGGTTGGCTGGAATCCAGAGGCGCGCGCCTGGGTTCTCTGGTGTCCCCCGTGGCGACCCTCGCTGCCCCCATTGGTGAAGAGCAGCAGGTGCTTTTGCTCGGTCGGGCCTCCGTTTCGGTCAACGTTCAACTGGGCCGCCAAGTCTTGGTGCAGGAAATGGCCATCATTGGCCATGACGTCTGTGTGGGTGACGGTTGCACCATCAGTTCGCTCGCCTTTGTCGGCGGTCGTGCCACCTTGGGCGCCAGGGTGAACGTCTACCCCCACGTCACGGTTCTGCCGGGAGTCGAGGTGGGCGAGGGAGCGACCCTGGGCGCGGGGTCGGTGGTGACGCGGCGTGTCGAGGCTGGGCAGACAGTCTTCGGCGTGCCAGCCAAGGTGATTGCGGTGTAGAGCGATGACTTTCAGCGATACGGATGCATCCTTCGCTTGCTACGCCGCCAACATTGCACAACACGCCCGCATCGGCGATGCGGCGAGGAAGCGGCTGTTGATCGTCTCGACGCCAAGATCGGGCTCGACCCTGTTTTGCGATTTGCTTCAGAGCAGCGGCGTCCTGGGATTCCCGCTGGAGTATTTCAACCTGAGGTTGCTCGAACAGATGGCGCGGCTTCGTCCGGCGCCCGATTTCGTCGAGAACAGCCATGGCGGTACGCCCGCAGTTCGGCTCAAGGCCTATGTCCGCCATCTTGAGTCCGCCCTGTCGGCCGGGGGCATTTGTTCGGTGCACTTGCATGTCAATAATTGGGCATACCTCGCTGCCCGTGGAGTCGACGTGCTGCAATTGCTTCGTCCGGACACCGTCATCGGGGTTCGTCGGCGCACGCGCCTGAAGCAGGCCTACTCTCTCGCCATGTCGAGCAAATACGACTACTGGGATTCGCGGGTGGCCGATCCGCGGCCAGCTGATGCGACGGTGAGCCGCACGGAGTTGCTCAAAGCCCTCGTGCAACTGGCCGAGGAGGATGCGTTCTACGATGCCCACATCGCACGCCATGTGGTTCGTGAATTCTGGCACGAGGATTTTGTCGGCTGCCAGGAGTCAGTGGTCCCGGCAGTGGCCGAATTGATGGGCGTCGTGCTGCATCCGGGCGCAGCGGTCAAAAGCGAATTGGCGCCGACCACCTCGCGCGGGGTGAATGCCGCGTGCGAGGGCTTTCAGGATTGGTTGGGCGTGGAGGCCTGAAATGCCCGCTGCCCGGACGATCCTTCTGTACGATCTCGGGCCGGACTGCGCGCCAGCCAGTGAGTCTGGTCAGGGCAGAAAGGGCGGCGCTTCGGGGCGGTTGGGGCCGGCGACATGAGTGTTGAGTATGTGGTGCTTGCGCCGTCCTACAACCCCGAGTCTGGCGGCAGCGTGGTGCTGCACCACCTCTGCCATCTCATCAACGAGTCGGGCTCAAAGGCCTCGCTGTTGCCATTTTTCAGCGGCCACCAGATTTCGCCGCTGCACTGGCAGGATGCCCTCCGAAAATGCATGCGTCAGCTGGAGGTGCTCGAGCGACCGTCTTCCTGGCAAGCACTGGCTCGAAATCCGGCACTGCGTACGCCCTACTACGACAAACCTCTGCAGGACATTCAGCGGAGAGACGACGTCGTGGTGATCTACCCGGAGACTGTTTTTGGCAATCCGCTGCGGGCCCGGCACATTGCGCGCTGGCTGCTGCATGAGCCCGGTTTCCATTCGGGGGAGGTTTGTTACGCGCTCGGCGAGGTGCAATTTCCGTACTCCGACCGGTTTCCCGCCGTCAGCGGCCCGCACCTTGAGACTGCACCGTTCCCGTTGCATGTGTTCGTGGTGCCTTGGGACCTCTATCGGCCGCGCGGGAATGTCCGCCGTGCCGGCAGCGCCTACACCATGCGCAAAGGCAGAGGCCGACCCTTCGCCCACGACTTGAGTGACTCCATAGTCATCGACGGCAAAAAACCGCAGGAGATCGCCGAGATCCTGCAGCGCGTCGAAACTTTCGTCAGTTACGACTTGCACACCGCGTATTCCGCATTTGCGGTCATTGCAGGTTGCGACTCGGTCGTCATACCGCAGCCGGGCGTTTCGATCGAGGCGTGGAGTCCGGACCCTCGCGGTCGCTTCGGTATTGCTTACGGCTTTGACGATCTCGAGCGGGCGCGGGCCACCCGCGCGGATCTCCTGGCCGACCTGGAAAGCCGTGAGCAGACCAACAAGATGCTGGTGGGGCGGTTTTTGCGGTTTTGGGAGGAGCGCATCGGCGCGGGCTGAGCCACGGGCCCGGGTGTCACAGCAACAAGACCGAACACAAGCGCCCCACATACGCATCGTGGATGCGACCTTCCCAAACCGGGTCGGCATCGGTGGCCGATGAGCCCGCCTCCACGCGCAGCAGGGCAATGCCGGTGTCGTTGAAATACCACCAAGCTGGGCCGGCATCGGCGGCGGCGTTGCCGCGTGGCAGCGCTTCGACAACGCGCCGCTCGCCGCTCAGCACGGCATCCATCTGTTCGTCGTGCAGGGCGATCCAGTAGCGGCGGCTGTTGGCTTCGAAAGCGAAGCGGTGGAGGAAGTGCTTGGGCATATGGTTGCTCCCTGCGGCAGGGACCATCCTCCTCGCGTTGCATGACGTGACCGTGTCTGAGTGTCGGCCTGGCGTGCTGCGCTGCAACATTGTGCGCTGTGATCGAGCGCGTCGTGTATTTGATTCGGCCATGAGTGCATTCGCCAAACAAATGACGTCATCTGACCTGGGACAGGCAAGTGTTCCTCCGGCGCTGCTGAAGAGGCGCGGCATTGGCCCTATGCTTACCCCCATGCAAGACCATCCAGACGGCGATTCACCCCCAGAGCGGCCTGCCACGGGTCGCCATTACCTGAGCCCCCTGTTCGAGCCGCGCTCGGTGGCGGTGGTGGGTGCCAGTGACCGGCCTGATGCGGTGGGCGGCATCGTTCTGCGCAATATGCTCGCCAGCGGCTTCGGCGGCGCGCTATACCCGGTCAACGCGCGCCACGACAGCGTGCAGGGTCGGCGCGCATGGCCCTCGGTGGGTGCCATCGGCGCGCCGGTTGATCTCGCCGTAGTGGCTACCCCGGCGGAGACCGTGCCCGACATCCTCGAGGACTGCGGGCTGCATGGTGTGCCGGCGGCGGTGGTCATCACCGCCGGTTTTGGCGAGGCGGGCGCGGCCGGCGTCGCGCTGGAGCGGCGCGTGCTCGAGGTCGCGCGGCGTTATGGCATCCGATTGGTCGGGCCGAACTGCCTCGGCGTGATGCGGCCGGGCATCGGCCTCGATGCGACCTTCTACGGCGGCGGCGCGGAAGGCCGGCCCGGTGCGCGCTGCGGGCATATCGCCTTCGTCTCGCAGTCGGGCGCGCTTTGCACTGCGATCCTGGACTGGGCGCAGGGCAACGACGTGGGCTTCTCCAGCGTGGTGTCGATGGGGTCATCGACCGATGTCGATTTTGGCGAGATCCTCGACTACCTCGCGCTCGACCCCGAGACGCGCAGCATCCTGCTCTACATCGAGGGCATCCGCCACGCGCGCAGCTTCATGAGCGCGCTGCGGGCAGCGGCGCGGGTCAAGCCGGTGCTGCTGGTGAAGGTTGGGCGCCACGATGCCGGGCGCCGTGCTGCGGTGGCGCACACTGCATCCTTGGTCGGGGCCGATGATGTGTTCGACGCGGCGGTGAGCCGTGCCGGGGTGGTGCGGGTGCAAACGGTGAGCCAGTTGTTCACCGCGGCCAAGGCGCTGGCCTGCGGCTTCCACCCTGTAGGTGAACGTCTGGCCATCGTCACCAATGGCGGCGGCCCCGGCGTGATGGCGAGCGACCGCGCTGCCGACCTTGGTGTGCCGCTGGCGCAGCTGTCGCCGGCCACGCTCGAGCGGCTGGATGGGGTCCTGCCGCCCAACTGGTCGCACGGCAACCCGGTGGACCTGATCGGCGACGCGCCGGCCGAGCGCTACCGCCATGCGGTGCAGGCGTGTCTGCAGGATGACGGCGTCGACGGCGTGCTCGCCATCCTCACGCCGCAGGCGATGACGCGGCCGCTCGAGGCGGCGCGCGAGGTCATCGCGCTGGCCGACGCCAGCAGCAAGCCGCTGCTCACCTGCTGGATGGGCGAGGCGCAGGTGGCCGAGGCGCGGGCTGCCTTCGAGGCCGCGCACCGGCCGCACTTCCGCACGCCGGAGCCGGCGGTCGAGGTGTTCGCGCATCTGTCGGCGTACTACCGCAACCAGCAGTTGCTGATGCAGGTCCCGGGGCCCTTGTGCGGGCACGCCGAGACACCGGATGCCGAGACCGCGCGGATCATCGTCGACAACGCGCTGCAGGCGCGCCGCAGCGTGCTCACCGAGATGGAATCGAAAGCGCTGCTGGCGGCGTTCCGCATCCCGGTGGCGCGCACCATGATCGCGCGCTCGCCCAACGAGGCGCTGCTCATCGCCGAGCAACTCGGCTTTCCGGTGGCCATGAAGGTCAACGCGGAAGGCATCACCCACAAGACCGACGCCGGCGGCGTGTTCCTCAACCTCGGCACCGCGTCCGAGGTGCGCAGCGCCTATCAGCGCATCGTCGACAACATTCGCCGCAACCGCCCCGGCGCGGTGATGGACGGCGTGTGTGTGGAGTCGATGGTGGTCAAGCCGAACGGGCGCGAGTTGCTGATTGGTGTGACCAGCGACCCGGTGTTCGGGCCGGTCATCACCTTTGGCGCCGGCGGCACCACGGTCGAGGTGCAGGCCGACCGCGCCGTCGCACTGCCGCCGCTCAACGCCGTGCTGGCGCGCGAGATGATCGGCCGGACCCGCGTCTCGCGCATGCTCGGGCCCTTCCGCAACCTGCCGGCGGCCGATGCGGACGCACTGGAGGCGGTGCTGCTGCGCGTCTCGGAGATGGTCTGCGAGATTCCGGCCCTGCGTGAGATGGACATCAACCCGTTGATCCTCGACGAGCACGGCGCGGTGGCTGCGGACGCACGGGTGGTGGTGGAGTACCGCCACACCGGGCCCGACCGTTATGCCCACATGGCGATCCACCCCTATCCGGCGCATCTGGTGAGCCGCTGGCAGATGCCTGACGGCACCGACATCGTGATCCGCCCGATCCGCCCGGAGGACGCCGGTCTGGTACGCGATTTTGTGGCCGGGCTCTCGGAAGAGGCGCGCTTCTTCCGCTTCATGAACGTGCTGCAGGAACTCAGCGGCGCGCAGCTGGTGCGCCTGACGCAGCTCGACTACAGCAAGGAGATCGCCCTGCTGGCAGTGACCGCCAGCGCGCCCGAGACCGAACTCGGCGTGGCGCGCTTTGCGGTGAACCCCGATGGCGAGTCCTGCGAGTTCGCCATCGTGCTGGCCGACCGCGCCACCGGCAAGGGCTTGGGCCAGAAGCTGCTGTCGGCGCTGATCGACGTGGCGCGTTCGCGCGGCTTGCGGCGCATCGGCGGCGAGGTGCTGGCCACGAACCACGCCATGCTGGGACTCGCTCAGACATTGGGCTTTGAGATCGAGCCGCTGGCGGGCAGCCCGGACGTGGTGGCGATTGGCTTGCCTTTGTGAGCGGTCGGCTTGTCACTCAAATGATGAGGGACTGAGGCGCCAGCCTTGAGGGCATGCGGCAGGGTGAACCGGCCCTGCGCTTGCGGCATCATCTCTCCGATGATTGCCAAGACAGATACGCCAGTTCCTCAAGCCGTCGACTTCGTCGTCGCCATGACAAGCCTCGGCCCGTGCATCGCCGGCGCCAGCCCGCGCGGCCTGTGCTGGCTCGCGCTGGGCGACGATGCGGAGGCGCTGCGCGCGGCCTTGCGCCGGCGCTGGCCGGCTGCGGCCGAGGTGGGAGCGCCCGGTGGGCAGTTGTTGCATAAGGCGCTGGCGGCGGTGGAAGACCCGGCCGCGCCCCACGATCTGCCGCTGGACCTGCGCGGCACGACCTTTCAGCAGCAGGTGTGGGCGGAACTGCGGCGCATCCCGGCCGGCAGCGTCATTGCCTACGCCGAGCTGGCGCGGCGCGTCGGGCCGCCGCGCGCGTACCGGGCGGTGGCGCAGGCCTGCGGAGCCAACCCGGTTGGTGTGCTGGTGCCGTGCCACCGGGTCGTTGCGAGTGACGGCAGCTTGGGCGGGTTTGGTTTCGGCCTATCGCGTAAAGTTGCGCTTCTCGCACGCGAAGGGGTGTTGCTGTGAACGGGCGCGATATCCTTCTCTCCGGCCTCGGCGGCGCCATTGCCATCAGTCTGGCCGCGTGGCTCACCCAGTCCACCTCGGCGCCGCTGCTGATGGCGCCGCTCGGCGCGTCGTGCTTCCTCATGTTCGTGGTGCCAGACAACCCGGTGGCGCAACCGCGCAACGTCATCGGCGGGCATGTGGTGTCGGCGATCGTCGGCATGGCGGTGCTGGCGCTGCTCGGCAGCGCCTGGTGGACCATGGGCCTCGGCGTCGGCT
>VEQZ01000060.1 GCA_018882975.1 Rhodocyclaceae bacterium | reverse complement strand
ACAGACAAAGGCCCGGAACCGGCATGACCCGGCTGCTGATCAGTGTGTCGTCCGCCGAAGAGGCCTTGCTGGCGCTGCAGGCCGGCGCCGACATTGTCGATGGCAAGGATGCCGCCGCCGGGCCGCTGGCGGCGCTTCCGGAGGCAACGTTGCGCGACATCGTCGCGGCGGTCGGCGGGCGCTGCCCCGTGTCGGCGACGGTTGGCGACTGGCCAGCCGAGCCCGAGGTGTTGGTCCGGGCCGCAGAACGCATCGCCGCCACCGGCGTCGACTGGGTCAAGGTCGGCTTCTACCCCGGCGGCGACTGGTCCGCGTGCCTCGCCGCGCTGGCGCCACTGGCCCGCGTCGCGCCCATGGTCGGCCTGCTGTTCGCCGACCGCACACCGGCGCCGCACACGCACGTGGCAGCGTTTGCAGAAGCGGGGTTCAAGGGCGTGATGCTCGACACCGCAGGCAAGGCCAATGGCAGCTTGCGCCGGCACCTCGACACCGCAGCGCTCGCGGGCTTCCTCGTCGAGGCCGCGCGCCACGGCCTGCAAAGCGGCTTGGCCGGCTCACTGTCGCTGAACGATGCGGGCGCGCTCGCCGCCTTGGGCGCCGACGTGCTGGGTTTTCGTGGCGCGGCATGCGCCGGTGGCGCACGCGCCGCCGCGCTCGACCCCGACCGGGTCGCGGCGCTGCGCCGAGCCGTGGGGGCTCAGACCAGCTGTGGCGTCGCGGTGGCGGGCGCCTCCACCGGTTGCGCCGCCTGACTTGCGGCACCCATACCGCTGATCTCGAAGCGCTCGACCAATTCGGCCATGCGGTTGGCGACGGCACGCAGGCCGTCGCTCGATGCGGCGATCTGCCGCGCGCCCTCGGCGGAGTCGTTGGCCGCCGCGCGAACGCGCTCGATGCCGGTCGCAACGTCCGACACCACCGAGCTCTGCACCGCAGACGACTCGACGATCAGACGGTTCATGTCATTGATGGTGGCGATGGCGTTGACGATGCGCGACAACGATTCGCCGGCGCCGGCGGCGTGCTCGACGCTCTCCTGCGTCCTCAGTTGACCTGCCTCCATGACCTCAGCGGCGTTGCTGGCCACCGTCTGCAAGCGCTCGATCATGGCCTGGATCTCCTGCGTCGACTGTTGCGTGCGCGACGCCAGCGTGCGCACCTCATCGGCCACCACTGCGAACCCGCGACCATGGTCGCCGGCGCGCGCGGCTTCGATGGCGGCATTGAGTGCGAGCAGGTTGGTCTGCTCGGCCACGCCCTTGATGACATCGACAACACGGCCGATCTGCTCGCTGTCCTGACGCAGACCGTTGATGACCTCGGCGGTGCGGCGCACCTCGGCGGCCAGCAGGTCGATCGACTCGATCGCCTTGAGCACCACTGCCTTGCTGGCATCGGCCTCCTGATTGGCCTCGGCGGCGGCACCCGCGGCGGCCTGGGCATGGCCGGTCACCTCCCGCATCTGCGCCGTCATCACGTCGATCGACTGCGCCATATTGTTGGTGTCCTCGTACTGCCGCGACACATTGGCGCCACCACGGTCGGTGACCTCGGCCAGTTCGCAGGCGGAGCTGGTGAGGGTAATGGCGGTGGCACGGATGTCCTGCACGATGTTCACCACAGACTTGCGCACGTGTTCCACCTCGTGGGCCATCCAAGCGAACTCGTCGCGACCGGCGAGCGACAGCTTGCGGTCGAAGCGGCCATCGGCCATCTCGTGCAAGGCACCGGCGATGCGGTTGGCGCGGTCACCCGAGGACTTGCCCAGCAGGGTCGCAAACAACAACGACACCACCAATCCCACCACAAACAGTGCGACGGTGACCGGCTCCAGCGACTCCTCGCCGGACAACGCAAACGACGCAACCAACATGCCGGCCGCCGGCATCAAAGCGATCGCCGCCACCAGTTGCATCTGGACCTTGAGGTTCAGGTTTTCGAACATCGCTCCTCCAGTTGAGCTCGCCACAGCACGTGAGTCGGCATAACGGCAGCTTGGACAAGGTCCTTGAGTATTATGGACAGCCATGAGCCCGCGGCGCATCCCGATCGTTCTCCTCACCGGATTTCTCGGCGCCGGCAAGACCACGTGGCTCAACCGCCTGCTGCGCGAGCCCGGCTTTGCCAGCACGGCGGTGGTCATCAACGAACTGGGCGAGGTCGGCATCGACCACCAGTTGGTGCGCCATGCCTCCGACCAAGTCACCGTGCTCGAGAACGGCTGCCTGTGCTGCGTCATGAACGGCGAGCTGATCGACACCCTGCGCGAGCTCTACCTCAAGCGGGTCAAGGACGAGATTCCCGAATTCGAGCGCGTGCTGATCGAGACCACCGGGCTTGCCGACCCCTCACCGGTGGTCGGCATGCTCTCGCGCGACGCCTTCCTTGACACCTACTACCGCTTCGACGGCGTGCTCACGCTGGTCGACGTGGTCAACGGCATGGCGACGCTGGACACCCATTTCGAGGCAGTCAAGCAGGTGGCGATGGCCGACCGGGTCGCGCTGACTAAAGGCGACTTGATGGAAGATGCGGACACGGTCGATGCGCTGATCGCCCGCATCAAGCAGATCAACCCAGGCATCGAGGTGGCCGACGCACGTTGCGTGGCGCCGGGCGCACTGATCGGCGGCGTGCAGCGCCGACCCGGGATCGGCAGCGACGCGCGGCGCTGGCTGGCGGCCGAGCGCTTCGCAGCGGTCAAGGGCATCGGCGGCGTGGCGCCGCCGCCGACGACGGGCGGCCTTCACGACGGGCGTGTGCAGTCGTTCTGCGTCGTGTTTGACGAACCGGTGCAACGCGACAACCTGCGCGCCGCACTGGAGATGCTGTGCGCCTTTCGCGGCGAGCACTTGTTGCGGATCAAGGGCATCGTCAACGCCATCGGCCACGAACAGCCCCTGGTAGTGCATGCCGTGCAACACACGCTCTACCCGATCGAGACGCTGGATGCGTGGCCCGACGATGACCGCCGCACGCGCCTCGTGTTCATCGAGCGCGACCTTGATGCGGAGTTCATTCGCCTGACCTTGCAGAATTTTGTGCAGGCGGGGAACGGAATATTTACATCTTAAAACATCGGTTAGCCAAATTTCATTCGTTGCCTGATGAAAAACCTTGTAGTCGTGGGCAACGCCCCGCTTACCATCGATTACAGCGATCTGATCGATTCGTCAGATGTCGTTGTAAGGATGAATGAATGCAAAAATTATTCGTCGTTTGCCGGAGGAAAAACGACAATAATTTGCGTAAACAACATGGGGCCGCCGGCTTGGCGTTATGCCCATGACAAGTCATTCCAAAATTCGCCGTTATGCCGAAAAGCCGATGAATATTGGTTCGTAAGGTCAATGGCAGTTCATGAGGCCTTCCGCGCAAAGTATTGCCCAAGATACCCCAGAGAAAAGATTTATGATATGACCGACATTATTATAGAGTCTAATGGTTTGCAGAGCAAAATTTGTCGGAGATTTTCGCCTTATTTCAACAAAATTGTTTTCTCCGTTTTGATAAAGGCTTACCTGAACAACCGATCAAAAGGCCAGTGGTTCGTAATCCCTAGTACCGGATTCTTTGCAATACAATTTATTTTGTCCGAGCCCTCATTTCAGGACTTTCAAAAACACTTGGTTGGTTTCGGCTTTGAAGGGTGGCCTGGCCATCCATGGAGGTCCGAGAAGAAAATTGTTTCGGACTACACTCGCGATGGTCTGTTGCGCTACTATCCCATATAGAAGCTCAAACATGCCACAGCATCATAATATATTATGGGATTCGAGAAAGTTAAACTAATGGTTGGCTTCGACCAACGCGAAGCCATCGCATATCACGTGTTCTGTCAGAGCGTGATCGAACGGGCCAGCCTCCCGGTCCAGATTCTTCCGCTCGCCATCCATTCGCTCTCGGCCTATCAGGAGGCACACGAGGACGGCAGCAACCATTTTGTATACACCCGCTTCCTCTGTCCGAGCCTCATGGATTACTCTGGATGGGTAATTTATGCGGACGGTGACATGGTGTGCCTTGCAGACATTGCGGAGTTATGGGCATTGCGTAACCCCTCAAAGGCTGTGATGGTGGTCAAGCATGACTACAAGACAAAAGCCGCGGTCAAATATTTTGGCAACAAAAATCGGGATTACCCTCGAAAAAACTGGTCGAGTCTCATCCTTTGGAACTGCGGCCATCCCGATAACCGTATGCTGACACCAGATCTCGTCAGCAAAAGCACCGGGGATTTTTTGCACCGATTCAAATGGCTAGATGACGCAGTCATCGGCGAGCTTCCGGTCAACTGGAACTGGCTGGCGTCGGAGTATCCGCCAGATCCTCGCGCGAAACTGATTCATTACACGCTTGGCACGCCGTGCCTCGAAGACTATCGAAACTGTGAAATGGCCGAACAATGGCACCAGGCATTCAAACGAACCTTGGAGGGTATGGGCGGCTGATCGCACCACCAGATCGTTCGCAGTGGCGCCGGATGGAGCCGAGCACCGATCTGAAGGCGCGACGTGCGAAGGTCAGCGAACAACAGCCGCCAGCTCGCCCTTCTCGTAACGCTGGAACATGGCCTCGAGCGACAGCGGCTTGAGCTTGCTGGCGTTGCCGGCAGTGCCAAAGGCCTCGTAGCGCGCGATGCAGATGTCGCGCATCGCTGCCGTAGCCTTGGCCAGGTACTTGCGCGGATCGAACTCCTTGCGGTCCTGGTTGAAGAACTGGCGGATCGCCCCGGTGCTGGCCATGCGCAGGTCCGTGTCGATATTGACCTTGCGCACGCCGTGCTTGATGCCCTCGACGATCTCCTCGACCGGCACGCCATAGGTCTGGCCCATGTCGCCGCCGTTGTCGTTAATGATCTGGAGCCAGTCCTGCGGCACGCTAGACGAGCCGTGCATCACCAGATGCGTGTTCGGGATGCGCGCGTGGATCGCCTTGATGCGGTCGATCGCCAAAATGTCCCCAGTAGGCGGGCGGGTGAACTTGTAGGCACCGTGCGAAGTGCCGATAGCGATCGCCAAGGCATCGACCTGGGTCTCGGCGACGAAGCGCGCGGCCTCCTCCGGGTCGGTGAGCAGCTGCGAGTGGTCGAGCACGCCCTCTGCACCCACGCCGTCCTCTTCGCCGGCGGTGCCGGTCTCCAACGAGCCGAGGCAGCCGAGCTCGCCCTCCACCGACACGCCGCAGGCGTGGGCCATGGCCACCACCTCGCGGGTGACGCGGACGTTGTAGTCGTAGTCGGTCGGCGTCTTGCCGTCGGTGCCGAGGCTGCCGTCCATCATCACGCTGGAAAAACCCAGTTGGATCGAGCGCTGGCACACCGAGGGGCTGGTGCCGTGGTCCTGGTGCATGCACACCGGGATGTGCGGGAACTCCTCGATGGCGGCGAGGATGAGGTGGCGCAGGAAGGGCGCGCCGGCGTATTTGCGGGCGCCAGCCGAGGCCTGGACGATGACCGGCGAGTCGGTCTTGTGCGCCGCCTCCATGATGGCGCGCATCTGCTCGAGGTTGTTGACGTTGAAGGCCGGCACGCCGTAGCCGTGTTCGGCGGCGTGGTCGAGCAGCTGACGCAGCGAGATGAGGGCCATGTCGGTTCCTAGGGGATTCGGATGATCTTCAAGGTATTGGTCCCGCCCGGCTGCCCGATCGGTTCGCCGATGGTGATGGCCACCAGGTCGCCGGCATCGACCACGCCGAGCCGCTTGAGCTCGTCGCCGGCGCGCGCCAGGACGATCTCGGGATCGGTCGAGGCCTCCTCAAAACGAATCGGATAGACGCCACGGAACAGCGACGCGCGGCGGCGCGTCTCGACATTGGGCGACAGCGCATACACCGGCAGGTTGAGGTTGAAGCGTGACATCCACAGCGCAGTAGTGCCCGACTCCGTCAGCGCAGCGATGGCACGCAGCGGATAGTGAGCGCTCACAAACACGGCAGCCAGTGCGATCGACTGCTCGACCGACTGGAAATCTGTGCCCTCGAAGTCCTTCTCCGGCACGAACTCGGCGACCTTCTCTGCTTCGATGCAGACGCGGTTCATGGCGGCGATGGTCTCGACCGGGTACTTGCCGACCGCGCTCTCGGCCGAGAGCATCACGCCGTCGGTGCCGTCGAGCACGGCGTTGGCGACGTCCGACACCTCGGCGCGGGTCGGCACCGGGTTGTCGATCATCGACTCCATCATCTGCGTGGCGGTGATGACCAACTTCCGCTTGGCGCGGGCGGCGCGGATCATGCGCTTCTGCAGGCCAGGCACGGCGGCGTCGCCCATCTCCACGGCCAAATCGCCGCGCGCCACCATGATGCCGTCGGAGGCGTCGAGGATCTCTTCCAGCGCATCGATGGCCTCGGCGCGCTCGATCTTGGCGATGATCTTGGCGTCCCAGCCAGTCTGGCGCAGCAGCGCGCGCGCTTGGTCGATGTCGGCGCCCGAGCGCGGGAAACTCACCGCCACGTAGTCGGCCTTGATCGCGCCGACGGTCTTGATGTCCTCGCGGTCCTTGTCGGTCAGCGCCGGCGCCGAGAGGCCGCCGCCGAGGCGGTTGACGCCCTTGTTGTTGGAGAGCACACCGCCCTGCTCAACGGTGCAGAAGATCTGCGCACCCTCGACGCGGTCGACAGTCATGGTGATGAAGCCGTCGGCGAGCAACAGCGTGTCGCCCGGGCCGACATCGTGCGTCAGCTCCTTGTAATCCAGGCCGACGCGCCTCTGGTCACCCAATTCGCACGCGGCGTCGAGGATGAACGGCGCACCCGGCACCAAGTCGACCTTGCCCTCGGCGAACTTGCCAATGCGGATCTTCGGGCCCTGCAGGTCGGCCAGCACGCCCACCGCCCGCTTGCGTTCGCGGGCCAGCGCACGCACGCGCTCGGCCACGTCGGCGTGGTCGGAACTCTTGCCGTGCGAGAAGTTGAGCCGGATCAGATCGAGTCCGGCGTCCATCATCCGCCCCAGCACCGCATCGGAACTGCTGGCCGGGCCGAGCGTGGCGACGATCTTGGTGCGGCGACGGATGAAGGGCGTCTGCATGGGCGGTCTCAGTGGGCCTTGGCGGCGCGCTCGGCGAGGATGGCCACGGCCGGCAGGGTCTTGCCTTCGAGGAACTCGAGAAAGGCCCCGCCGCCGGTGGAGATGTAGGAGATGTCGGCCTCAAGGCCATATTTGGCGATCGCGGCCAGGGTGTCGCCGCCACCGGCGATGCTGAAGGCGGCACTGACGGCGATGGCCCGGCCAACGGCCTCGGTGCCGGCAGCGAAGGGATCGAACTCGAACACGCCGACCGGCCCGTTCCACACCACCGTGCCGGCACGGCCGATGATGTCGGCATAGGCGCGCGCGGTGTGCGGGCCGATGTCGAAGATCATGTCGTCGGCGGCGACATCGGCCACCGCCTTGACCACCGCCGGCTCGTCGGCGGCGAAGCGCTTGCCGACCACCACATCGCTGGGCAGCGGGATGTCGCCGCCGCGGGCCTTGGCAGCGGCCATCAGCCGGCGCGCCTCGTCGAGCAGGTCATCTTCGCAGAGCGATTTGCCGATGGGGTGGCCGGCGGCCTTGAGGAAGGTATTGGCGATGCCGCCACCGACGATCAGCTGGTCGACCTTGCCGGCCAGCGACTCGAGGATGGTGAGCTTGGTCGAGACCTTGCTGCCGGCGACCACCGCCAGCAGCGGACGCGCCGGTTGCTGCAGGGCGCGGCCGAGCGCATCGAGTTCGGCCGCCAGCAGCGGCCCGGCACAGGCGACTTTGGCGTGGCGGGCGATGCCGTGCGTGGTGGCCTCAGCGCGGTGCGCGGTACCGAACGCGTCATTCACGTAGACGTCGCACAGCGCGGCCAGCTTGCGCGCCAGATCGTCATCGTTCTTCTTCTCGCCGCGGTTGAGGCGGCAGTTCTCGAGCAGCACCACCTCGCCCGGCGCCACCTGCACGCCATCCACCCAATCGGCGACCAGACGCACCGGCTTGCCGAGCAGCTCGGCCATGCGCGCGGCGACCGGCGCCAGCGAATCCTCGGGCTTGAACTCGCCCTCGGTGGGGCGGCCCAGGTGGGAGGTCACCATCACCGCGGCGCCGGCTTCGAGCGCCTGACGCACCGCCGGCATCGAGGCGCGGATGCGCGTGTCGTCGGTGATGGCGCCGTGGTCGTCTTGCGGCACGTTGAGGTCGGCACGGATGAAGACCCGCTGGCCAGCCAGCGGGACTTCGCTCATGCGCAGAAAGGCGGTCACTCGTGCGCCCTTACTTGGCGTTCATCAGCGCGACGGCGGTGTCGAGCATGCGGTTGGAGAAGCCCCACTCGTTGTCGTACCAGGACAGCACCTTGACCAAGCGGCCATTCACCTTGGTCTGCGTGGCGTCGAAGGTGCTCGAGGCCGGGTTGTGGTTGAAGTCCGAGGAGACCAGCGGCAGCGTGTTGTAGCCGAGCACGCCCTTGAGCGCGCCTTCGCTGGCGGCCTGGATGATGGCGTTGACCTCGTCCTTGCTGGTGTCGCGCGCGGCGGTAAAGGTGAGGTCCACCACCGAGACGTTGATGGTTGGCACGCGGATGGCGAAGCCGTCGAGCTTGCCGTTGAGTTCCGGCAGCACCAGACCCACCGCTTGGGCCGCGCCGGTCTTGGTCGGGATCATGTTGTGCGCGGCGGCGCGGGCGCGGTAGAGGTCGGAGTGGTACACGTCCGAAAGCACCTGATCGTTGGTGTAGGCGTGCACCGTGGTCATCAGGCCGTTGACGATGCCGAGTTCGCGGTGCAGTGGCGCGGCCACCGGCGCCAGACAGTTGGTGGTGCAGCTGGCGTTGGAGATGACCGTGTGGCTGGCACGCAGAGTGTCGTGATTCACACCGTAGACGATGGTCGCGTCGGCCTCGTTCTTGTCGGCCGGGGCCGAGATGATGACCTTGTGCGCGCCGGCATCGAGGTGCGGCTGGCACTTGGCCTTGGTGCGGAAGATGCCGGTGCACTCCATCACCACGTCGATGCCCAGATCGCCCCAGGGCAGTTTGGTCGGGTCGCGCTCGGCGTAGCAGGCGATGCGCTCGCCGTTGACCAGCATCTCGCCCTCGCCGGCCTGCACGGTGCCGGGGAAGCGCCCGTGCGCAGTGTCGTACTGCGTCAGGTGCGCATTGGTGGCGGCATCGCCGAGGTCATTGATGGCGACGATCTGCACGTCAGAGCGCCCGGATTCGTAGAGCGCACGCAACACGTTGCGGCCGATGCGGCCGTAGCCATTGATCGCGACACGGATCGCCATGGGGGTCAGTCCTCTTCCTGTGTGTGATGGGTCTGGGTGTGATGGGTGAGCAGGGTGCGCGCGGTGGCGACCACGTTGTCCACCGTAAAACCAAAGTACTTGAACAGGGCGCCAGCCGGGGCCGACTCGCCAAAGGTGTCGAGGCCGACCACGGCGCCTTCCAGGCCAACGTACTTGCGCCAGCCGTCGGTCACGCCGGCCTCGATGGCCACGCGCGGCACGCCGGCGGGCAGCACCTCGTTGCGCCAGGCCGGCGTCTGCCGGTCAAAGACGTCGCAGCAGGGCATGGAGACGACACGCGCGCCGACGCCGGTCTGCGCCAGCGCCTCGCGGGCCTTGAGCGCGAGCTCGACTTCGGAGCCGGTGGCGATCAGCACCACGTCGAGGCGGCCGCTGGCGCTTTCGGCCAGCACATAGCCACCCTTGCGGATGTGCGCCGGGTCGATGTTGCCGCTCACAAAAGGCAGGTTCTGCCGACTGAACACCAGGCTACTGGGCCCGTCCTTGCGCTCGACCGCGGCCACCCAGGCCACCGCCGATTCCATGGTGTCGCAGGGGCGCCACACGTCCATGCGCGGGATGATGCGCAGGCTGGCGAGGTGCTCCACCGGCTGGTGGGTCGGGCCGTCTTCGCCCAAGCCGATCGAGTCATGCGTGTAGACGAAGATGACGCGCTGCTTCATCAGCGCGGCCATGCGCACGGCGTTGCGAGCGTAGTCGGAGAACACCAGGAAGGTGCCGCCAAAGGGGATGAAGCCGCCGTGCAGGGCCATGCCGTTGAGCGCGGCGCTCATGCCGAACTCGCGCACGCCCCAGTTGACGTGGCTGCCGGTGGCGGCGTGGCGCCACGGGGTGCAGGCCGGCCAGTTGGTGAGGTTGGAGCCGGTCAGGTCGGCCGAGCCGCCGACGAATTCCGGCAGCGCCGGCGCCAGCCCGGTGATGGCCAGCTGCGAGGCCTTGCGCGTGGCCACGGTCTGCGCCTGCTCGCGCGTCCTGGCGTAGAGGGCGGACACCGTCTCGGCCCAATTGGCCGGCAGGTCTGCATTCATACGACGGCTGAACTCGGCGGCCAACTCGGGGTGGGCCTGGGCGTAGGCGGCAAAGCGCGCGTTCCAGTCGGCGTGCTGGGCGGCGCCGGCGGCGCGCCGGTTCCAGTCGGCGTAGATGTCGGCCGGGATCTCGAAGGCCGGGTGGGTCCAGCCGAGCGCGGCACGGGTGGCGGCGATCTCGTCGGCGCCGAGCGGCGCGCCATGCACGTCGTGGCTGCCGGCCTTGTTCGGCGAGCCCTTGCCGATGACGGTGCGACAACAGATGAGCGTGGGCTTGGCGGTCTCGGCGCGCGCGGCCTGCAGCGCCTGTTCGATCGCGGCAGCGTCATGCCCGTCGACACCGCGGATCACCTGCCAGCCATACGCTTCAAACCGCGCCGGCGTGTCGTCGCCGAACCAGTGCTCGACGTGGCCGTCGATCGAGATGCCGTTGTCGTCATAGAAGACGATGAGCTTGCCGAGGCCCAGTGTGCCGGCCAGCGAGCAGGACTCGTGGCTCACGCCTTCCATCAGGCAGCCGTCGCCGGCGAACACATACGTGTGGTGGTCGACCACCACGTGACCCGGCCGGTTGAACTCCTCGGCCAGACGCTTCTCGGCCATGGCCATGCCCACCGCGTTGGCCAGACCCTGCCCGAGCGGGCCGGTGGTGGTCTCGACGCCGGGGGCGTAGCCGTATTCCGGGTGGCCCGGCGTGCGCGCGTGCAACTGGCGGAATTGCTTGAGGTCGTCGATGGAGAGGTCGTAGCCGGTCAGATGCAACAGCGCGTAGAGCAGCATCGAGCCGTGGCCGTTCGACAGAACAAAACGATCCCTATCGGCCCAGCGCGGGTCGGCCGGGTCGTGCTTGAGGTGGCGGCGCCAGAGGACTTCGGCGATGTCGGCCATGCCCATGGGGGCACCCGGGTGTCCGGAGTTGGCCTGCTGCACCGCGTCCATGGCGAGGACGCGGATGGCATTGCTGAGCTGGGTGGTGGTGGGCATGAAGCGCGGGGCCGCCCGGGGCGGGCGCGGTAAAGCTTGTGATTATCGCGCAGGGGCCGACGCTGGACAAGGCACACGGGCGGAGGACAGGATTGCGGGATGAGCACGCCCGCCCCTACGCCACTCTCCCCTGCCCCGACCGCAAGAACCCTGCACCAAGTCGATGCGCACTGCCACGTGGAGGCGCGGCTCGGCCCCGGCGCGCGCATCGAGCTGCCGCGCGAGCTGGCGCACCACCTGGGACGGGTGCTGCGGCTGGCCGACGGCGCGACGCTGTCGCTGTTCGACGGCAGCGGCCCGGCGTGGCTGGCGCGCCTGCATCTGGCGGGCAGCGGCCCGGCCACCGCCGAGGTGTTGGCGGCGCTGCAGGACGACCGCGAGTCGCCGCTGCGTGTGGTGCTGGGCCAAGGGCTTTCCAGCGGTGACCGCATGGACATCACGGTGCAGAAGGCGGTGGAACTGGGCATTGCCGGCATCGCGCCGCTGGCGACGGCGCGCGCGGTGGTCAAGCTGGCCGGCGACCGCGCCGAGCGCCGCCGCGAGCACTGGCAGCGCATCGCCATCGCCGCCTGCGAGCAGTGCAAGCGCAGCGTGGTGCCGCCGGTGGAGGCCGTGCAGGGCCTGCGGCAGTGGCTCGCCGGCCTGCCGCCGGAGGCGCCGAAGTGGCTGCTGTGCGCCCACCAGGGGCAGCGGCTGGCCGACCTGCCACGCCCCGCGCCGGGCCAGACCGGCTACCTGCTGGCAGGGCCGGAGGGCGGGTTCACCGATGAGGAGCGGGCGCTGGCGATCGACGCGGGGTTCGTGCCACTGCACCTGGGGCCACGCGTACTGCGCACCGAGACGGCGGCGCTGGCGGCGCTGGCGGCGATGCAGGTGGTGTGGGGGGATTTTTGAGTTGCGCGGGCCGGCAGGCTCGACCCAACCCGCGAAATGGGCGACGATTTGAAGTGCGAAGTGCCGCGTGCGGGAGACAAACTCGCCTCCCGTGAATGACGCGGTGCACCGAAGGCTCAAAGCACCTTTGATTGGGGAGTTCGATCCCGCATGTTCACGCGCTTACGTCTGACTCATTTCAAAGCATGGAAAGACACGGGGGACGTTGCTCTGAAACCCGTGACCATGCTGCTGGGCACCAACTCCTCGGGCAAGTCGACTCTTCTGCAGAGCCTTCTGCTACTCAAGCAGACCGTGCAATCTGCCGACCGCACAGTACAACTGAATCTCGGCGGCGATGAAGTGAACGATCTGTTCAACTTTGGCGGGTTTGATGACTTGCTCAACGAGGCGGCCGATCAGCCGAGGCAGTTTTCGATCGCCTTCGGGTTCAAGCGCCCCGATGCAGGCGCCCTGCGCACGGGCAGCTTCGAATGCGTTTACGGTCAGACTTCCTCCGGCAGTGTGGCGATCCAGTCGCTCACGTTAACGACCGAATCGCACCGATTCCGCGCGATACGCCGCGACAAGGGCGCATATTCCGTCATGGTCGGCGATGAGCCTCAGCCGCGTTGCAAGGGACGCAACCATGCGCCGGAACGCTCTGTGGCGCTCCCCGCGGAATCGATCGCCGCCTTGGGTACTGACGGCCCGCTCGTCGAAGACCTGAGCCTCGCCATCCGGCGGGAACTCACCGGCATCAGCTACCTTGGACCCCTGCGCCGCAAACCCGAGCGTGACTACCCATGGAACAAGACCAACCCCGGGGACCTTGGCAGCGACGGCAAAGGGGCCATCGATGCCTTGCTTGCCAGCGCACTATTGAAGGGCGAGCAGCAAAATGCGGTTGTAGAGGGCGTATCGGATTGGCTGGTACGCATGAAACTGGCAGACCGGCTGGAAGTTCGCCAGCAGGGGCGCTCCAACCGCTATGAGTTGGTGATCCACCGCGATGGCATCGCTTGCAATCTGCGCGACGTCGGCATCGGCGTTTCGCAAGTCCTGCCGGTGCTGGTGGTGGCTTATTTCGCGGCACCGGGCAGCACCGTGCTGCTCGAGGAGCCGGAGATCCATCTTCACCCCTTGGCGCAGTCCGTTCTGGCAGAACTCTTCGTCGAGACGAGTCGCGCACGCAACATACAGTTCATCGTCGAAACGCATTCTGAGCACCTGTTCAGGCGCATGCAGACCTTGGTGGCGCGTCAAACCATAACGCCCGCCGACGCCGCCATGTACTTCGTCGAACGGACCGGCAGGGAGGCGAATCTGATGGCCCTTGAACTCGACGAATCGGGACGGGTGGGCAACTGGCCCGAAGGGTTCTTCGGCGACGCCTTGGGCGAGACCCGCGAGCAGACGGCTCTGGCAATCAAACGGGCCAAGGAAATGCGGGCAAAGGTGGCCGATGTTCCTCGTTGACACCAACGTGATGCTCGCGGCGAGCGCCGTGAACGAACTGTCGAACCTCTCGCTGCGTGCCATGCCCCACGAGATCGAGTTGCGCGAACAGGTGTATGAATGGCTGGCCGACTTCGACGCATCGCATTCGCGTCTGGTGCTTGACGAAGAGGGGCTGATCTACGCCGAGTACACGCGGAACATGCCCTTCAACGTCCGGGAACAGGAGTACGGCTTGCAGGTTCTGCAAAACAAGCAGGATCGTGGTTTGGTGGACTACGTGCCGATCGAGACACTTGAGGCCAATGGGGAACATGTTGCGGTGCTGGAACCCCAACACGAGGCGCTCGTGCCGGACCGCGAGGACCGCAAGTGGGTGGCGGCGGCCTTCGCAGCCCAACTGCTGCACGAGCGGGTCGCGCCGATCGTCTACGGAGCCGAAACCGACTGGTTCGTCGCCGAGGAGCGCCTGGCCGAGATCGGTATCGCCTTCGTCCGTTTGTTGCCAGAACGCTGGTATCGATCCAAGTTGCCCGCACCATGACGTCCGACTTCTTCCGCTTCCCGCACACGCCGCATC
>VEQZ01000105.1 GCA_018882975.1 Rhodocyclaceae bacterium | reverse complement strand
GTCCGGACCGCGCCGGCGCTGGCAGATCGAGGCGCCGGACTCGCGTCGGCCAGCGGCGAGGTGCCGGGCGTCCAGCCGATGCGCGGGCTGCGCGTTACCCGATGCCGAGCCTATCGGCGGTTGCCGGGCTTGCCGGCCGGCTGCGCCTGCGCGTCCAGACCCTCGAGCCAAGCAAGCTTCTCGCCGATCTTGCCCTCCAGACCGCGCGGCGTGGGCTCATAAAAGCGCTGTGGCGGCATGCCTTCGGGAAAGTAGTTCTCGCCTGCGGCGTACGCGTTCGGCTCGTCGTGGGCGTAGCGGTAGGCGTGCCCGTGGCCGAGGTCCTTCATGAGTTGCGTCGGCGCATTGCGCAGGTGCGGCGGCACCGGCGCCGAGCCGTGCTGCTCCACCGCCGCGCGGGCCGCCTTGAACGCCACGTAGCCGGCATTGCTCTTCGGCGCGATGGCCAGATAAAGCACCGCCTGCGCCAGGCCGAGTTCGCCCTCCGGGCTGCCCAGCCGCGCGTAGGTGTCGGCGGCGTCGAGCGCGACGCGCCAGGCGCGTGGGTCGGCCAGGCCGATGTCCTCGATGGCGATGCGCACCAGCCGCCGCGCCAGGTATTCCGGGTCGGTGCCGCCGTCGAGCATGCGCATCAGCCAATACAGCGAGGCGTCCGGGTCGGAGCCGCGCACCGATTTGTGCAGCGCCGAGATCTGGTCGTAGAAGGCGTCGCCGCCCTTGTCGAAGCGGCGCATCGCGGTGCCCAGCGCGGCCTTCACCGCGGCCAGATCCACTGCCCCGCTGCGTCCGCTGCAGACCTGCTCCACCGTGTTGAGCAGGCGCCGGGCGTCGCCATCGGCCCAGACCACCAGCGCATCGATGGCGTCGGCGGCCAGCGTGCAGTCCATGGCAGTTGCACCGCGTTGCGCCAGCCCGCGCAGTGCATCGGCATCGAGGCTGCCCAGCACGTAGACGGTAGCGCGCGACAGCAGCGCGCGGTTGACCTCGAACGACGGGTTCTCGGTGGTCGCGCCGACAAAGGTGAAAAGCCCCGACTCGACATGCGGCAGGAAGGCATCCTGCTGCGCCTTGTTGAAGCGGTGCACCTCATCCACAAACAGCACGGTGTGGCGGCCGCGCGCGCGGTTGGCCTGCGCCTGTTCGACCGCCTCGCGAATCTCCTTCACGCCACCCAGCACCGCCGAAATGGCGATCATTTCCGCATCGAAGGCGGCGGCGGCCAGGCGGGCGAGGGTGGTCTTGCCGGTGCCCGGCGGGCCCCACAGGATCATCGAATGGGCGATGCCCTCGTCGAAGGCGCGCCGCAGCGGCGTGCCGGGGCCGAGCACCGCCGCCTGGCCGACGATGTCGTCGAGCGTGCGTGGCCGCAGCCGCTCGGCCAGCGGCACGCGGCTGCCAAGGTCGTCAAACAGGGTGGGCGCGCTCATGCGTCGATGTTGCCCGAGTCCGCAGCGTCTTGTCGCTCCGCCTTGGTCGGCGGGGTGGCGCCCGAATCTGCCCGGCGGCGTGTCGCGCCGACCTACTCGCTCAGCACGTCCGTGCCGGGTGGCGGCTCAAACAGAAACGCCTCCGGGATGAGCTTGGGATTGCGCGTGACCTTGCTGAACTTGAGCATGATGGTCTGGCCGAAACTGTCGAGCAACTCCATGGCAGCCGGTTCGCCGGCGGCGTTCATGCCAATGCGCACGCGCACAAAGCCGCTGTCCTCGCGCTTGGGCCGGCCCTCCAGCCAGTCCAGCCCGCCCTGCTCGCCGATGTTCTGCAATTTGTAGGCGCTCTCGATCCTGGCATCGCTGGCCAGCAGGGATGCCGGGGTGCCCGACATGGCGCTGCCGATGGCGCGCCGCGTGGCTTGGCGCAATTCCGGGTCGTGCAGCCAGAGCACCTTGCCGTCGCTGACGAGGACTTGCTGGTTGGGCGTCTTGTACACCCAGCGGAACTGACCGGGACGCTGCAGCGCGATGTAGCCGGTATTGCTCTGCACCTCCTTGAGCCGCTCGTTGAGCACCCGCTGCGTGAATTCGGCGGTGACGCTCCGCGTTTCGGCATTGAAGGCGCGCAGCTTGGCGATGGCATCGGCACGCGCAGCGGGCGCGAGCGCAAGCAGGGTGGTGGCGAGCAGGATGCAGCGTTGCAAGGTGGCAGCAGACATGGGCGGGGGAGGGGCCACTGGCCCTGACAGGATGACGGGGGACATTACCTTGGACAGCGGCCGCCGGTCGGGTTGCAGGCCGGCTCACGAACACTGCCGTGGCGGGGAGCGCTTCCGGACGTCCAGTGTCCCACCATTGGCGAGGGAGAGTCGCTGCATGGCAGACCGCCCGGAAGCGCGAACGCAGTGTTGGACACGAGTATCGCTCAGGGGCTGATGCGGATCAGGCGGATCGCAAAAAAACCGTCGGTGCCGTGCTCGTGCGGGGAGAGGCGCAGCACCTCGGCACCGGCCAGCGCCTCCGGCAGGTCGGGGCAGGCCTTGGCCAGTACCGCGCCAGCCGGTTCGATGGCGAAATCCGGATGCGCGCCGAGGAAGGCATCGACCACCTTTTGGTTCTCCTCCTCGAGCGGGCTGCAGGTGCCGTAGACCAGCACGCCGCCCGGCTTTACCAGCCGCGCCGCAGCAGCGAGGATGCGGCCCTGCTTGGCGGTGAGTTCGGCCAGCGCGGCTTCCGACTGGCGGAATTTGAGGTCCGGGTTGCGGCGCAGCGTGCCCAGCCCGCTGCACGGCGCATCGACCAGCACGCGGTCGAGCTTGCCCGTGAGCTTGGCCAGCTTGGCGTCGTTCTCGTCGTTGATGCGTTGCGGCTGCACATTGCTGGCGCCGGCACGCCTGAGGCGCGGCGAGAGTTGCGCCAGGCGCTTTTCCGAGACATCCATGGCGTAGACCTGCCCGGTATCGCGCATTTGCGCGGCCATCAGCAGGGTCTTGCCGCCGGCGCCGGCGCAGAAGTCGCCGATGCGCTCGGCGCGCCGCGCGCCAACCAGCAAGCCGAGCAGCTGGCTACCCTCGTCCTGCACCTCGACGCTGCCGTCGCGAAACAGCCGGTGGTCCTGCAGCGCGACCTTGCTGGCGATTCGGACGCCCAGTGGAGACAGTGGCGTCGCGGTGGCCGGCAGGCCCTCCGTCTGCAGCCGGGCGAGCGCCTCGTCGCGCGACATGCGGTGGGTGTTGACGCGCAGGTCGAGCGGGGCGGCGTGCTGCATGGCCCGGCCATCGGCCAGCGCCCAATCGTTGCCACGCGCCGCTGCCACCCGCGTCCAGGCCC
>VEQZ01000059.1 GCA_018882975.1 Rhodocyclaceae bacterium | reverse complement strand
CAGCATGTACAGCCTCTTTGAGACACGCTTCGGTGTGCGTCTGATCCGCGCCGAAGAGCACCTCACGGCCGTGGCGGCGCCGCTGGACGTGGCCGGTCATCTGCGCGTCGACGCGCAATCGCCCTTGCTCGCAGTGGAGCGCGTCGCCTATACCTATGACGACCTGCCCATGGAATGGCGGCTTGGCCACTACCAAACCTCGTCGCACTACTACGCAACCACATTAGACTGATTTCATTACCCATCGAATCACGCATCGAACGTTCCGGCCCGCACCGAAGGCCACCCGACCTCATCACGTTTCCAGCAAACTCGACCGCAAACCCATAGCAACCGGAGTCCTCATCCTCATGACCTCGCTCTCCAGTGCGGCCAAACGGCCCAAGCACCTGGACCTGCTGCGCATCAGTCTGCCGCTGCCGGCCAAGGTGTCGATCCTGCACCGCGTCAGCGGCGCGCTGCTGTTCCTCGCGTTGCCGATCCTCATCTACTACCTCGACCAGTCGCTTGACAGTGCCGAGGGTTTTGCGGCGGCGGCGGCATTTTTTGACCAGCCGCTGGCCAAGCTGGCCGCGCTGCTGCTGGTGTGGTCCTACGCCCACCACTTCTGCGCCGGCATCCGCTACCTGCTGCTTGACCTGCACGTCGGTCTTGACCGCGTCCCGGCCAACCGCAGCGCCGCCATCGTGCTGGTGGCGAGCCTCGCCCTGACTGCTCTGGTGGGGGTGAAGCTATGGTGAACCGCATCGTGACCGGCGCGCACTACGGCCTGCGCGACTGGCTGATCCAGCGTCTCACCGCGGGCGTGATGCTGGTCTTCAGCGTCATCGCGGCTCTGCGCATCGCCGCCGCCGAACCCGGCTTCGATGGCTGGAAAGGCGTGTTCGACCCGGCCTGGATGCGCGTCGCGCTGTTTCTGTTCCTGCTGTCGGTGCTCTACCACGCCTGGATCGGCGTTCGCGACATCTACATGGATTACGTGAAGCCGGTCTCGGTCCGGCTCGCCCTGCACACCCTCACCGTGCTCGCGCTGGTCGCCTGCGCCGGCGGAGTCTTTGAATTGGTCTGGAGTCATTGATGGGACTGCCCGTACGTTCCTTTGACGCGGTGATCGTCGGCGCCGGTGGCGCCGGCCTGCGCGCCGCGCTGCAACTCTCGGAGGCCGGCCTCAAGGTCGCTGTCCTCTCCAAGGTCTTTCCCACCCGCAGCCACACGGTCGCAGCCCAGGGCGGCATCTCCGCCAGCCTCGGCAACTCGCAGGAGGATAACTGGCTCTGGCACATGTATGACACGGTCAAGGGTTCCGACTGGCTTGGTGACCAGGACGCCATCGAGTACATGTGTCGCATGGCGCCGCGCGTGGTGATCGAGCTCGAGCACTTCGGCATGCCCTTCGACCGGCTCGACAACGGCAAGATCTACCAACGCCCGTTCGGCGGCCACACGCAGGAGTTCGGTGCCCGCCCGGTGCAGCGCGCCTGCGCCGCGGCCGACCGCACCGGCCATGCCATGCTGCACACCCTGTATCAGCGCAACGTGCGGGCGCGCACGCAGTTCTTCGTCGAATGGATGGCACTCGACCTGATCCGCGACGCCGACGGCGATGTGGTGGGTGTGGTCGCGCTGGAGATGGAAACCGGCGAGTGCATGATCCTGCAGGCGCGTGCCACGCTGCTGGCCACCGGTGGCGCCGGCCGCATCTACGCGTCGAGCACCAACGCCTTCATCAACACCGGCGACGGTCTGGGCATGTGCGCCCGCGCCGGCATTCCGCTCGAGGACATGGAGTTTTGGCAGTTTCACCCCACCGGGGTGTCGGGTGCCGGCGTGCTGATCACCGAAGGCGTGCGTGGCGAAGGTGGCTACCTGCTCAACGCCAATGGCGAGCGCTTCATGGAACGCTACGCGCCGACCGTCAAGGACCTGGCCTCGCGCGACGTGGTATCGCGTGCGATGGCGGTCGAGATCTACGAGGGCCGTGGTTGTGGCCCGAACAAGGACCATGTCCTGCTCAAGCTCGACCACCTCGGTCCGGAGGTCATCAACCACCGCCTGCCGGGCATCCGCGAGATCGCGATCCGCTTCGGCGGCGTCGATCCGATCAAGGACCCGATCCCGGTGGTGCCGACCTGCCACTACATGATGGGCGGCATCCCGACCAACATCAACGGTCAGGTGGTGGCGCCCCACGGAACCTCGCCCGACGAGGTGGTGCCCGGCTTGTGGGCGATGGGCGAGTGCGCCTGCGTCTCGGTGCACGGCGCCAACCGTCTCGGCACCAACTCGCTGCTCGACCTGGTGGTGTTCGGCAAGGCCGCCGGCGACCATGCCATCGAGTGGCTCAAGGCCAACCCGGTGCAGAAGCCGCTGCCGGCCAGCGCCGCTGACCTCTCGCTGTCGCGCCTCGCACGTCTCGACAACCAGAAGGATGGCGAGTCGGTGACCGAGGTCGGTCAGGACCTGCGCAACATCGTCCAGCGCCACGCCGGCGTGTTCCGCACCGGCGAGGTGCTGACCGAGGGCGTGAGCAAGATCCGCGAGGTGGCCGAGCGGGTCAAGCGCACAGCTATCCAGGACAAGTCCAAGGTGTTCAACACCGCCCGTGTCGAGGCGCTGGAGCTGGACAACCTGATCGAGGTGGCGATGTCCACCCTGATCACCGCCCACACCCGCACCGAGAGCCGCGGCGCGCACGCCCGCGACGACTTCCCCGATCGCGACGACGCCAACTGGATGAAGCACAGCCTCTACTACAGCGCGGACCAGCGCGTGGAGTTCAAGCCGGTCCGTCTCAAGCCGCTCACCGTCGATTCGATCCCGCCCAAGGCGCGCGTCTACTAAGCATCCAGGAGTCCAACCATGCGTTTCTCGGTCTACCGCTACAACCCGGATGTCGACGCCAAGCCGTACATGCAGGAGTACGACATCCCGCTCGAGCCCACCGACAAGATGCTGCTCGATGCGCTCATCCGCCTCAAGTCGCACGACGACACGCTCGCCTTCCGCCGCTCCTGCCGCGAGGGCGTGTGCGGGTCCGATGCCATGAACATCAATGGCCGCAACGGCTTGGCCTGCATCACCACGGTGGCCGAACTGGGCGACCACATCACGCTGCGCCCGATCCCCGGTCTGCCGGTGATCCGCGACCTGATCGTCGACATGACGCAGTTCTTCCGCGCCTACCACTCGGTCAAGCCCTATGTGATCAACAACGACCCGGCGCCCGAGACCGAGCGTTTGCAGAGCCCTGAGGACCGGCTCGAACTCGACGGCCTCTATGAATGTATTCTGTGCGCCTGCTGCAGCACCTCCTGCCCGTCGTTCTGGTGGAACCCGGACAAGTTCCTCGGGCCGGCCGCGCTGTTGCAGAGCTACCGTTTCATCGCTGACAGCCGCGACCAGGCCACCAACGAGCGCCTGGACGATCTGGAGGACCCGTACAAGCTGTTCCGCTGCCACTCGATCATGAACTGCGTCGACGTCTGCCCCAAGGGTCTTAACCCCACCCGGGCGATCGGCAAGATCAAGGACATCATGATCAAGCGGATGGTATGACGGCGGCAGGGCCAATGGGGGAGAAGGAGCGTGTGCGCTGGCGTTGCCGGCGCGGGATGCTGGAACTGGACCTGATCCTGTCCCGTTATCTCGAAGCGCGTTTCGATGCAATGACCGAGGTGCAAAAGGAGGCTTTCCAGAGCCTGCTCGAGTATCCGGATAACGACATCTGGGACTGGTTCAATGCCCGTACCCGGTGCAACGACCCGGAAGTGGAGCCGGTGGTGGGCGACATCATCGGCTTCGCGATGCGGATTTGAGCCTCGGCGCTGTGGCGTCGACACGTTTGAGAGGACCTTCCATGACCCAACCTGTCAAAGCAACACTGAGCTTCTCCGATGGCCGCCCCCCCGTCGAGATGCCGCTTCTCAAGGGCCAGATCGGCCCGGATGTGATGGACATCCGCCCGGTCGCTGGCGCCGGCATCTTTACTTACGATCCGGGCTTCCTCGCCACTGCCAGCACCAAGTCGGCAATCACTTTCATCGATGGTGATGAGGGCCTGCTCTATTACCGCGGCTACCCGATCGAGCAGTTGGCCGAGAAATGCAGCTTCCTCGAAACCTGCTATCTGCTGTGGTACGGCGAATTGCCGACGCAGGAACAGTTGGAGAGCTACCAGACGCGCATCGGCAAGCACACCATGTTGCACGACCAGATGTCGCGCTTCTACCAGGGCTTTCGCCGTGACGCCCACCCCATGGCGGTGATGTGCGGCACCATTGGCGCACTGTCGGCGTTCTATCACGACCATCTCGACGTCAACCTGCCGGAAGACCGCGAGCTCTCGATGTTCCGCCTGGTCTCCAAGGTGCCGACCATCGCTGCCATGAGCTACAAGTACAACGAGGGCCTGCCCTTCATGTACCCCAACAACAAACTCTCCTACGTGGCGAACTTCCTGCACATGACCTTCGCCACCCCGTGCGAGCCGTACGAGCCGAACCCGATCGCGGTCAAGGCGATGGAGCGCATCATGATCCTGCACGCCGACCACGAGCAGAACGCCTCCACCTCGACCGTGCGTCTGGCCGGCTCGACCGGCGCCAACCCGTTCGCCTGCGTGGCGGCGGGCGTGGCGGCGCTATGGGGTCCGGCGCACGGCGGCGCCAACGAAGAAGTGCTGAAGATGCTCGACCAGATCGGCGAGGTGAAGAACATCGACAAGTTCATCGCCCGTGCCAAGGACAAGAACGACGGCTTCCGGCTGATGGGCTTTGGCCACCGCGTCTACAAGAACCGCGACCCGCGCGCCGGCGTGATGCGCCAGACCTGCCACGAGGTGCTCGGCGAGATGGGCATCACCACCGAACAGCTCGAGATCGCCATGCGGCTCGAGGAGATCGCCCTGCGCGATGAGTACTTCATCGAACGGAAACTCTACCCAAATGTGGATTTCTATTCCGGTATCGTGCTGAAGGCGCTCGGCATCCCGGTGAAGATGTTCACCGCGATCTTCGCCATGTCCCGCACCATCGGCTGGATCAGCCAATGGAACGAGTTCATGTCGGATCCGGAGCGCAAGATCGGCCGCCCGCGCCAGTTGTACGTGGGGGCGGCTCGCCGCGACCTGGACCGCTGAGGTTCATTCAGCGGCAAGGCCCGGGCGTGTGCTAGCGGTGCGCCCGGTGGCAGTGAGGGGCCGGCCATGGTCGGCCCGCAGCGAGATCGAGGTGGGCCGATGATGGAGCAATGGCGTGCCAGTTCCTTCCTTTACGGCGGGAACGCGGCGTATCTGGAGGCGCTGTACGAGCAGTTCCTTGACGATCCGGCGGCCGTTCCCGAGCCTTGGCGCTCCCAGTTCGAGGGCTATCAGCCGCCGGTGAGCGGTTCGGCGGACGTGGCCCATTCCCGCATCATCCACGCGCTGGTGGAGCAGGCGCGTGCGCCGCGTGCGGGTACTGCCGGCACCACCGACGCGCGGCAGATCGCCGTGCTGCAGATGATCGAAGCCTACCGCGCCTACGGCGTGCGACGCGCGCGCCTTGACCCGCTGGCGCGCCATCCGCTGCCCTACGTCGCCGAGCTCGACCCGGCGACCTATGGCTTCACCGAGGGCGACCTCGGCACCGTGTTCAGCAGCGGTGACTTCGCCGGTGGCAAGACCGCGACCCTGCGTGACTTGGTCGACGAACTGCAGGCGGTTTATTGCGGCTCGATCGGTGCTGAGTACATGTTCATCACCCAAGCCGAGCAGAAGCGCTGGCTGGCCCAGCGGCTCGAGTCGCCGCAGATGCGCGCGCTACCGGACACTGCCACGCGCCGCCGCATCCTCGAGAAGATCACCGCCGCCGAGACGCTGGAGCGCTACCTGCACACGCGTTACGTCGGCCAGAAACGCTTCTCGCTGGAAGGCGGCGAGACCATGATCGCCGTGCTCGACCAGATGATCCGCGGCTGCGCGGCGCACGGCAGCGAGGTGGCGGTGATCGGCATGGCCCACCGCGGCCGCCTCAATGTGCTCATCAACACCGTGGGCAAGACGCCGGCCGAACTGTTCGACGAGTTCGAGGGCAAGCACAGCCATGACCTGCCCTCGGGGGATGTGAAGTACCACCAGGGCTTCTCCACCGACGTGGCGACGCCGCACGGGCCGGTGCACCTCGCGCTGGCCTTCAACCCGTCGCATTTGGAGATCGTCAACCCGGTGGTCGAGGGCTCGGCGCGCGCGCGACAGGACCATGTCGGCGACGCTGAAGGCAAGCTCATCGTGCCCATCCTGCTGCATGGCGATTCGGCCTTCGGTGGCCAGGGCGTGGTGATGGAGACGCTCAACCTGTCGCAGACGCGCGGCTATTTCACCGGCGGCACGCTGCACCTGATCGTCAACAACCAGATCGGCTTCACCACCTCCGACCCGCGCGACATCCGCTCGACGGTGTTCTGCACCGACGTCGCCAAGATGGTCGATGCGCCGATCCTGCACGTGAATGCCGACGACCCTGACGCGGTGATGCGCGTGGTCGAACTCGCGCTGGATTTCCGCTACACCTTCCGCCGCGACGTCGTCATCGACATGGTCTGCTTCCGCAAGCTCGGCCACAACGAGCAGGACGAGCCGATGGTGACGCAGCCGATCATGTACAGCTTCGTCAACAAGCACCCGGGCACGCGCGCGTTGTATGCGCAACGGCTGGTGGCCGACGGCGTGGTCGGGGCTGACGAGCCGGAAGCCATGATCGAAGCCTACAAGGCGGCGATGGACGCCGGCAGCCCGGTGGTCGATCTGGTACCGACCAACCGCCACCACAAGCACGCGGTGAACTGGTTGCCGTTCATCAAGAAGACGCCCTGGCATGCGCCCTGCGACACCACCGTGCCGCTCAAGGAGCTCAAGCGTCTGGCCGAGCGGCTCACCGACATCCCCGAAGGCTTTAAATTGCATGGCCGGGTGGAGAAGATCATCGCCGACCGGCGTGCCATGGCCGAGGGCAAGCTGCCGCTCGACTGGGGCATGGCCGAGAACCTTGCCTACGCCAGCTTGCTGCAGCAAGGCTACCCGATACGGCTCTCGGGGCAGGACTGCCAGCGCGGCACGTTCTTCCACCGCCACGCGGTGCTGCACGACCAGAACCGTGTCGAGTACGGCGACGGCACGTACACGCCGCTGCAGCACATCGCCCCGCATCAACCCAACTTCACGGTCATCGATTCGGTGTTGTCGGAGGAGGCGGTGCTTGGCTTCGAATACGGCTACGCCACCTTCCAGCCCTACACGCTGGTGATTTGGGAGGCGCAGTTCGGCGACTTTGCCAATGGCGCGCAGGTGGTCATCGACCAGTTCATCGCCAGCGGCGAGACCAAGTGGGGGCGCTTTTGCGGGCTGGTGATGATGCTGCCGCACGGTTTCGAGGGGCAGGGCCCGGAGCACTCGTCGGCGCGGCTCGAGCGCTACCTGCAGTTGTGCGCCGAATACAACATCCAGATCGTGATGCCGACCACCCCGGCGCAGATGTTCCACGTCTTGCGCCGGCAGATGCTGCGCCCCTACCGGCGGCCGCTGATCCTGTTCACGCCCAAGAGCATGCTGCGCAACAAGGAGTCGACCTCGACGCTGGCGGAGTTGGCCAAGGGCGGCTTTCTGCCGATCATTCCGGAGACCGACGACGACATCGACCCGGCCCAGGTGAAGCAGGTGGTGTTCTGCGCCGGCAAGATCTACTACGAACTTCGCGCCACCCGTCGCGAACGCAAGATTCGCGACGTCGCCATCGTTCGTTTGGAACAGATGTACCCTTTCCCGCACGATGCCTTCGAGGCCGAGATGACGCGCTACGCCAACGCCGCCACCATCGTCTGGTGTCAGGAGGCGCCGCGCAACCAGGGCGCCTGGCATCGTATTCAGCACTACCTGGCGCAGCACCTGCGTCCTGATCAGAAGTTGCGCGATGCCTTGCGGCCGTCGTCGGCCTCGCCCGCGGTGGGCTACGCTTCCCTGCACGCTGAACAGCAACGCGCGGTCATCGACGCCGCCCTGACCATTTGAGGTAAAGACCCCATGCGTGTCGAAGTCAAAGTCCCGCAACTGTCCGAGTCGGTGGCCGAGGCCACCCTGCTGAGCTGGAATTTCAAGGTTGGCGAGGCGGTCAAGCAGGGCCAAAACCTGATCGACATCGAGACCGACAAGGTGATGATGGAACTGCCCGCGCCGGGCAATGGCGTGCTCGCCGAAATCGTGCGCGATGCCGGCAGCGCGGTGAAGAGCGGCGAACTGATCGCTGTCATCGACACCGAGGCAGTGGCAAGCGCGCCGGCGCCTGCCGCCGCCGCTGCGCCCGCTCAGCCGGCTGCCGCTGCGCCGGCCGGCAACGGCGCGAGCAATGGTGCCGCCGCTGCGCCGCAGGCCATGCCCGCGGCGGCCAAACTGATGAGCGAGCAGGGCATCGCTGCAGCCGACGTGAATGGCACCGGCCGCGGTGGCCGCATCACCAAGGGCGACGTGCTGGCGCATGCTGGCGGCGCTGCGGCTGCACCGGCCAGCCAGACCGGCACGCAGCCGTCGGCCGAACCGGCCGCGCGCCCGGCAGCGCCGGCCGTACCGCAGCCGCAGGTGGCGCTGGCGGCCGGCCGCAGCGCCAACCGTGTGCCGATGACCCGACTGCGCTCGCGCGTCGCCGAGCGGCTGGTGGAGTCGCAGCAGGGCACTGCCACGCTGACCACCTTCAACGAAGTGAACATGGCCCCGGTGATGGAGCTGCGCAAGCGCTACGGTGAGCGCTTCGAGAAGGACCACGGCGTCAAACTCGGATTCATGGGCTTCTTCGTCAAGGCGGCCTGCGCGGCGCTGAAGAAATTCCCGGTGGTCAATGCCTCGGTCGACGGCAACGACATCGTCTATCACAACTACTGCGACGTCGGCATCGCCGTCTCCAGCCCGCGCGGGCTGGTGGTGCCGATCCTGCGCGACGCCGACCAGATGAGCATCGCGCAGATCGAGAAGACCATCGTCGATTTCGGCAACCGCGCCCGCGACGGCAAGCTCGGCCTCGACGACCTCTCCGGCGGCACTTTCAGCATCAGCAACGGCGGAGTGTTCGGCTCGATGCTGTCGACGCCCATCATCAACCCGCCGCAGAGCGCCATCCTCGGCATCCACGCCACCAAGGAGCGCGCGGTGGTCGAGAACGGGCAGGTGGTGGTGCGGCCGATGAACTATCTGGCGCTGTCCTACGACCACCGCATCATCGACGGCCGCGAGGCGGTGCTGACGCTGGTCGCCATCAAGGACGCGCTGGAAGACCCGGCGCGTCTGCTGCTCGAGATCTGAGGGGAGCATCGCCATGGCCGACTTCGACGTCGTCGTCATTGGCGGAGGGCCGGGCGGTTACGTGGCCGCCATCCGCGCCGCGCAACTCGGTTTGCGCGCGGCCTGCGTCGAAGGCTGGACCACGCCTTCGGGTTCGCTCGCGCTCGGTGGCACCTGCCTGAACGTTGGCTGCATCCCGTCCAAAGCGCTGCTCGAGTCGAGCGAGCACTTTGAACAGGCGCAGCATGGCCTGGCCGACCACGGCGTGCAGTTGAGCGGCGTCAAGCTCGACCTCGCCACCCTGCTCAAGCGCAAGGACGGCATCGTCAGCACGCTCACCGGTGGCATCCAGGGCTTGTTCAAGAAGAACAAGGTCGAGTGGCTCAGGGGTTTCGGGCGGCTGGAGAGGGGCGCCGGCAATGGCGCCGCGCCGATCTGGCAAGTGGTGGTCGACGGCCCCGATGCCAAGCAGACGGTCTCGGCCACGCATGTGGTGCTGGCGACCGGTTCGCGGCCGCGGCCGATGGACGCCGCGCCCGTCGATGGCAAGACGATTGTCGACAACGTCGGCGCGCTGGCCTTCGACAGCGTGCCCAAGACGCTTGGCGTGATCGGCGCCGGCGTGATCGGGTTGGAATTGGGCAGCGTCTGGCGCCGGCTTGGCAGTCAGGTCACCCTGCTCGAGGCGCTGCCCGGCTTTCTCGCGCTGGCCGACCCGGCCGTCGCCGCCGAGGCGCACAAGCAGTTCACCGCGCAGGGCCTCGACATCCGGCTCGGCGCCACGGTCACCGCGACCCAGGTGACCAAGAGCGGCGTGCAGGTGACCTACAAGGACACCGACGGCGAGCACAGCGCGACCTTCGACAAGCTGGTGGTGGCGGTGGGGCGCGTGCCCTACACCGAGGGCAGTGGCGCGCGTGAGGCGGGTGTGGCTTTCAACGAGCGCGGCTTCATCGTCACCGACGCACAGGGGCGCACCAACCTCCCCAATGTCTGGGCCGTCGGCGACTGCACGCCCGGCCCGATGCTGGCGCACAAGGCCAGCGAGGAGGGCGTGATGGTGGCCGAGTGCATCGCCGGCCAGCACGGCCACTGCGACCACGCGGTCATCCCTTGGGTCATCTACACCCACCCCGAGATCGCCTGGGTCGGGCAGACCGAGACGCAACTCAAGGCCGCCGGCATCGATTACCGTGCCGGCAGTTTCCCCTTCGCCGCCAACGGCCGCGCGCGCAGCATGAACGCCACCGGCGGCTTCGTGAAGATGTTGGCCTGCGCCAGGACCGACCGCCTGCTCGGCGTGCACATCGTCGGGCCGCAGGCTTCCGAGTTGATCAGCGAAGCGGTGGTGGCGATGGCCTTCGGCGCCGCCAGCGAAGACTTGGCGCGCATCGTCCATGCCCACCCGTCCTTGTCGGAAGCGATGCACGAGGCGGCGCTGGCGGTGGACCGGCGCACCCTGCACATCTAGCCCCCGGTGCCCGGGCCAGCACAGCGGTGACCGTCCGCGACGCATTCTCCGGCCTGGCCGGCCAGCGCATAAAGGACCTGGCGGCGACATGACCGGCATGCTGTTCGGCGACCTCGAGAGCGCCGGCGACTACTTCCGCGCCCGCGCCCGGCAACAGGGCTTCACCCTCGACCCCTCGCAGAAGCGCGCGTCGGTGGCCTTCGAGCACCTCGCCGAGGACTTGCTGGCGCGTGAGGCGCAGCGCGGCCTGATTGCACGGCTGCGCCGGCCCAAGCCTATCCCCGGGCTTTACCTGTGGGGCGGTGTGGGGCGCGGCAAGAGTTTCATGATGGACGGCTTCTTCGAAGGGCTGAATCTGCTGCGCAAACAGCGCTGGCACTTTCACCGCTTCATGCAGCACATCCACGAGCAACTGGCCGCGCACGCCGGCAAGGTCGACCCGCTGCCGGCCATCGCGCAGGACTTTGCGCGGGACTGCCAGTTGCTCTGCCTCGATGAGTTCCATGTGCGCGACATCACCGACGCCATGCTGTTGCGCCGTCTGCTGGAGAGTCTGCAGGCCAGCGGCGTGGTCCTTGTCACCACCTCCAACTGCGCGCCGCACCAGCTCTATGCCGACGGGCTGCAGCGCAGCCAGTTCCTTCCGGCCATCCGACTGATCGATGAGAGCATGACCGTGCTCAACCTCGATTCCGGCACCGACTATCGCCTGCGCAAGTTGGAGACGCAGAACGTATACCTGCTCGGCGACGAGGCCGCCACCGGCGCGCCAATGGCGGCGCTGTTCGCCGCTCTGGCCGGGCAGGACGGCGATGCCGGGGCCGATGTGCCGCTGCCGCAGGGGCGCAGCGTGCGCGCGCGGCGGTTCATGCATGGCGTGGCCTGGTTCGACTTTGCCGCGCTGTGCGGACAGGCGCACGGCAAAGCCGACCTGATCGAGATCGCCCGCAACTTCCACACCGTGCTGCTCTCCGGCGTGCCGCGACTCGGGCCGGAGAACGCCGATCAGGCGCGCCGCTTCATCTGGATGATCGACGAGTTCTACGACCGGCGCGTCAAGCTGGTGGTGTCGGCCGCTGCACCGCCGGACCAACTCTGTCTGGTTGGCCATGTGGCGAAGGACTTCGCGCGCAGCGCCAGCCGCCTCACGGAGATGCAGACGCGCAAGTACCTCGCGCTGGCGCATCTGGCGTAGGCCGTCGTGGCGGGGCCATACGGCCTTGGCGCTGCCTGTCCCTGTCGATCCTCGGGGCGGATGGCCGTTGTCGCGCGCGTGTCGATGCGGCCCCTGCCGCACCCTCTTCAACTGACTTGTGGAGTGCCCTGATGACCCCCGCCGCATCCTTCTCCGCCCTGCGCGTGTACGACGCCGACGGCGCCACGCGCGCCGTCATCGAACCGGTGACTCTCGAGGAACTCTCGCCCGGCGAGGTGGTGGTGCGGGTGGCTTGGTCCAGCCTCAATTACAAGGACGCGCTGGCCATCACCGGCCGCGGCCGTATCCTGCGCGGCTCGCCGCGCATCCCTGGAGTGGACTTGTCAGGGCATGTAGTGGCCAGCAGCGACGCGCGCTTCCAGCCGGGTGACGCGGTGCTGGCCACTGGTTACGAACTGGGCATGTCGCACGACGGCGGGCTCGCGGAGTTCGCCCGCGTGCCGGCCGACTGGCTGGTGCCGCTGCCGCCCGGGCTCTCGCCGCTCGAGGCCATGCAACTGGGGACGGCGGGTTTTACAGCTGGCCTGGCCATCTCGCGGCTCGAGCAGCTCGACCTCGCGCCAGCCAACGGCCCGGTGGTGGTGACCGGCGCCAGCGGCGGCGTCTCGGTGATCGTCATCGACCAACTCGCGGCGCTGGGCTACGAGGTGGTGGCGATCACCGCCAAACCGGAGCAGGCGGATGGCCTGCGCGCCCTCGGCGCGGCCGAGGTGCTGCTGCGGGAGCAGGTGGAGATGGGCCGCAAGCCGCTTGAGAAGGCGCGCTTCGCCGCGGCCTTCGACTCGGTGGGCGGCGAGACGCTGGCCTGGCTGACGCGCGTGATGCAGCAGCGCGGGCTCATCGCTGCCTATGGCAACGCCGCCGGCACCGACCTCGTCACCACCGTCTTCCCCTTCATCCTGCGTGGCGTGGCCTTGGTCGGCATCGATTCGGCGGCGACCGCCATGCCGCAGCGTCTGCGTGTCTGGCAGCGCCTGGCCGGTGACCTGCGGCCGCGTCATCTGGCCGCGCAGTGCCGACAGATCAAGCTGGATGAGGTAGCGGAGACCTGCGGCGCACTGGTCGAAGGCCGCCACAGCGGTCGCAGCGTGGTGCGTCTGGCCGGGGGCTGAAGCCGACCGCGAGGGGGTCCGGGGCGGGCTTTTCCGTATAATGCCGCTTTGCCACATGGACCCCGCCCGCCATGCGCATCCTGCAGAAGGCCCTGACCTTCGACGACGTCCTTCTGGTCCCGGCGCACTCGGCCATTCTGCCGCGTGACGTCCAACTCCGGACCCGCATCACCCGTGACATCGAGATCAACCTGCCGCTGGTCTCGGCGGCCATGGACACGGTGACTGAGTCGCGTCTGGCCATCGCGCTGGCGCAGGAAGGCGGCATCGGTATCGTCCACAAGAACCTCACAGCCGGTCAGCAAGCCGCCGAGGTCGCCAAAGTCAAGCGCTTCGAGTCGGGCGTGGTCAAGGACCCGATCACCATCGGCCCGGACCTGAGTGTGCGCGAACTGCTGGCGCTCACCCGCCAGTACCGCATCAGCGGCTTCCCGGTGATCGAGGGCGGGCAGGTGGTTGGCATCGTCACCAACCGCGATCTGCGCTTCGAGCCGCAACTCGACCAGCCGGTGCGCAACATCATGACGCCGCGCGAGCGGCTGGTGACCGTGCCCGAGGGCGTCAGTCTGGAAGTAGCCACCGACCTGCTGCACAAGCACCGCCTCGAACGTTTGCTCGTCATCGGCGAGAACTGGGCGCTCAAAGGCCTCATCACCGTTAAGGACATCGTCAAAAGCAGCGAACACCCCAACGCCTGCAAGGACGGTCTCGGTCGTCTGCGCGTCGGTGCGGCGGTGGGGGTGGGCGAGGGGACTGATGAGCGGGTCGAGTTGCTGGTCGAGGCCGGCGCCGACCTGATCGTGGTCGATACCGCGCACGGCCACTCGCAGGGTGTGCTCGACCGGGTCAAGTGGGTCAAGACGCGCTTTCCGCAAGTGCAGGTCATCGGCGGCAACATCGCTACGGCCGATGCGGCCAAGGCGCTGCTCGACAGCGGCGCCGATGGCGTCAAGGTCGGCATCGGCCCCGGCAGCATCTGCACCACACGCATCGTCGCCGGCGTCGGCGTGCCGCAGATCACCGCGGTGCAGAACGTGCGTGCGGCGCTCGAAGGCACCGGCGTGCCGCTGATCGCCGACGGCGGCATCCGCTACTCGGGCGACATCGCCAAGGCCATCGCCGCCGGCGCGCATTCGGTGATGCTCGGCGGGCTGTTCGCCGGCACCGAGGAGGCGCCCGGCGAGACCGAGCTCTACCAGGGCCGCTCGTACAAGAGCTACCGGGGCATGGGTTCGCTCGGCGCCATGCAGCAGGGTTCGTCGGACCGTTACTTTCAGGATGGCGAAGGCGCCGACAAGCTGGTGCCGGAAGGCGTCGAGGGCCGGGTGCCCTACAAGGG
>VEQZ01000058.1 GCA_018882975.1 Rhodocyclaceae bacterium | reverse complement strand
TTGATCTCCTGCACGCAACAGACGTCCGCGCCCGAGCCGACCAGCCACTCGAAGAAACCCTTGTCACGCGCCGAGCGGATGCCGTTAAGGTTGGCGGAGACGATACGCATCGGGGGGGGCATGTGAGTTCGGGGGGCGTTTGCGCGACAATGGCGCGATGTCAACGAAGAATCATACCGCCGCCGCCTTCATCGACGACGCGATTGCAGCCGGCGCCATCCAGTTCGGCGAATTCACCACCAAGGCCGGCCGCCAATCGCCCTATTTCTTCAATGCCGGACGGTTCTGCACCGGCGCCGGATTGGCGCGCCTCGGGCAACACTACGCCGACGCGCTGCTCGCCTCCGGCGTGCCCTTCGACGGCCTATTCGGGCCGGCCTACAAGGGCATCCCGCTGGCGGCCAGCATCGCCATCGCGCTCGCCGCCCAGGGCCGCGACGTGCCCTACAGCTTCAACCGCAAGGAAGCCAAGGACCACGGCGAGGGCGGCACGGTGGTCGGCGCGTCGCTCAAGGGCCGCTTGGTGATCGTCGATGACGTCATCTCGGCCGGCACTTCGGTGCGCGAGTCCACCGCGATCCTCGAGGCCGCCGGTGCACAAGTGGCGGCGGTGCTGATCGCGCTCGATCGCATGGAGCGCGGCCCGAGCGGCGTCTCAGCAGTCGATGAAGTGCGGCGCACGCTCGATGTGCCGGTGGTCGCCGTTGCCACGCTCGACGACCTCATCGAGCGCCTAGAGCAGAATCCGGCGCGGGCCAAAGAACTCGCAGCGATCCGCGCCTACCGCGACCAATGGGGCGTCAAGGACGACGAGGCCATCCGCTGACATGCCGATGATGCTAAGCGCCGGCTGCCAGACCCTGCTCGCCAAGGAATTGCTGCGCTTCTGGAAGGTCGCCTTTCAGACGCTCGCCGCGCCGGTGCTCACCGCGCTGCTCTACCTGCTGATCTTCGGCCATGTGCTGGAAGACCGCCTGCCGCAAACGCACGGCGTGGGCTATGCAGCCTTCCTCATCCCGGGGCTCGCCATGATGAGCGTGCTGCAGAACGCCTTTGCCAACAGTTCGTCGAGCCTCATCCAGAGCAAGGTCACGGGCAATCTGGTGTTCGTGCTGCTCGCCCCGCTCACCGCCGGCGAGATGTTTCTCGCCTACACCGCGGCGGCCGTGGTGCGCGGCATAGCGGTCGGCATCATGGTGCTGGGGGTCGGATTGCTCTTCGCCGGCGTGCCGCTGGCCCATCCGGTGTGGGCGCTCACTTTCGCCATACTCGGCGCAGCACTGCTCGGCGTGTTCGGCATCATCGCCGGCCTTGTGGCGGACAAGTTCGACGAACTCGCAGCCTTCCAGAACTTCGTGGTGATGCCGCTGACCTTCCTCGCCGGCGTGTTCTACTCGGTCGATGACTTGCCGCCGCTGTGGCGCACGCTGTCTCACTTCAATCCGTTCTTCTACCTGGTCGACGGCTTCCGCTACGGCTTTCTCGGTGCCTCCGACGTTGCGCCCTGGCTGAGCCTCGGCGCCGTATCGCTGGCGCTCGCTGCACTCTCTGCCTACACCCTGCATTTCCTCGACAGCGGCCGCAAGCTGCGCCAATAGACCACTGACTGGTATCCCGACATGCCTACCCCCGACCAGATCCGCGCCTACATCGGCGACAAACTCGACTGCCAGCACCTGCAAGTGACGGGCGACGGCACCCACTTCGAGGCGCTCATCGTCTGCAACGCCTTTGAGGGCAAGCGCACGCTGGAGCGTCAGCGCATGGTCTACGCCGCGCTCGGCGACCGCATGCGCGAGGAGATCCACGCGCTCTCCATGCAGACGCGCACGCCGGCCGAATACGGCGGCTGAGGCGCGCGCATGGAACGCCTGGTCATCGAGGGCGGCAGGCCGCTGTACGGCGAACTGCCGATCTCGGGCGCCAAGAACGCCGCGCTGCCCATCCTTTGCGCGTCGCTGCTGACCGCCGAGCCGTTCCGCCTGAGCAACGTCCCGCACCTGCGCGACGTCATCACCACCCTACAACTGCTCGCGCGCATGGGCGTGGACGTGGTGGTCGAGGAGGGTGACCGCGTGACCCTGCAGGCGGCGCGCATCGCCGACGCCAACGCACCGTATGAGCTGGTCAAGACCATGCGCGCGTCGATCCTCGTGCTCGGGCCGCTGCTGGCGCGCTGCGGCGAGGCGCGCGTGTCGCTCCCAGGCGGCTGCGCCATCGGTCTCCGGCCGGTCGACCAGCACGTCAAGGGCCTCGAAGCGATGGGCGCGACCATCACCATCGAGCAGGGCGACCTGGTGGCACGCGCAAAACGCCTGCGCGGGGCGCGCGTGGTAATGGACATGGTCACCGTCACCGGCACCGAGAACCTGCTGATGGCCGCCACCCTGGCCGATGGCACCACCGTGCTCGAGAACGCCGCGCGCGAGCCGGAAGTGGTCGATCTGGCGGACTGCCTCATCGCCATGGGCGCGCGCATCGTCGGCGCCGGCACCGACACCATCACCGTCGAGGGCGTGGAGCGCCTCGGCGCCGGCGAGCACCGCATCATGGCCGACCGCATCGAGACCGGCACCTTTCTGGCCGCGGTAGCGGCCACTGGCGGCGAGCTGGTGCTGCGAGACAGCTGCCCGGCGGCGCTGGATGCAGTCATCGGCAAGCTGCGCGAGGCCGGCGCCGCCATTGAGGTGACCGGCAACGACATCGCCTTGCGCATGGACCGGCGCCCGACAGCAGTGTCAGCCCGCACCCTGCCGCACCCGGCCTTCCCCACCGACATGCAGGCGCAACTGATGGCGCTCGACTGCATCGCCGAGGGCACCGCGACCATCACCGAGACCATCTTCGAGAACCGTCTGATGCACGTCCAGGAGTTGCGACGGCTCGGCGCGCAGATCGAGGTGCACGGCAACACCGCGATCGTCACCGGCGTACCGAGCCTCGCCGGTGCCACCGTGATGGCCACCGATCTGCGCGCCTCGGCGAGTCTGGTCATCGCCGGCTTGGTGGCGCAGGGCGAGACGCGCATCGACCGCATCTACCACCTCGACCGCGGTTACGAGCGCATCGAGGAAAAGCTGTCCCGACTCGGTGCGCGCATCACCCGCGCACGAGTCCACGCCTGACACGCGCCTCCGGCGCGTCGTCCTCGCCCGTTTTGTGCTAGCGTGCCGAAAATTTGCACCTCAGGCTCGACCCACCCCGGATTGCCCGTGACTGACCTGACCACCCACACCGCCGATGACAAACACCTGACGGCGCGGCGTGAAGAGATGCAACTGGCGATCGCCGACGTCGCCAACCGACTCCTGCTGTCACAGCAACAAGTTCGCGCGCTCGAGACGGGTGACGTCAAAGCTTTTTACAACCAAGCTTTTTATGCGCAGGCCATGAAGCGCTACCGGGCATTGCTGGGCCTGCCTGAAGACGTCCCCACGCAACCGGAACCACCGCCCAGTGCTGCTGCGCCGGTTGCTGCATCGCTATCGTCTGCAGCGGAGAACCCGCCGCAAGCTCCGATCGCCGCCGCGGACACTGCCGCTCGCGCCTCAAGACGAAAGCGGACCGCGCCGAGCTCTGCGCCTACGTCTGCACCGATAGCAGCTCCCGCAACGACCTCTGCACCGGAACCGCTACCCGTCGGCGACGACTCCGCAACCCATAAGCCCACCGCCGCCTTGACGCACGACACGCGCGTGCGTCGGGCAGTGTTGCCCACCGTGCTGCTGGTCAGCATTCTGCTGGCCGGCATCTACGGTGTGACGCACTTCGATCAGTTCATGGCCCTGTCAGGTGGGTCGCCCAGCGCGACCCCCTCTACGCAAGCCTCACAGCAAGCCTTGACGGACGCCCCCCCGTCAGCCGAGGAATCGCTGGCACCTGTCGGGCCGGCTCCCGTGGAGTCGGCGGCGATGCCCGACCCCGCGCCGGTGGTGGCCGCGGCTCCCGTGACGCCCCTTGGACCGCCGGAGAAAACGGCAAAGCCGCGCGCCGAGCCCGCGGAAGCAGCCGCGGAAGCGGGTCCGTACCACCTCGAAGCGCAAGGCCCGAGCTGGATCTTCACGCGCGATTCGTCCGGCAAGGAGACCGAATCCACGCTACGCGCCGGACAGACCTTGAGCCTGCCCGAGGACTTGGCGTTTCTCGCGGTTGGCGACGTCAACGTCGTCAGTTTCAGCGTCGACGGTGTCGAGCAGAATCTGGCCGCCTTCAGCAAAGACGGCCGCGTTGCCCGGCTCAAGCAGTCCGATCTCGAGCGCCTTCGCGGCGCACCGCTGCTCCGCTGACCGCTGGCATCAAACGTCGAGATTGGCGACGCGCAGCGCGTTGTCTTCGATGAAGGCGCGCCGTGGCTCGACCTGATCACCCATCAGGGTGGTGAAGATCTCGTCGGCGGCGATCGCGTCCTCGATCTGCACCTTGAGCAGGCGACGCACTGTCGGGTCCATGGTCGTCTCCCACAGCTGCTCCGGGTTCATCTCGCCCAAGCCCTTATAGCGCTGCACGTTCATGTTGCGCTTGACCTGCTCCATCAGCCAGTCGAGCGCCGCCCGGAAATCGCCCGCCGGGGCAGTCGCCTCGCCGCGCGTCACAGCAGCGCCTTCGCCAACCAGGCCCGACAAGGTACGCGCCAGATCAGCCAGCAGCGTGTAGTCGCCACTGCTGACAAAATCAGCATCGATCAGGGAGCGTCGGAGATTGCCGTGCAAGCGCCGCTCGAGCCGCAGCACCCAGCGCTCGGTGGTCGCATCAAAGGCCGGTTCGACCGCCAGTGCGCCGCCCACTGCGGCAGCCAAGGCCTTGGCGCTGGCGGCGGCCGTAGCCTCGTCGCCAAGATCCAGCGTCACGCCGCGCAGGATCGCCAGCAGCGCCTCGGTGTCGATGTAATGACAGGTACGTTCGATCACCGCTTCGGCTAGCAGGTAGCGGTTGGCAAGTTCAGCCAGCGCATCACCAGTGATGGCCGTGGCCCCGGCCGCCGGCACAAAACTGGCGTCGCGCAGGGACAACCGCAGCAAGTGCTGCTTGAGTTCGTGCTCGTCCTTCAGATACCGCTCGTCCTTGCCCGCCTTGAGCTTGTACAGCGGTGGCTGGGCGATGTAAATGTGGCCGCGTTCGACCAACTCCGGCATCTGCCGGTAAAAGAAGGTCAGCAGCAGGGTACGGATGTGCGACCCGTCCACATCCGCATCGGTCATCAGGATGATGCGGTGGTAGCGCAGCTTGTCGGCGTTGTAGTCGTCCTTGCCGATGCCGGTACCAAGCGCGGTGATCAGCGTGGCGATCTCCTGAGACGACACCAGCTTGTCGAAACGGGCCCTTTCAACGTTGAGGATCTTGCCCTTGAGCGGCAGGATCGCCTGGAACTTCCGATCGCGGCCTTGCTTGGCGGAGCCGCCTGCGGAATCGCCCTCGACCAAGTAGAGCTCGCACAGCGCCGGGTCGCGTTCTTGACAGTCGGCGAGCTTGCCGGGCAGGCCTAAACCGTCCATCACGCCCTTGCGGCGCGTCATCTCGCGCGCCTTGCGGGCAGCTTCGCGGGCGCGGGCCGCTTCGACGATCTTGCTGGTGATGACCTTGGCGTCGGCCGGACGTTCCTGCAGGTACTCGGACAGTTTGGCCGCTACCACCTCTTCCACCGCCGGCCGCGCCTCCGATGACACGAGCTTCATTTTGGTCTGGCTGGCGAACTTGGGGTCGGGCATCTTCACCGAGAGCACGCAGGCCAGGCCTTCGCGCATGTCATCGCCAGTGATGTCGACCTTGGCCTTCTTGGCGATGTCGTTTTCTTCGATGTACTTGTTGATGACGCGCGTCATCGCCGCGCGCAGACCGGTCAAGTGGGTGCCACCGTCAGCCTGCGGGATGTTGTTGGTGAAGCACAGCACCTGTTCGCTGTAGCTGTCGTTCCACTGCATGGCGACTTCGGCAGAGATGGTCGCGCCGCTATCCAGCGTCAACTCCCCCTGCGAATGGAAGACGTTGGCGTGGAGCACCGTCTTGCTGCGGTTGATGTACTCGACGAAGCCCTTGACGCCCCCGCTAAAAGCGAAGTCTTCCTCGCGCGCCGAACGCTGATCGACCAACTTGATGCGCACGCCGTTGTTGAGGAAAGACAGTTCGCGCAGACGCTTGGCGAGAATCTCGTAATGGAATTCGACGGTGCCGAAAATGCTGGCGTCGGCCAGGAAATGCACTTCGGTGCCGGTGCCGGCTGAAGTGCCGACCACCTGCATCGGGCTCACCTCGACGCCGTCGACCTTTTCAATGACGCGGTTCACCGCGTGGCCGCGGTGGAACTCCATGTGGTACTTCTTGCCATCGCGCCGGATGGTCAACTTGAGCCAGTCGGAAAGCGCGTTGACGCAACTCACGCCGACGCCGTGCAGGCCGCCCGACACTTTGTAGCTGTTCTGGTTGAACTTGCCGCCGGCATGCAGCACGCACATGACGATCTCAGCGGCCGAGCGCTTCGGCTCATGCTTATCGTCCATTTTGACCCCGGTCGGTATGCCGCGACCGTTGTCGACCACGCTGATGCTGTTGTCGGTGTGGATGGTGATGACAATGTTGTCGCAGAAGCCGGCCAACGCCTCGTCGATGGCGTTGTCGACCACCTCGAACACCATGTGGTGCAGGCCGGTGCCGTCGGAGGTGTCGCCGATGTACATGCCCGGCCGCTTGCGTACAGCCTCCAAGCCTTCAAGTTGCTGGATGCTGGACTCGTCATAGGTATTGCTCATCTGGGATGTGATCCTGTCGTCAGAGCCGCATCGGCATCACGACGTAGCGGTAACCCGGGTTTTCCCGGTCGGTGAGCAAACAGCTCGAATTCTGGTCTCTCAGGTTGAGCGTCACTTGCTCGCTGCTCAGAGTCGATACCGCTTCGAGCAGGTACTGCACATTGAAGCCGATATCGAGCGACTCGCCCTGATAGTCGATCTCGAGCTCCTCGGCAGCCTCTTCCTGTTCGGTGTTGGTGCAACTCACGCCCAAACGACCGGGCTCCAGCAACAGGCGCACGCTGCGCAGTTTGTCGTTGGAGAGAATCTCGGCGCGCCGCAGCGCGTCGAGCAGGACTGCGCGTGGCACCTCGATGGCCTTGGGGTGGTCCTGCGGAATGACCCGGTTGTAATCCGGGAACTTGCCGTCGATCACCTTGCTGGCGATGCGGATGTCGCCAAAGCTGGCGCGCACCTGCTGCGGCCCGACCTGCAGGGTCACCGGCTCGTCGCCATCGCTGAGCAGGCGCGCCAGTTCCTGCACCAGTTTGCGCGGCAGTATGGTACTGCTGCTGGTGCCGGTGGCTGCGCCGTCGGCGCGACCCTCGGCGTAGGCCAGTCGGTGGCCGTCGGTAGCCACCAGGCGCACAGTCTCGCCAACTTGATCGAGCAACAGGCCGTTGAGGTAATAACGGATGTCCTGCTGGGCCATGGCGTATTGCGTCAGACGCAGCAGTTCGCGCAACGCGCCCTGATGGAGCCGCAACTCGACGCTGGTGTCCGCCAGTTCCGGCATGCGGGGGAAGGTGACCGGATCCAGCGTCTGCAGGGTAAAACGGCTGCGCCCGGCCTTGATGGTGAGCCGACCGTCGTGCAGGTCGAGCGCGACTTTTGCGTCCTCCGGCAGCGCACGCACGATGTCGTACAGCTTGCGCGCCGAGGTGGTGAACGTGATGTCGTCGGTGGCAGCCTCAAGCGCGGCGCTAGCGAGGACCTCGAGTTCGAGGTCAGTGGCCAAACAGGTGAGCGTGTTGCCGCTGCAATGCAGCAGCACATTCGACAGGATGGGCAGGGTGTTGCGGCGCTCGACGATGCCGATCACTGCAGCCAGCGGTCGCAGCAGGGTGTCGCGCGAACATTGCATGACTAACATGGTGTGTATGTATAAAAACTAAAGTCTATGAACCGGACAGGGTCTGGGGACAAGCACCAAAAGCCCATAAAACCCAATATTTTACGCCTTCCTGCCGCGCTGTGGAGGACACCTGTTCAGGCTTGCTGGTGGTGGTACCGGCAGCAAAGCGACGGCGTTCTGCCGGGATGCTCCACAGCGGCTGATTGGGTTTGTCCACAGCCTGTACAAGCGCCGCCGTTCGCTCTTCAACTGCGCAGGATCCGCGTCAGCACATCGAAGGCCTGAGCGACAGCAGCATCCTCCTTGCGCAGCAGGTCGACCTTGCGACACGCGTGCAATACCGTGGTGTGGTCGCGACCGCCGAAGCCTTCGCCGATCTCCGGCAACGACTTTTGTGTGAGGTGTCGGCAGAGACTCATGGCGATCTGCCGTGGCACGACGATGGTCTTGGTTTTGCGTTGACCCGACAACTCCGACTCGCGGATGCCGAAATACTCAGCCACCGCCTTGCGCACCTGCTCGATCGGCGGTTCACGGTTGAACGAGGCCAGCACGTCGCGCAGGGCGTCCTTGGCCGACTCGATGTCGAGTGGCCGACCGTTGAAACGGTGGAAGGCGATCACGCGCTTCAAAGCGCCTTCGAGTTCGCGAACATTGGAACGGATGTGCCTGGCGATGAAGAAAGCGACTTCGTTGCCGAGATCGACGTTTTCGGCCCGCGCCTTGGCCAGCAGAATGGCGACCCGCATTTCCAGTTCAGGTGGTTCGATCCCGACCGTCAAGCCATAGCCGAAGCGGGAGACCAAGCGGTCTTCGAGGCCGTTGATGTCCTTGGGCAGGGTGTCGCTGGTGATGATGACTTGCTTCTGCTCATCGATCAGGTAGTTGAAGGTGTAAAAAAACTCTTCCTGCGTCTTCTCCTTGCCGCTGAAGAAATGCACATCGTCGATCAGCAGCAGATCGAGCGAGCGGTACTGCGTCTTGAAATCGTCGAAGGCGCGGTTCTGGTAGGCCTTGACCACGTCACCGATGTATTCGTTGGCGTGGACGTAGCGAATGCGCGCTGTGGGGTCGCGTGCCAACAAGGCATTGCCGACCGCCTGAATCAGGTGAGTCTTGCCCAGACCCGTGCTGCCATAGACGAACAGCGGGTTGTAGTCGCTGCCAGGGTTTGCCGCGACTTGCACGGCCGAGGCACGCGCCATCTGGTTGGCCTTGCCAACGACGAAGTTGTCGAAGGTGAAGGCCGGATTGACGCCTGCGGAAAGAAGGCGGCGTGAGCGGCGTCGCGGTTCGGCCGGTGCCGTTGCCACACCGGCCACGCTGGAAGTGGGCGCAGTGGTGTCCGGCCGACCCGCTGAACGCTCGACGCCCCGCTGAGACGCTTCTTCCACGAGGCCGACGGGCGTTGCCGCGCCCGGCTCCGGGGTGGCGATGTCGACGGCCACGCCAGGCGCGAAATGCTCCTCCGCCACTGGCTGCAGAATGTGCATGGCGCGATCGCGCACCCAGTTCACCACCATCCGGTTCGGCGCACGAATGCGCACGCCCTGATTGTCCGCCTGCAGCAGCTCCAGCGGCACGATCCAGCGTTCGAACTGGACCCTCGGCAGCGCATCGCGCAGGCGCTCGAGACAGTCGTTCCAGTAGTCGTTCATCAGGCGAATCATCCGGCAAGCGCTCATCGCCTTCAAGGCTTTCCTTGCTGCCAAACCGGATGCACCGGCCTGGCGCCCATTGACAAAACGCGTTGCCGACTACAAAATACGCGGTTCTGTCGCTGGCGCTTGCATCACCTTGACTTGGCCAGAGGAAATGTCCGGGTATAGCTTGTACGCCCGAGACACCGTTCTGGACGAACCGCGTCCTGAAGAGCCTGCTCCTGGAGAACTTGGTCCGGGACGAACCGAGACCAGCCTTCCAAGCAAGACTGTCCAGCCATCTAAACCAGAAACAAAAAATCTGTAGCGGAGCCGACCCGAATGAAACGCACTTTCCAACCCTCGGTAGTCAAGCGCAAGCGCACGCATGGCTTTTTGTCGCGCATGCGCACACGCAGCGGTGCTGCAGTGATTCGCGCGCGGCGCGCCAAGGGCCGCGCCCGTCTGGCCGTCTGACCGGGCCCCAGTGAGCGCCGCGAGTCACGCGGCGGTGTGCCACGCCTGACGCCACGCCAAACGCCAAAGGCCGCCAAACGCTGCCGCGGGCTCGTCGTATCGCCGCCGCGGCCGTTTACCGCAGCGCCCTTGCAACACGGGCTATGTCTCGTGGGGAATTCTTTGACGTGTACTGTCTCCCGCTGCGCGAGGGCACGGCAAAGGACGAACCCGGCCCCCAAGCTGAAGAAGCGCCGAAAGGCGAGCCGTTCTTGGCGAGCCGGCTGGGCCTGGTGGTCCCCAAGCGCCTCTGCCGCTCCGCGGCTCGGCGCAACTGGCTCAAGCGCGTGGTGCGTGAATCGTTCCGGCGTGAGATGTCGCCTGACAGGCCGGTTGATTGCGTGGTGCGGCTGCGCCGGGTGCCCGCTGCTTCACAGGCCGCGGACGCTCGATCCGAACTGTCACGGCACTGGCTCAAACTCATGGCCTGATGTGTGATCCAAAAATCCCGACCCGGCTGTCGCAGTGCCTCGCCTGGCCGTTGATCGCACTGGTACGGACCTACCAGTATTTTTTGCGGCCCTTGATCGGGCCGCGATGCCGCTTCTACCCGACCTGTTCCGCATACGCCATCGAGGCGTTGCAGCGTCACGGGCTTTTGCGCGGATCGGCCCTGACCCTGCACCGTTTGTGCCGATGCCACCCGTACAATCCGGGCGGTTTTGACCCCGTGCCCTGAACCCCTCTTCGATCGGCTGCCCCCATGGACACCAAGCGCCTGCTGCTTTTCTTCATCCTCTCCTTCAGCTTGATCATGCTGTGGGAGCGATACCAGTCGATGCAAGCGCCCGTCGGCCCGGCCAGCATGGCTGAAGCGCCGCCCACCGCCGCCCCGGCGACCCCCCAGAGCGCGGGTACTTCCAACCTGGCCTCGCAGGCTGCGCCCACGACGGGCGGGGGGCTGGCCAAAGGCCGTCGCATCCGCGTCGAGACGGACCTGTTCCGCGCCGAAATCGACGAGAACGGGGGCGACATCCGTCACCTTGAGTTGTTGCGCCACCGCGCTTCAGGCGATGCTGAAGGTCCGCTGGTTCTCTTGAGCGATGCGGCCAAGCCCTACGTGATCCAGTCCGGCCTGACCGGTGCCGGTCTGCCCAACCACCGTACGGTGTTCGCGGCCGAGGCTGACAGCTATGCCATGACCGAAGGCAAGGACACGCTGGAAGTAAGCCTGCGTGCGGTATCCGGCGATGTTGAAGTGACCCGCACCTATGTGTTCCACCGCGGCCAGTACGTGGTCGATGTGCGGCTCGACACCCGTAACGGTGGCGCGCAGGCGGTGGCGACCTCGGCCTACTTCCAGATGCTGCGGCACGGCGACGCGCCGGCCGACGCACAGAAGTTCCAGTCCACCTACACCGGCCCGGTGGTCTACAACGACGCCGACAAGTACCACAAGGTCGATTTCGAGTCGGTGCGCAAGGGCAAGGCCGAATACGCGCGGCAGGGCAAGGACGGCTGGGTGGCCTTGATCCAGCATTATTTCCTCACTGCGTGGTTGCCGGCCGAAGGCAGCTCGCGCGAGAACTACATCGACGCGCTCGCCAACGATGTCTACCGCGTCGGCGTCAAGACCACCGTAACCGAAATCGCCGCCGGGCAGACCGGCAGTGCCACCATGCGGCTGTACGCTGGCCCGCAGGAGCAGGACCGTTTGGCGGCGCTGGCGCCAGGCCTTGACCTCACTACCGATTACGGCTGGCTGACCATCATCGCCAAGCCGATGTTCAAGTTCCTTAGTTTCCTGCACGACCTGGTCGGCAATTGGGGTGTGGCGATCATTCTGCTCACCGTCATCGTTAAGGGCCTGTTCTACCCGCTCTCGGCCACCAGTTACCGCTCCATGGCCAAGATGCGCGTGGTCGCACCCAAGCTGCAGCAACTCAAGGAGCGCTACGGCGACGACAAGCAGCGCATGCAGGTCGAGCTGATGAAGCTCTACCAGACCGAGAAAATCAACCCGCTCGGCGGCTGCTTGCCGATCCTGGTGCAGATCCCGGTGTTCATTGCGCTCTACTACGCGCTGATCGCCTCGGTGGAACTGCGCCACGCGCCCTTCTATGGCTGGATCACCGACCTCTCGGCGCCGGACCCCTTCTATGTGCTGCCGATCCTGATGGGCATCTCGATGATTTTGCAGTCGCGCCTCAACCCGCCGCCGCCGGACCCGATCCAGGCCAAAGTCATGCAGATCATGCCGATCGCGTTCTCGGTGTTTTTCTTCTTCTTTGCGTCGGGCCTGGTGCTCTACTGGCTGGTCAACAACGTGCTCTCGATCGCCCAGCAGTGGCGCATCAACACCGTGATGGAGCGTGAAAAGGCCGCCGAACGGCGCTGAAATGGACGTGGCCCACACCCTCGTGGCGGTGGCGACTGCGCCGGGCCACGCCGGTGTCGGGGTGGTGCGGATCAGCGGGCCGCTGGCGCACACGGTTGCGCAAGGCGTGCTCGGGCGCGTGCCCAAGCCGCGGCAGGCGCTGTTCGCGGCTTTCGCCGATGCCTCAGGGCGGGAGATCGACCGCGGTGTGGCGATCTGGTTTGCGGCGCCGGCGTCCTACACCGGCGAGGACACGCTCGAACTGCAGGCGCATGGCAACCCGCTGATTTTGGCGGCGCTGGTGCGGCGTTGCGTCGAGCTTGGCGCCGAGCCGGCCGGGCCGGGCGAATTCACCCAGCGCGCCTTTCTCAACGGGAAGTTGAGCCTGGACCAGGCCGAGGCGGTGGCCGACCTCATCGCCGCGGACTCGGACGCGGCCGTCGCTGCAGCCCGCCGCTCGCTGGCCGGCGAGTTCGCAGCAACGGTCGATGCGCTGGCTGACGAGCTGCTGACGGTGCGCGCTTTGGTCGAGGCGAGTCTTGATTTTCCCGAGGAGGGCGACATCGACTGGCTGCAGCGGCTCGACCTGCTGCCGCGTCTGCATGTGGTGCAGGCGCGTCTGGCTGATGCGCTGGCCGCCGCGCGGCGCGGCATGCGGCTGCGCGAAGGCTACCGGGTGGTCATCGTCGGCCGGCCGAACGTCGGCAAATCGACGCTGCTCAACGCGCTGGCCGGCGAAGAGGTCGCCATTACCAGCCCGATCGCCGGCACCACGCGCGACGCACTGCGCGCCCACCTGCAGATCGACGGCGTGCCGATCGAGGTGACCGACACCGCCGGCCTGCGCGACACCGACGACCCGGTGGAGCGCATCGGCATCGAGCGCGCCCGCGCGGCACTGGCCCGCGCTGATTTGGCGCTGTGGCTGGTCGATGAGCGGGAGGTGGCCGCCGAAGACAGCGCGCTGATGCGCGAACTGCCGGCGGCGCTGCCGCGTCTGGTGGTGCGGAGCAAGGCGGATGTGGCGGGTGGTGCGACGGCCGGCACGGCCGGCGGGGGGCCCTCCGCGGATTCAGCCGGGAGTAGCGCGGCGGCGGGGCCGCTGCAGGCCAACCTCGCCGTGTCCGCCGTCAGGGGCGAAGGCCTGCCCGCCCTGCGCGCCGCCATCCTGCGCCAACTCGACTGGCGAACCGACGCCTCGCCGATCATCGCCCGCGAGCGCCACGTGGCGGCGCTCGAGCAGGCGGCGGGCCACCTCGCGGCTGCGCTGGACAGCGTCGCCGCCCCTGACCTGCTGGCCGAAGAGCTGCGGCTGGCTGGTGATGCGCTGGGCAGCGTCACCGGGCGGGTGGTGGCGGATGACCTGCTGGGCGAGATCTTCGGGCGGTTCTGCATCGGGAAGTGAACCGCGGGTTACTGAATCGCGCACGCTTGCCATTCATTTTCGAGCCCCTCGGCCGGCGTCAATTGTCCTGACCACGCGTAAGCGTCGGGTTGGCCAGAGACTGGCGCATCTGGACCTGTTGAAGCCAGACATGTCTTACGAACGGGTCGGCAATGTCAAAAGTGCCATGCCCCTTGCGCACGATGAGGTTGGCGGCGACCAACTTGTCAATCGCCGGGATCATGTCGTTGGCCGAGATCTCGCGGCCGAGCGCCTGAGAGAACGCGGCCAAGGTCTCGGCGCTGTAAAGCCCGCGGTTCTGGCCGTCAGCGATGCGTGAGAAGGCGAGCATGGCCAGTTCGCCGGCGTCTTCAATGGCTTGGACCTCAATGTCGGCGGCTGAGGAGGCCAGCGTTGCGCAAATCGTCGCGAACGAGGTGAGTGCATCCGAACCGCGGCCGGTGGCCACCTCATCCTGAAATTGCCGCACGGCTTTGGCCAGTTCCTCGGGGCGGTTGCCCATGCTCTTGAAGCCCGCGAATGCAGCCTCCAGGGGAGGCGCAATGAAGCCCGCCGCCTCGACCCGATGCAAGAACCACTCGACGTAATCCTTTCCCAAGGGCTCGAAAGACGTCGTGTGGGCGCCAGCAAAGGCTTGCGAGCGGCGCGTGGCCATGTCGGTCACCAGCGATTTGTGCGACCCCGTCCCGACGATGAAGAGGTGGCCGGGCATGTCGGTGGCGGTGTTGACGCGGTCGCGCGCGGCCTTCAATGCAAAGAGCATGTCTTGGCCCTCTTGGGTGGACAGGGCT
>VEQZ01000104.1 GCA_018882975.1 Rhodocyclaceae bacterium | reverse complement strand
TTTTGAGGAAGGCGTGGCGCCGCTGCAGGAACGTGCCCGTGCTGGCGTCGCCCGCCACCGCGAGCAATTGGCCGGCCGCAGCATCTTCTTCTTCCCCGACTCGCAATTGGAACTGCCGCTGGCGCGTTTTCTCGCACGCGAACTCGGCATGCGCCCGCTCGAGGTCGGCACGCCCTACCTGCACCGTCAGCTCATGGCGCAGGAACTCGACCTGCTGCCCGAAGGCACCATTCTGTCCGAGGGCCAGGACGTCGAGCGGCAACTCGACCGCTGCCATGCCGCCCGTCCGGACATGGTGGTCTGCGGACTCGGTTTGGCCAACCCGCTCGAGGCGCAGGGCATCACCACCAAATGGTCGATCGAACTGGTGTTCAGTCCGGTGCATGGCTTCGACCAGGCCGGCGACCTGGCGGAACTGTTCGCCCGCCCGTTCAACCGTCGCGCGCGCCTCGAGGCGCTGGAAGGGCAGGTGTAGCCATGCAACTCACGCTCTGGACCTACGAGGGCCCGCCGCATGTGGGGGCGATGCGCATCGCCACCGCGCTGGAGGACGTGCACTACGTGCTGCACGCGCCGCAGGGCGATACCTACGCGGACCTTCTTTTCACCATGATCGAGCGCCTGCCCAAGCGCCCGCCGGTGACCTACACGACGTTCCAGGCGCGCGACCTCGGCGGGGATACCGCAGAGTTGTTCAAGAACGCCGCGCGTGAGGCGCACGAGCGCTTCAAGCCGGCGGCGATGATGGTCGGCGCTTCGTGCACCGCCGAACTGATCCAGGACGACCCGGGTGGCTTGGCCGCCGCCCTCGACCTGCCGATCCCGGTGGTGGCGCTGGAGTTGCCCTCGTACCAGAAGAAGGAGAACTGGGGCGCGGCCGAGACCTTCTACCAGATGGTGCGCGGCCTGGCCGGGCCGCACGCGCCGGCGCCCGGTACGCCGCGTGCGCCGCGTGCCGAAGGTGCGCGGCCCTCCTGCAACATCCTCGGGCCGACCGCGCTCGGCTTCCGTCACCGCGACGACGTGCGCGAGATCCGCGGCCTGCTCGAGGCCATCGGCATCGAAGTGCGCGTGGTCGCGCCGCAGGGCGCCACCGCCGCCGACCTCGCCCGCCTCGGCGCGGCCGACTTCAATGTCGTGCTCTACCCGGAGACGGCGCAGAGCGCAGCCAACTGGTTGCAGCGCGCCTACGGCCAGCCGTTCACGCGGACCATCCCGATCGGCGCCATCGCCACTCGGGAGTTCATCGCCGAGGTCGCCGCGCTCGCCGGCCTCGACCCTGACGCGGCGCAGACCGCCGCCGGCGGCACGCGCGCGCCGTGGTACTCGCGCTCGGTCGACTCCACCTACCTCACTGGCAAGCGCGTGTTCGTGTTCGGCGACGGCACCCATGCCGTTGCTGCGGCGCGCGTCGCCGCCGAGGAGTTCGGCTTCCAGGTCGTCGGCCTCGGCACCTACAGCCGCGAGTTCGCCCGCGAGGTCCGCGCTGCCGCCGAGAAGTACGGCGTCGAGGCGCTGATCACCGACGACTACCTCGAGGTCGAGGCGCGCGTGGCCGAACTGCAGCCCGAACTGGTGCTCGGCACACAGATGGAGCGGCACATCGCCAAGCGTCTTGGCGTGCCCTGCGCGGTCATCTCGGCGCCCGTTCACGTCCAGGACTTTCCGGCGCGCTATGCCCCGCAGATGGGCTTCGAGGGCGCCAACGTGCTCTTCGACACCTGGGTCCACCCGCTGATGATGGGGCTGGAGGAGCATCTGCTAGGCATGTTCCGCGAGGACTTCGAGTTCCACGATGGCGCTGCCGCCTCGCACCTCGGCCATGGCAGTTCGCGGCCGCAACCGCTGCAGCCCGAGTCGCCGATCACGGTTGGCGACACTGCCGCGGCGGCGGCCGGCGCGGCCACCGCGCCCGCCGGGGCGTCCGTAGCCGGCGACACGGCACCGGGTGCGCCGACGTGGGCCGGGGACGCGCAGAAGGAACTCGGCAAGATCCCCTTCTTCGTGCGTGGCAAGGCCCGACGCAACACCGAGCGCTACGCCAGTGAACACGGCGTCGCGCTGATCACCGTCGAGACCCTTTACGAAGCCAAGGCCCATTTTGGGCGCCAGGCCTCGCGCACCTAACGACAACGACAGCGGAGCGGCCCATGGACACTCAAGTGCGCGGCACGCGCATCCCGACCGACCCGGCTCAGGTGCGGGTCGTCGTCGTGACCATGGACACGCACGTCGCCACCGCCACCCTTCGCGCCCGCGCTTCGCTCGCCCGTCTGCATCCGGGCATCGAGCTCAGGATGCACGCGGCCTCCGAATGGGGCGCCAGCGAGACTGCCCTCGAGGTCTGCCGTGACGACATCCGGCTCGCCGACATCGTCGTCGTCACCATGCTGTTCCTCGAGGACCATTTCCAGCCGCTCATGCCCCTGCTGCAGGAGAAGCGCACCCAGTGCGACGCCATGGTGTGCATGATGTCGGCACCCGAGGTGGTCAAGCTGACCCGCATCGGCAAATTCGACATGAGCGGCCCGACCAGCCCGGCCATGGCGCTGCTCAAGAAGCTGCGCGGCAACCGCGACAACGCGCCCAAGGGTGGCGCGCAGCAGATGAAGATGCTGCGCCGGCTGCCGCAGATCCTGCGTTTCATCCCCGGCACCGCGCAGGACGCGCGCGCCTACTTCCTTACCCTGCAGTACTGGCTCGGCGGTTCCGAGGACAACATGCTCAACCTGGTCCGCGCGCTGGTGAACCGCTATGCCGACGGGCCGCGGCGCGGCTGGCGCGGCCGTGTCGAGCCAGCCGCGCCGGTCGAGTACCCGGATGTCGGTGTCTACCACCCGCGCATCAAGGGCCGCATCGCCGAGGACCTTGGCGCGCTGCCGTCGTCGTCGCGCGCGCGCGGCCGGGTCGGCATCCTGCTGCTGCGCTCCTACCTGCTGGCCGGCAACACCGGCCATTACGACGGCGTCATCGCCGCCCTCGAGGCCGAGGGCCTCGACGTGCTGCCGGTGTTCGCGGCGGGCCTCGACGCCCGTCCGGCCATCGACCAGTATTTCATGCGTGACGGCGTCACCGCCGTCGATGCCGTGGTCTCGCTCACCGGTTTCTCGTTGGTCGGCGGCCCCGCATACAACGATGCCAAGTCGGCCGCCGAGGTTCTGGCGAGGCTCGACGTGCCCTACCTCGCGGCGCATCCGGTGGAATTCCAGAGTCTGGTCGAGTGGGGCGGCTCCGACCGCGGTTTGCTGCCGGTCGAAAGCACCATCATGGTGGCGATCCCGGAACTCGACGGCGCCACCGTGCCGATGGTCTACGGCGGCCGGCCAGGCCCGGC
>VEQZ01000057.1 GCA_018882975.1 Rhodocyclaceae bacterium | reverse complement strand
GGGTGAGGTTGACATTCATGCCCACGGGAGGACTCCTTGCTTGGCGGTACACAAGGCTATCAAAAGCTGTCAAGGATGGACATCTTCCGCGCCATCCCGCGCTGGCCGGGTCGTGCGGGTCGGTGGTTTGGCGGATGCGCAGGATTGTCAGCAGCAGGACAATTCAACCCCGCAACATTGCTCAGGCTCGCTTTCATGCGCAAAATCCCACGCATTGAACATACGCATGACGAGGTCGTCATGGCCCCTGCCGGAAGCGCCGCCCGGCGCGCCACCAACGTCTCTCTGCCGGCAGATCTGGTCGACGAAGCCCGGTTGCTGGGCGTCAACCTGTCGCAGGCCGCGGAACACGGTCTCAAACTGGCCATCGCTGAGCACCAGTCGCAGAGTTGGCTGGCAGAAAACCGCGGTGCCGTCGACAGTTCCAATGCATTTGTCGAGCAGCACGGGCTGCCGCTGGACCGCCACCGGGTGTTCTGAGTGGCCCGATTCGATGTTTACCGCGGCGTTGGCAAACCCGTCGCGAACCTCGCAGGGAATCGCGACAAAATCGTGGCAGCGCTCGATCTTTTGTTGCAGGGCTTCTAGTCGACGCTACCGAGTGCGGGATGGTGGATGCCGCGGGTCGTCGTCTCTGGCACTCGGGCTCGTCTGGTGAGCCCGCACCCTCGGATACTGGCCTCCCCACCCCTCCGGAGGCCACCATGACCAGCACCTGCAAAGACACTGCCCTCGTCCGCCTGAGCGACGCCGCCGGCTTCGAGACGCCCGAGTCCCGCCAGCGCGAGCGGCAGGACACGCGCTGGCTCGACCAGATCATCAGCGAGACCGCCACCGTGGACGACCTGCTCGACATCCTCGAGCGCGGTTTCTTTACCTGCCGCATCGACAGCGATGGCGACATCGTCGTGCGCGATGTCGTGAACTTCTACATCCACCCAGCCAGCGACGGGCTGCTGCTCACCGCCCTCTTCGACTTCCGCGAGGGCCTGGACCACGCCGCCATGCAGGCGGTCGCGCACGCCGCCAATGGCGGCGAATGGATGGTGCGCTACCGCCTGTGCGGCGAGGACGAGTTGTTTCTCCGAGCCGAGCACTACATGGTGCTCAAGGGCGGCATCACCGCCCGCAACTTCGGCCACACCTTGCGCCGCTTCGTCACCGCCGTGTTCCAGCAGATGCGCGGGGCGCACCGGGAGGTCATTGCTTGAGGGTGCGTGTGGGGCGGTGCGGGTCGGTGGTTTGGCGGATGCGGGGATTGCGGGTAGAGGCGCATGCTGCGTAACGCCGCTCTTTCCGCCCCACGCACGAGATCTCCACGATATGTCTTGCATTTGTAAGTACAACCGCGCATGGTGACCACTGTTGGCATCGTCGGCTTCGACTGGGACGGCGGCAATTGGCCCAAATGCGGCAAGCATGGCGTGTCGCGGGAGGAAATCGAGCAGGTGCTCCTGGGTTCGCCAGCCGTGCTGGCCGACCCGTCAACCGACGAGCCGCGGATGCGCGGCATTGGCAAGACTCTCGCAGGACGCTACGTGTTCCTCGTGTTCATGCTCAGGAGGAGTGCTGGCCAGATCCGCTTGCGACCGATCAGTGCGCGCTACATGCATCAGAAGGAGATCGACCACTATGAGCGGCAAACCTAAACCCATGCCCCCGCTGGGCAGCGATGTAGAAGCCGAGGAATTCGTGGCCAGCGCCGACCTGACCGAGTACGACCTCGCCGGTTTCAAGCCCATGCACTTCGAGTTCGAACCCAAATCCGCGTCTCTCACCATGCGCCTGCCCGCGCCACTGCTCGAGGCACTCAAGGCCAAGGCACGCGCCAGAGGCATGCCCTACACCCGTTACGTGCGCATGCTGCTCGAAACCGACGTCGCAGGTTGAGAGCGCCGGAGTATCCGTTGGGTAGTCGACGCTGCAGGTAGTTGCCCAAGCTCACCTGGTGAGCCCCTCGGGTCGGATACTGGTCCGCCGACCGCTGGAGGCGCCCATGTCTATCGTGACCCACCCCACCCGCGAGGCTTGGCTGCTGGCCGGCGTCGAGCGCATCAAACCCATCTTCGAGGCGCGTGGCCACGTGGTGCCGCCGGTGCGCGTCTCGGTCGGCTGGTCCGGCTCCGGGCAGCGTGCACTGGTGGCAGGCGAGTGCTGGCCCACCGCTCGCTCGGCCGACGGCATCAACCAGATCTTCATCGTGCCGGCGCTGGACAACGCGGTACAGGTGCTGGACGTGCTCACCCATGAGCTGGTCCACGCGGTCGATGACTGCGTGCACAGCCACGGCCGCGAGTTCAAGGCCATCGCGCTCAGCGTCGGTCTGGTCGGGCCGCGCATGCGCAGCGCCAGTGCCGGGCCGGCGCTCAAGGCTCGGCTCACCGCCATCGCGGCCGAACTGGGCACGTGGCCGCACGGCGCATTGAGCCGCCGCGCACCGCGTGCCAGCAACCCCAACCCGCCGCGCGCGCAGTGTCCGCAGTGCGACTACCGCCTCGCCATCCCCAAGAAGTTCCTCCACCTCGGCCCGCCCATCTGCCCTGAGCACCAGGTGCGCATGGAGAGTGTCGGCGATTGGGATGGGTGGTGACGCAGGCAAGCTGGGAGGCGCGCATCCTCCGCCCCAACCCTCAAGCGGTTTACAATCGCAGGTTTCCCGGCCACGGCGCTGTTGCGCCTGCACATCCGCACCTTTCATGTACCGCTACGACAGCTACGACCAGCGCATCGTCGACGAACGCGTCGCCCAGTTCCGCGACCAGACTAGCCGCTATCTCGCGGGCGACCTGAGCGAGGACGAGTTCCGGCCACTGCGCCTGCAGAACGGCCTCTACATCCAGCGCCACGCGCCGATGCTGCGCGTCGCCATCCCCTACGGCCACCTGTCGTCTGCGCAGATGCGCATGCTGGCGCACATCGCCCGCAAATACGACCGCGGCTACGGCCACTTCAGCACGCGCCAGAACATCCAGTACAACTGGCCGACGCTGGAGTCGGTGCCGGACATCCTGGCTGATCTGGCCACGGTCGAGATGCACGCCATCCAGACCTCGGGCAACTGCATCCGCAACATCACCACCGACCAGTTCGCCGGTGTGGCGCCGGATGAGGTGATTGACCCGCGTCCGTTGGCCGAGATCCTGCGCCAGTGGAGCACCTTCCACCCCGAGTTCGCCCTACTGCCGCGCAAGTTCAAGATCGCCGTGAGCGGCAGCATCCAGGACCGCGCGGTGGTGCAGATGCACGACATCGGGCTTGAGTTCTTCCGCGACAGCGCTGGCACCATCGCCGCGCGTGTCTGGGCTGGTGGCGGTCTGGGACGCACGCCGATCCTCGGCACCATGATCCGCGAACACCTCGAGTGGCAGCACCTGCCCACCTACTGCGAGGCCATCCTGCGCGTCTACAATCGCCACGGCCGCCGCGACAACGCCTACAAGGCGCGCATCAAGATCCTGCTGAAGGCCCTTGGCGCCGAGGAGTTCAGCCGGCAGGTGGAAGCGGAATGGGTGCACCTCAAGGACGGCCCCAACACCATCACGCAGGCCGAGTTCGACCGCGTCGCGGCATTCTTCGCGCCGCCGGCCTACCGCGACCTGCCGGCGCACGACGCCGGCTTCGACGCCGCGCTGGCCAGCGAGCCGGCCTTCGCCGCCTGGGTGCGCCGCTGCGTGCATGCGCACCGCCAGCCGGGCTACCGCGCCGTGACGCTCTCGCTCAAGCCGGGCAATGTCGCCCCGGGCGACGCCACCGATGCGCAGATGGACGCGGTGGCGGACCTCGCCGAGCGCTACGGTTTTGGCGAGATCCGTGTGTCCCATGAGCAGAACCTGATCCTCAGCGATGTCGAACTCGGCCAGCTGCACGCGCTATGGAGCGAGGCACGCCAGAGCGGCCTCGCCACGCCGAACATCGGCCTGCTCACCGACATCATCTGCTGCCCGGGCGGCGATTTCTGCTCGCTGGCCAACGCGCCGAGCATCCCGGTGGCGCAAGCCATCCAGCAGACCTTCGACGACTTGGACTACCTCCACGACATCGGCGAGCTCGAGCTCAACATCTCCGGTTGCATGAACGCCTGCGGCCACCACCACGTCGGCCACATCGGCATCCTCGGCGTCGACAAGGACGGCTCCGAGTGGTACCAGGTCACCATCGGCGGCAAGCAGGGCTCGGATGCCAGCATCGGCACGGTGATCGGCCCCTCGTTTGCGGCCGACGAGATCCCGGGTGTGGTGACCCGCCTGATCGAGGTCTACGTGCGCGAGCGCCACGCCGACGAGCGCTTCATCGACACCGTGCGCCGGCTCGGCATCGCGCCGTTCAAGGAACACGTCTACGGCAAGCGCGCCGAGAAGGAGGCCGCCGGTGTCTGACGCGCCCGTGCAACAGGTCATTGTTGATGGCCAAGTGGTCGCCAACGACTGGCCGCTGATGGTGCTGCCCGTGCTCGACGAGGCGGTGCGCAAGCAGGCCGGCAAGGTGGTGCTGTTCCGCCTCACCGGCGAGCAACCCTACAGCCCGGACGTGCTCGCCGCCCTCGAGGTGCCGGCGGGCCGCGTGCTGGTGCCGCTGGCCGTTTGGAGAGCGCAGAAGGACACGCTGGCCGGCCGCGTGGCCGCCGGTGAGATTGGTCTCTGCATCGACACACACGAATTGGTGGAAGACCTGGTCGAGTCGTGTGCCGACATCAACGCCTTCCCGGTCATCGCCGTGCGCTTCGAACGCTTCGCCGACGGCCGTGGTTACTCCATCGCGACCTTGCTGCGGACACGCTACGGCTACCGCGGCCAGCTGCGTGCGGTTGGCGACGTGCTGCGCGACCAGCTGTTCCTGATGAAGCGCTGCGGCTTCAACGCCTTCGCCGTGCGTGCCGACCGTGACATCCAGGTCGCGCTGGAGGGCCTGCGCGACTTCAGCGAGCCCTATCAGGGCGCGGTGGACGAGCCGCAACCGCTGTGGCGGCGCCACGCCCGCGCCTGATTGTGGCAACCGTCTCCATGCTGCGTCCGGCGGTGATCAACCCGGCCACCCGCCCCGAGATCACGCCGACGCTTGAAGCCGCGCTGTCGGTGCGCATTGCCGCAGCGCTGGACGCGCTGCGCGCCGCCAAGGCCGAGTTCCCCAGTGTGGCCTTTGCCAACAGCTTTGGCGCCGAGGACATGGTCCTGACCGACCTCATCCTCACCCACGGCCTTGGCATCGACATGTTCTCGCTCGACACCGGCCGTCTGCCGCCCGAGACCTACACCCTGATGGCCGACGTCGAGGCGCGCTATTCGACGCGGCTCAAGGTGTTCTTCCCCGAAACCACTGCGGTCGAGGACTATGTGCGCGAGCATGGGATCAACGCCTTCTACGGCTCGGTGGAGCGGCGCAAGGCCTGCTGCCGCATCCGCAAGGTCGAGCCGCTCAAGCGCGCCCTGACCGGCCGCGAGGCCTGGATCACCGGCCTGCGCGCGGCGCAATCCGCCACCCGCACCGAACTCGCCCTGCGCGAGCACGACGCGAGCTTTGGCATCGCCAAATTCAACCCGCTGGCTGCGTGGTCCGAGCCCGAGGTCTGGGCCTACATCCGCATCCACAACGTGCCTTACAACGCCCTGCACGACCAGTTCTATCCGAGTATCGGGTGCGCGCCCTGCACCCGAGCGATCGCCGTCGGCGAAGACATCCGCGCCGGCCGCTGGTGGTGGGAGGACGCGTCGCTCAAGGAATGCGGCCTGCACGTCAAGACATCATGAGCACACCGACTCTACAGACCCCTGTCCGCCAGACCCTGTCTCACCTCGACTGGCTCGAGGCCGAGGCCATCCACATCCTGCGCGAGGTCGCCGGCCAGTGCGAGCGTCCGGTACTGCTGTTCAGTGGCGGCAAGGACTCGATCTGCCTGCTGCGCCTGGCCGAGAAGGCCTTTCGCCCGGCACGCTTCCCCTTTCCGCTCATGCACATCGACACCGGCCACAATTACCGCGAGGTGGTTGATTTCCGCGACAAGCGCGCTGCGGAGCTGGGCGAGCGCCTGATCGTGCGCTCGGTCGAGGACTCGATGGCGCGCGGCACGGTGGTGCTCAAGAGCCCGGACGAGCCGCGCAACAAGCACCAGTCGGTCACGTTGCTTGAGTCCATTGCCGAATTCGAGTTCGACTGCTGCATCGGCGGCGCCCGCCGCGACGAGGAAAAGGCGCGCGCCAAGGAGCGGATCATGAGTTTCCGCGACGAATTCGGCCAGTGGGACCCCAAGAACCAGCGCCCCGAACTGTGGAACCTCTACAACGCGCGTGCGCACAAGGGCGAGAACATCCGCGCCTTCCCGATCAGCAACTGGACCGAGATGGACGTCTGGCAGTACATCGAGCGCGAAGGCCTCGAGCTGCCGAGCATCTATTTCGCGCACCAGCGCGACGTGGTGATGCGCGGCGGCGCCATGATGCCGGTCAACGTGCCACTGGCCGACGGCAGCGTCATCAATGTGCCTCGTGCCGGCGAGACGGTGGAGAACCGGCTGGTGCGCTTCCGCACCGTCGGCGACATCACCTGCACCGCGCCGGTCGAGTCCGATGCCGACACCGTGGGCAAGATCGTCATCGAGACCGCCACCACCACCATCACCGAGCGCGGCGCCACGCGGCTGGACGACCAGACCTCCGAGGCCAGCATGGAGCAGCGCAAGAAGGAAGGCTATTTCTAGCCTGATCAATGACCTGTATGGCAAACCTTACGCAAACCGACACTCACGCCGACAGCCTGTTGCGCTTCATGACCTGCGGCAGCGTCGACGACGGCAAGAGCACGCTGATCGGCCGCCTGCTGTTCGACACCAAGACCATCCTCGCCGACACGCTGAACCAGATCGAGAAGACCTCGAAGAAGCGCGGCATGGAGGCGGTGGATTTGTCCCTGCTCACCGACGGCCTGCAGGCCGAGCGCGAGCAGGGCATCACCATCGACGTCGCCTACCGCTACTTCAGCACCGGCACGCGCAAGTACATCATCGCCGACAGCCCCGGCCACGAGCAGTACACGCGCAATATGGTCACCGCGGCGTCCACCGCCAATCTGGCCATCATCCTCATCGACGCGCGGCGCGGCGTGCTCACGCAGACCCGCCGCCACTCCTACCTCGCCAAGCTGGTCGGCATCCCGCATCTGGTCGTCGCCGTGAACAAGATGGACCTGGTCGACCACGACCGGGCCACCTTTGACCGCATCTGCGCCGAATACCGCGCCTTTGCCGACGAGATCGGCCTGGGCGATGTGCGCTTCATCCCGATGTCGGCGCTCAACGGCGACAACATCGTCGACCGTGGCGAGGCCATGCCCTGGTACAGCGGTGCCACCTTGCTTGAAATTCTCGAGGCGGCTCCGGCGGCGCACACGGAGCAGGCCGAGGCCTTCCGCTTCCCGGTGCAGTTCGTCTGCCGCCCGCAGGCCTCCGACGACCCTGAGCTGCACGACTACCGCGGTTTCATGGGGCGTGTGGAGTCCGGCGAGGTCAAGGTCGGCGACCGGGTCACCGCCCTGCCCTCCGGTCAGGCTAGCGTGGTCAAGCGCATCGAGCTGGGTGCGGTATCGCTGCCGCAGGCCATCCACGAGCAGTCGGTCTCGATCCTGTTGGAGGACGAGATCGACGTCTCGCGCGGCGATATGCTGGTCCCCAGCGACGCGCAACCGGTCGTGACCAAGGCCATCGAGGGCATGGTCTGCTGGTTCTCCGAGACGCCACTGTCGCCGGCGCGCACTTATCTGGTGCGCCACACCACCCGCACCAGCAAGGCCAAGGTCGACGGCATCGACTACAAGGTCGACGTCAACACGCTGGCGCGGGAGCCGGCTACTGGCTTGGCCATGAACGACATCGCGCGCATCCGCCTGCGCCTGGCGCAGCCACTGGCGGTCGATCCGTACACCGAGAACCGCGCCACCGGCGCATTCATTGTCATCGACGAGTCGACCAACAACACGGTGGGCGCGGGCATGATCGTGTCGGCCGGCGGCGGCGCCTGACCGCCGGCGATGGCCGCAACCGGTCGGGGGAGCGCCGCAGCGACCGCCGCGCAAACGAGTATCGCCAAGCCGGCGGGCCGCGTCTATCTGGTCGGTGCCGGCCCCGGCGCGCCGGACCTGCTCACGCTACGCGCCGCGCGCCTGTTGGCCGAGGCCAACGTGGTACTCACCGATGCGCTGGTGCACCCCGATACCCTGTCGCTGGCCACCCGCGCGCAGATCGTGTTTGTCGGCAAGCGCGCCGGCATCCCCAGCCCCAAGCAGGCCGACATCAACCGCATGCTGGTCGATGCCGCGCGGCGTCATGCTTGCGTGGTGCGGCTCAAGGGCGGCGACCCGATGGTGTTCGGCCGCGCGCAGGAGGAGATCGAGGCCCTGCAGGCGGCCGGCGTCGACTGTCAAGTGGTGCCCGGCGTGACCGCCGCGCTGGCCGCCAGCGCCGAATTGCGGCGGCCCCTGACCCAGCGCGCCAAATCGCGGCATTTCGTGATGGTCACGCCCAAGCACGCCGACGGCTCGCCCGAGAACGACTGGGTGCGGCCGATCGTCGATGCGGATGCCGCCGCCGTCTACATGGGCGGCGCGGCGGTGGCCGAGATCGCGCAGAGGCTGCTGCGCGCCGGCCGGCCGGGCACCACGCCGGTGATCCTGGCGCGCAATGTGTCGCTGCCCGACGCCGCCTACACCCACGCGACCCTGGCCGATGTCGCCGCGGGCAACGTGACGGCCGATGCGCCGGTGCTGATCCTGATTGGAGAAACGTTCGGCGAGACCTTTGGGGGCGGGGCGTGAGCGCCCGGTCACGCGTCAAGTCGCCGGCATGCGCCGGGGATAGACGCGGAGCCGCCCCATGATCGTCAGCCACGGCCTGGTGTTCGACCACGCCGCGCCCTCGGCGGTGACCATCGGCAACTTCGACGGCCTGCACTTGGGGCATCAGGCGCTGCTCGCACAACTGCGCACGCTCGCCGCCGCCGACGGCCTGCGCACCTGCGTGCTCACCTTCGAGCCGCACCCGCGCGAGTTCTTTGCCCCGGAGCAGGCGCCGACGCGCCTGACCAGCCTGCGCGAGAAGTGCGAGTTGCTGGCCGAATTCGGCATCGACCACACCCATGTGCTGCATTTCGACGCGGGCCTCGCGGCGATGAGCGCCGATGCCTTCGTCGAACAGGTGCTGGTGGCCGGCCTGCAGGCACAGCAGGTGCTGATCGGCGACGATTTTCGTTACGGCTCGAAACGCGCCGGCGACTTTGCCCACCTGCAGGCGACTGGTGCGCGGCTGGGCTTTGGTGCGATGCAGATGCAGACCGTTCGGCAAGGCGATGCGCGTGCCTCCAGCACCGCCGTGCGCGAAGCGCTGGCGGCCGGCGACATGGCGCGCGCGCGCGCGCTGCTCGGCCGCTGGTATGGCATCAGCGGACGCGTGGTGCATGGCGCGCAGCGCGGCCGCACCTTGGGCTTCCCGACCGCCAACGTCGAGATCCGCCACAACCGGCCGCCCTGCACCGGTGTGTTCGCGGTGCGCGTGCACGGCGCCGGCGATGCGCCCCTGCCCGGTGTCGCCAACCTCGGCCGCAAGCCCACCGTGGCCGCCGACGCCCCGCTCACGCTCGAGACGCACCTCTTGGATTGGCAGGGCGACCTTTATAATGCGCACCTTCGTGTCGAACTGCTGCACCGCATCCGCGACGAGCGCAAGTTCGAGTCGCTCGACGCGCTGACCCGGCAGATCGCGGCGGACTGCGAGGCGGCGCGCGTGTTTCATGCCGGCGCGGGTCTGGGCTGAGGCAGCCGCCGACACGGAATCATTCATAAACGGAACGCTACGGAACAACCTTCATGAGCGCAGTCAAGAAAGCCGTGCTCGCCTACTCGGGCGGCCTCGACACCTCGGTCATCCTCAAGTGGCTTCAGGACACCTACCAGTGCGAGGTGGTGACCTTCACCGCCGACCTCGGCCAGGGCGAGGAACTCGAGCCGGCTCGCGCCAAGGCGCTGCAGTTCGGCATCAAGCCGGAGCACATCTTCATCGACGACCTGCGCGAGGAGTTCGTGCGCGATTTCGTCTTCCCGATGTTCCGCGCCAACACCATCTACGAGGGCGAATACCTGCTCGGCACCTCGATCGCGCGGCCGCTGATCGCCAAGCGCCAGATCGAGATCGCGCGCGCCACCGGCGCTGACGCGGTGAGCCACGGCGCCACCGGCAAGGGCAACGACCAGGTGCGCTTCGAGCTGGGCTACTACGCACTCGAGCCGAACATCAAGGTCATCGCGCCGTGGCGCGAGTGGGACCTGCTCTCGCGCGAGAAATTGCTGGCCTATGCCGAGAAGCACGGCATCCCGATCGAGATGAAGCACAAGCAGGGCGGCAGCCCCTACTCGATGGACGCCAACCTGCTGCACATCAGCTTCGAGGGCCGCCACCTCGAGGACCCGGCCGCCGAGGCGGAGGAGAGCATGTGGCGCTGGACGGTGAGCCCGGAGGCTGCACCCGACGCCGCCGAATACGTCGACCTCGAGTTCGCCGCCGGTGACCTGGTCGCCATCAATGGCAAGACCATGGCGCCGCACGAGCTGCTGGCGACGCTCAACCAGCTCGGCGGCAAGCACGGCATCGGCCGCCTCGACCTGGTCGAGAACCGCTACGTCGGCATGAAGTCGCGCGGCTGCTACGAGACGCCGGGCGGCACCATTCTGCTCCGCGCACATCGCGCCATCGAGTCGGTCACGCTGGACCGCGAAGTCGCCCACCTCAAGGACGACCTGATGCCGCGCTACGCCAGCCTGATCTACAACGGCTACTGGTGGAGCCCCGAGCGGCGCGCGCTGCAGGCGCTGATCGACCACACGCAGCAGGCGGTCAACGGCTGGGTACGCGTCAAGCTCTACAAGGGCAATGTGACGGTGGTCAGCCGCGACTCCAAGAGCGACAGCCTGTTCGACCCGACCATCGCCACCTTTGAGGATGACGCCGGCGCCTACGACCAGAAGGACGCCGCCGGCTTCATCAAGCTCAACGCGCTGCGCATGCGCATCGCCGAGAACGCGCGCCGCAAGCGCAGCTGAGCCGCGCCGCACCGTAGACTAAGCACATGGACCCGACGACACCCGTGATGCAGGAGACCGTGCTCGGCATGCCGCTGGCCGACTTCGAGAACCTGCTCACCGAAGTGCTGGTCGCCGGGCTGATCGTCTACATGTGCTACATCATCTGGAAGATCGGCAGGCATTCGAATGCCGGGCGCTTCGGCATGATGGTGCTGTTCGTGGTGCTCGGCCTCGGCATGCTCGGCGTCATCGTCAAGCCCATCATCGCCAAGGTGCTGGGCATCGGCTGATGCCGCGCCGGAATCACTCGCGTCACGCGCGGCAAACGCCGGAAACAGACCTCTCACAGGAAGAACAATGAGCCCCTTCAGCAATGTCAGCGTCGACAAGAAAGCCAACGTCTACTTTGACGGCAAGTGCGTCAGCCACACCGTGCACCTGCCCGACGGCACGCGCAAAAGTGTCGGCGTGATCCTGCCGGCCACCCTCACCTTCAACACCGGCGTGCCGGAAGTGATGGAAGGCGTGAGTGGCGAGTGCCGAGTGCGTCTCAAGGGCGAGACCGCCTGGACCGCCTACGGCGAAGGCCAGTCCTTCAGCATCCCGGCCGATTCGAGCTTCGACATCGAGGTGCCGGCCGGCGGTGCCTACCACTACATCTGCCACTTCGGCTGAGGAGACCGCCATGCCTTCGTTTGACGTCGTCTCCGAGGTCGACAAGGTCGAACTGCGCAACGCCGTGGAGCAGGCCAACAAGGAGATCATCGGCCGCTTCGACTTCAAGGGCTCGGACGCGCGCATCGAGCAGGCCGACTACGCCCTCACCGTGTTCGCTGACGACGAGTTCAAGCTCGATCAGGTCTACGACATTCTCGTCGGCAAGTTCGCCAAGCGCAACATCGACGTGCGCTGCGTCGAGCGCAAGGACCTGGAAAAGGTCAGCGGCAACAAGGTCAAGCAAGTCATCAACGTCAAGACCGGGCTCGACACCGAACTCGCCAAGCGCGTGGTCAAACTGATCAAGGACAGCAAACTCAAGGTCACCGCCGCGATCCAGGGCGAGGCGGTCCGGGTGACCGGCGCCAAGCGCGACATCCTGCAGGAGACCATCGCGCTGCTCAAGAAGCAGGTCACGGACTTTCCGCTGCAATACAACAACTTCCGCGAATAGCAGGACCTCATAAAACTGCTGCGGTGGCCACCTGCGGCGTTGCTCGTTGCGAGCCTCCTCGCCTACCCGCACGGTATGTCTCGTCGGCTCGCGCCTCGCGCCTTGCATCTGGCCATCCTCACGACGTTTTCTGACATCCTGCTTCAGGGCGCCTGGCTCTGCCGCCAACTGACGCGCGTCACCACCGGCGCCACTCCGGCCGCGCGGCGGATGCGGTAGACCGCCTCCAGCGAGCGGCGCACGCCGTCCGGCGCCGCCGAGGCGACCACGCGCACGTACTCGCAGCCGCCACTGCTGCCGCTGCAGTCGCCCGCGGCGCCGGCCGCGACGGACCCCAGTGACTCGATCCACCAGCCGGCCGCGGCAAGGCCGGCCACCGCTTGGTGCACGCTGCCGCGCGCCCAATCGTAGGTGTCGGCAGCCGGCGCCGCCAAATTGGCGCAGAGGCCGGCGGCGCATCCGCTGGCCGGAAAGGCCAGATCCGCGTCGAGCCGCGTGCGTGCCGGCCGCAGCGCGCGCTCGGCGTCGGCGAGAGACTGTGCCGCGCGGGTCTGCGCCAAGCCGGCGCGGAGTTCCAACTGCACGGCCTCGAGCAGGGGCGACACCGCCATGTGCGTGCCGACCCCCAGCACCAGCACCAGCGGCATTGCGAGTCCGCGCGCCGGCCGGCGCGGCTTGCGCCAGCCGCTCGGCACCGTCACACACAAAGCCGACTCAGGCGGCATTGCGCAGGCCAAAGACGCCGACCAGCACGCGCGGCGAGCGCACCGCATCGGTGGCAGCCGGGCAATCGGACAGTCGCCCGCCGGTCAGCACCAGGCAGACCTCGACCAACTGCACGCTGTCCCATGCGCTCACCGCCGTCCGCGCCACCCACGCCGAACCGCCGCGTAGCCAGAAACGCAGTTGCATGGCCTCGATCTGCGAGGCGAACGCCTGCGCCGTCGCCGGTCCGCTGGCGTCCGGGTCGCACATCAGCGAGGGGCCGCCGGTCGCGGTACGCGACACGTAGACCAGATTGGATTGGGTCAAGGCCACCGGCCTGCGTGCCGTGTCGTAATAGTCCTGGCCGGCGCTGCGCGTGTTACCCAGACAATCGGTCCGGCTCTCGTGCTGGATCAGCAGGCGGTCGCCGGCTACGCCGCCGCTGTCCGCGCTCAGCGCCGGCCGCAGTGGCGGCGAGACGGGGCGGGCGGCATCGACCGTCGGCGGCGGCTGCAGCGCGCCGGCCTGCCGGATCTGGTCGCCGACCCAGCTCAGCGCGGCGCTGGCGGTGGTACGTGCCTGCAAGGAGGCATCGAGCCGCACGCGGCTGGCGCCCACCTGCGCCGTCAGCCCGGCTGCGGCCAGCGCCAGCAGGCCTGCCAGCGCGAGCGCGACACAGGCGTCGGTCAGCAGAAAGCCGCGCACGGGGGCGCGCGGCGGGCGCTGCCTCATGGCCCGCCGTGCAAGCGCACGCAGGTCAGCCCGGGACAACGCAGGTCGCTGACCGTCGGCGCGCGCCAGCGCACCTCGACCGTCAGCCCGCTGGCGCTGGTCTGCGTGCGCGCACTGGCGCCTGGCAGCGCCGCAGCCACCCGCGCCTGCCAGCCGGCCTCGTCGGACCCGGAAGCCGTGCTCAGCGCCTCGAGCCGCTCCTCCGCCAGCGCCACGGCGGTCTGGCGCATGCCGGCCAGCGTGGCGTCGCGCTGGGCCGCGGTGGCAGCGCCGAGAGTGCCGGATGCGGTGAGCCCGAGCAGCGCCGCAGCCACGCAGACCTCGAGGGTCGAGTGCCCTGCCGCAGGCGCGCGCGGCGAAACGCGGCACCTCATGCGCAGACCGCGCCGGTGCTGATGCGCGCCCGGCCGGACGGCGCCAGCGTCACCGTCTGCGCCCGCGCGCCCTTGGCGCAGACCAGCCAGCTGCCACTGGCAAAGCTGCCACCGGCCTGCACCGCAAAGCCGCGCGCGTCAAACATCACGCCGTCCTGCAATTGCGTGGCGTTGACTTCGACGCGGATACCGCTCGCCAACGGCCCGGAATCACGCAGGGTGCGCCAGGCGGTGGCCTCGCCGCGCTGGCTCAGCCACCCGCGCGACCAGTCGCGCTGGTTGGCGCAGCCACCGGCGGCAGTGCAGGAATATTTTCGAAGCCATGCACGCGCGCGATCTCTTCGATCAGGTCTTCCTCGATCTCGATGTCGAAGCGATAGCTCGGGGCGGTCACCGCGAACACATCGCCATCCTGCGTGAACGGCAGCCCGAGTCGCGTGAAAATGTCCGCCACCTGCTGAGCCGTGACCGGAATGCCGATGATCTTCGCCGCACGCGATACGCGCAGATTCACCGGCTCGCGCTTCGGCAGTTCGGTGATC
>VEQZ01000103.1 GCA_018882975.1 Rhodocyclaceae bacterium | reverse complement strand
CTTCCACGCATTCTTCAAGGGAAGCGACCAGTGCGATGCGCACACGATTGGCACCCGGATTGATGCCGTGCGCGCTGCGCGCCAGGTAGCTGCCGGGGACCAGCAGCACATTCTCCTCGGCCAGCAGCGTCTTCACAAAGGTCTCGTCGTCCACTGGCGTCGGCAGCCAGAGGTAGAAGCCGGCGTCGGGCCGCTCCACGCCGGTCACCGGGCCGAGGATGGGTAGCAGCGCGTCGAACTTGGCCTTGTACAGCGCGCGGTTCTCGCGAACGTGGGCCTCGTCGTTCCACGCCGCCACGCTCGCCGCCGCCACCGCCTCGCTCATGGCGCAGCCGTGGTAGGTGCGGTAGAGCAGAAATTTCTTGAGCAGCGCCGCCTGCCCGATCACGTAGCCCGAGCGCAGGCCCGGCGCGTTGGAGCGTTTGGACAGCGAACCGAAGACCAGCAGATTGCGGTAGTCGCCGCGGCCGAGCGCCTGCGCGGCCTGCAGCGCGCCCAGCGGCGGCTGCGCCTCGTCGAAGTAGATCTCCGAGTAGCACTCGTCGGCGGCGATGACAAAGTCGTGCCGGTCGGCCAGCGAGAACAATTCGCGCCAGAAGTCGATGTCGAGCACGGCGCCGGTCGGGTTGCCCGGCGAGCAGATGTAAAACAACTGCGTGCGCGCCCAGACCTCGGCCGGCACGCTGGCGAGGTCCGGCACATAGCCGCTCTCGGCCACGGTGTTGAGGTAGTACGGCTCCGCACCGGCCAGCAGGGCCGCGCCTTCGTAGATCTGGTAGAAGGGGTTGGGCGAGATGACGACCGGCCGATTGGCCGCGTCCGCGCCCTCGGCGGGCGGCGTGACCACCGCCTGGGCCACGGCGAACAGCGCCTCACGGCTACCGTTGACCGGGATCACCTGCGAGCCGATGTCGAGCGGCGACAGGCCGTAGCGCCGCTGCGCCCAGTCGGCGATAGCCTGGCGCAGCGCCACCGGGCCCTGCGTGCTCGGGTAGCTGGAGAGCGCGCCCAGATGCGCGATGATGGCCTCGCCGATCAGCGGCGGCGTAGCATGGCGCGGCTCGCCGATGGAGAGGTTCACGCGCGGCAGGTCGCCCCGCTCCGCGATGCCGGCGGTTAGTGCCGCGAGCTTCTGGAACGGATACGTCTGCAGGGTGTCAAGGCGGGGGTTCAAGATGCGGGGCCGTCAGCAGACCGCGGGTCGGGGCCGCAGATTATAGGGGGCTCGGGGTGTACGGCAAAGACGGCGTTTCGGCAAACGACAGGACCACGGTGACGCTGGCGCTGCTCACCGGCGCGGCGGTGTGGGGGTTGGTCTGGTACCCCTACCGCGCGCTGGAGCAGGCTGGCTTTTCCTCGACCACCTCCACCGCCTTGACCTACGCCATCAGCCTCGCCATCGGCCTGCTGTTCCTGCGCGTTCCACCCGGCGAATGGCGCAGCCACTGGCGCCCGGCGCTGCTGATCGCGTTCACCGCCGGCTGGACCAACCTCGCCTACGTGCTGGCTATGGTCGGCGGCGAGGTGATGCGCGTGCTGCTGCTGTTCTACCTCGCGCCGCTGTGGACCGTCGTCCTCGCCCGCGTGCTGCTCGGCGAGCGCCTGACGCTGCGCGCCGGTGTCTTGGTGGCACTGTCGCTGGGCGGCGCGCTGGTTATGCTCTGGCCAGAAAGCGGCTTGCCGCTGCCAGCCAACGCTGCCGAGTGGCTCGGCCTCACTGGTGGCCTGAGTTTCGCCACCATGAATGTCCTTTCCAAGGGTGCCGAGGCGATGAGCGTCGAGGCCAAGTCCTTGGCCACCTGGGCCGGCGTGCTACTGGTCTCGGCCGTGTGGCTGGCGGTGGGTGGGGGCGTGTGGGCGCTGCCAGCGCTTGGTGTATCGGGCTGGCCGGAATGGCTGGTTCTGGCCATTCTCGGCGTGGTGATGTACGCCATCACGCTGATCATTCAGTTCGGCATCACGCGCGTGCCGGCCAACACGGCGATCGTCCTGTTCCTGTTCGAGTTGGTCGCCGGCGCGGTGTCCTCGGCGCTGCTGTCCGACGAGAGCCTGCGGCCCCAGGACTGGCTGGGTGGGGCACTGATCGTGAGCGCGAGTCTGGTGGCGGCGGTAGGCGCGCCAAGGCGGGAGAGGGCAGGGGAGTCGTCCGCACCGGGTTAGGCGCCGACAACCCGTCGGCAGCTTTGGCCGTTGCTCGGGACTGCATGGATGCAGGCTTGCGCCCGCATGTCCGCCGAATCACCCGAGGGCCCAGCCCCGGACTAGTCTTTCAAGACGCGAAGTGTCCGCAACGCCCCGGCCCGGTCCGCATGACCGGACGTCGTCATCGACCCCGTGAACCGCATCAACCCGGTCAAGGGGCAGTCCGGCAGACAAGAATTCGTCGTTCTCCACCACCAGAACCATTGCATCGACGGTCTGCCGCAGCACCAGCGCACGGACTCTGCCAAAAAGCCCGCCGGTCAGAGGCACGGGTTCGCCTTCGGCGTCGAGCGTTTGCGCGGCGCTGGTCAGCCAAGCGCGTTGGCCCGCGTGGCGAATCTCGCTCCAGCGCGCCCGTGCTTGCGCCCACGCCGCTGCGCCGCCGATGTAAACCTCGACCGGGATGCGGCCATTGTTGACCAGCAGGCGATCCAGGTACTCGTCCAGGTACTTGCGGGAGATGTCGCCGCCGCCCAGCAGGGGCGCATAGTTCACTTCGTTGATCACTGCGCCGTTGACATGCCATGGCTGGGCGATGTCGCGGCTGATGATGTCGACCCCGGCGACCTCCAGATTCATCTGTGCCACCGCCTCCAGCGCAGCGGCGAGATTGTGCGGGTGGATAGCGTGGGTGACTTCCTCATCCACGCCGCCCCAGGCCGTGGATTCGATGCTGCGCAAGCGCACGAATCGTCCTTGAGCCGGCACCGATTGCGGTGTCAGACCGTCCTTCTCCAGTGTCTGCAGCGCCAAAGCATCCACGGGCTGGATCCGCGTCCGCTGCCATGGCGGTAGCAATTGTTGCCTCGCGCACTCGGCCGCGACCAACTCGGCCACGGTCCCGATGCCATCCGCGTAGACGCCGATGGGTAGCCGCTTGACCGCGTACAAAAGCCGCCCGAAAGCGATGAACAGACGGTGGCAGACGCCCTCTACCTGCTGCTCGATGAGCACCTGCTGGCCAGGGGAGAGCCGCTGCGCCTCTTCGAACGCGCTTTGCAGCGTGTCCGGCGTCACGTCGATGCACACGCCCTCGCCGCGCTCGCGATCCGCGGGCTTGACCACGAGGGGAAACCCGATCTCGATGGCTGCGGCGCGGGCTTCTTCCACGGAGCGGGCCACCTTGTGGCGGGGGGATGGCAGGCCGGCGTCTGACAG
>VEQZ01000002.1 GCA_018882975.1 Rhodocyclaceae bacterium | reverse complement strand
GCCATGCACCATGCGCTGGAACGCCGCCTTGTCTGACTAGACCTGGGATTATGCGCCGACCGTTTGCGGTCCAACCCGTAGGGCCGCGCCGCGCCCCTTACTCCCCGCCCTTCCCCTTCGGCAACACCGCCTCCAGCACCCGTTTGACCAGAGACCGCGGCTCCTCCCCACGCGTCAGCGCCGCGTAATTGGTGTGGCCACGCTTGAGCGCGAGGTCCTCGGCGCGGTCCTGGTTGACGTTGCGCAGCTTGGGGTCGGCGCCGGCCTTGAGCAGCGCGCGCGCCACCTCCGGCACGCCCGACATGGCGCCCATCATCAGCGGCGTGGTGCCGTTGGCGGAGCGCGCATCAGGATTGGCACCGGCCTTGAGCAGCAACTCGACGATGCGCGCGTCGCCCTGATGCGCGGCGTAGTGCAGCGGCGTCCACGGCGCGAGCGGGTTGTCCACCACCGCCTCGCGCTCCAGCAGCAGGGCCACGCAGGGCTCGCAGCGGCTCCACGCCGCCGCCATCAGTGGCGTCTCGTTGCGCAGATTGCGCGCGTTGACCTTGGCCCGTGCCCGCAGCAGCAGGTCGGTCATTGGCGCGTCCTTTTCGCGTACGGCGAGCATCAGCAGGGTGTTGCCCTCGGCGTCGGTGGCGTCGACATCGGCGCCCTGCGCCAGATACTCGGCAACGCTGGCGAGCTTGGAATTGCGCACTGCGATCACCACGTCGTCGTAAGTGAACTGGCGGTCGAAAAAGGGCAGCGCAGCCGCCAACACCATGGCCGCCAGACTCACGCCGCACCCCGCAGAAAAACCCGCTCGAAATTGGCGGTGGTGGCCTCGGCAATGACCTCCGGCGCGACCCCGCGCAACTGCGCGATGAATTCAGCCACGTGCCGCACCCAGGCCGGCTGATTGGTCTTGCCCCGGTGCGGCACCGGCGCCAGATAGGGCGAGTCGGTCTCGACCAGCATGCGGTCGAGCGGGATGGTCTGCGCCACCGCCTGCAACTCACGCGCGTTCTTGAAGGTGACGATGCCCGAGAACGAGATGACGAAGTTCATGGCGATGGCGGCGTCGGCCACCGCCTGGCTCTCGGTGAAGCAGTGCATCACCCCGCCGACCTCGGCCGCGCCCTCCTCCTCCATGATCCTGAGCGTGTCCGCCGAAGAACTGCGGGTGTGGATGACCAGCGGCTTGCCGATGCACCGGGCGGCGCGGATGTGGGTGCGGAAGCGCTGCCGCTGCCACTCGAGGTCGCCGGTGAGGCGGTAGTAGTCGAGCCCGGTCTCGCCGATCGCCAGCACGCGCGGGTGGTCGGCCAGACGCACCAGCTCATCGACGGTCGGCTCGAGCGTGTCCTCGTAATCCGGGTGGACGCCGACCGTGGCCCACAGCTGCGGATGGCGCTCGGCCAAAGCGATGACGCGCGGCAGGTCCTGCAGCGTGACCGAGATGCACATGGCGCGCTCGACGCCGTTTTCGGCCATGCGCGCGAGGATGCCGTCGAGGTCGGCGGCGAGGTCGGGGAAATCGAGGTGGCAGTGCGAATCGACGAGTTTCATGGCCTTGGGCATCAGCGGACGGCAGGTGGGTCGAAGTGAGGGCAGCGTCGGGTGGGCAGGGTTCCCGAGGGGTCAGGGTTCACGCCGCGCGCGCCGCCGGAAACAGTTCGGCGCGGTATTCCAGCAGGATGTCGGCGACTGTCAAGCTGGCGAGCAAGGGATGGTTGGCGTGGCGCTGCCATTCGGCCAGTCTTGCGCCCATGTGCATCAACCCCTGCCGGTCGGCCTCGGCCGCCACCTTGGCCAGCGGAGTCGCTCGGCCGGGCAGGAAACGCGGTGTGCCGCCGGCCTGCACCCGTGCGAGGTCGTGCACCCAGCGCGACAGCACATCCAGCGCCGCCGGCAGGGTGAGCCCCGCAGTACGGGCGGCGGCCGGCACGCCCAGTCGTGCGCCACGCGCCAGCGCATCGAGCAGCGCGCGCTGCGCCGGCCACACCGCGCGGGCGGCGGCCTCGGGCGCGGGGTCGCGGAGGAAGGCGGCGAGTTCGGCAAGCGCCGGGTCGACTGTGCCGGACGAGCCATTTTCAGGGGCGTCCACCGAGCCATCGCCGACCGCGGCAGCCCAGCCCACCCCCTCCGGCCGCACCACACGCAGCTGCAGACAGCGGCTGCGGAGGGTCGGCAGCAGCCGCAGGGGCCGCAGGCTGAGCAGCAGCAGCACATTGCCCGGCGGCGGCTCCTCGAGCACCTTGAGCAGGGCGTTGGCGGTGGCCGCATTCATGGCCTCGGCCGGGTCGATGACGCTCACGCGCGTCGCGCCATGGTGCGGGCGCAGCGCCAGCGTGCCGATGAGTTGCCGCACTGCCTCGATGCGGATCTGGCTCGAAGCCTTGCGACCGGCGTCCTCGTCGGCCTCGGCCGGGCTCAACCAGAGCAGGTCGGGGTGGGTGCCGGCGGCGAGCAGCCGGCAAGCCGCGCAGTCGCCGCAGGGGGCGCCGTCAGTCAAGGGCGCATCGCACAACAAACCGGCTGCCAGCGCCTCGGCCAGGCTGTCCAGCGCGGCGCCAGCACCGCCGCTGAGCAGCAGCGCGTGCGGGAAGGCTTCGCGCCGCGCCAACAGGCGCGTCGTGTGCGGCGACAACCACGCCGGCAGTGCCACGCGCGGGTCTATAATGTGGCCGAGCAGGCTGTCGGGGGCTTCGGTCGCGCTCATCCCAGCCGCGCCTCGACCGCCCGCAGCAGCGCCGCGGTGACCGCATCCATCGGCTGGCTGGCGTCGAGCACCACAAAGCGTTCCGGCTCGGCCTGCGCCAGCGCCAGATAGCCCTGCCGCACCCGCTCGAAGAAATCCTGCTGCTCGCGCTCGAAGCGGTCCGGTGCCTTGAGGCCCTCGAGCCGCGCCCGGCTCACCGCCGGGGGCACGTCGAACAGCACCGTGAGCGAGGGCCGCGTGCCGGCCTCGACCTGTGTCGCCAGATCGCGCAGCATCACCCTGTCGACGCCGCGGCCGGCACCCTGATAGGCAAGTGTGGCGTCGCTAAAGCGGTCGCACAGCACCACCCGCCCGGCCTGCAGCGCCGGGCGGATCACCTGCCGCAGGTGTTCGGCGCGCGCAGCGAACATCAGCAGCACCTCGGTGAGCACGTCCACCGGCTGGTGCAGCACCCATTCGCGGATCGACTCCCCCAGCGGCGTGCCACCCGGCTCGCGCGTCAGACAGACGTCGAGGCCGCGCGAGAACAAGTGCTGGTGCAGCCGCGCGATGTGCGTGCTCTTGCCGGCCCCGTCGATGCCCTCGAAGCTGACGAACAGCCCGCTCACTGGCGCGTCCTTTTCACGAGTTTCCGCACCGCGACATTGTGCTGCTCGAGCGTCGCCGAGAAGGTGTGGCGGCCACCGCCAGCGGCGACGAAATACAGCGCATCGGTCTTCGTCGGCCGGGTGGCGGCGGCCAGCGCGGCGCGCCCAGGCATGGCGATGGGCGTCGGCGGCAGGCCGGCGCGGGTGTAGGTGTTCCACCGCGTGTCGCGGCCGAGGTCGGCTTTGGTCAGGTTGCCATTGAAACCTTCGCCGAGGCCGTAGATCACGGTCGGGTCGGTCTGCAGCAGCATGCCGCGGCGCAGGCGGTTGCCAAACACGCCAGCGATGAGCGGCCGCTCGTCGGCGACGCCGGTCTCCTTCTCGACGATCGAAGCCAGCACCAGCGCCTCGTCGGGCGTGCGCACCGGCACCTCGGCGCTGCGCTCGGCCCATGCTGCCTGCAGTGCCTCCTGCATGGCGCGGTAGGCCATGCGCAGCACCACCTTGTCCGAGGTGCCGTAGCTCACCAGATAGGTGTCTGGCAGAAAGCGCCCTTCGGCCGGCACGCCCGGCGCGCCGAGCGCGGCCATGATCTCGGCTTCGCTCAAGTCGGCGGTGTCCGGGCGCAGGCCGGTCTCGGCCGCCAGCGCAGCACGCCACTGCGCAAAGCGCCAGCCCTCGACCAAGGTAATGGCGACCTTGACGGTGTCGCCGCGCACCATTTTTTCCAACAGCGTGTAAGGCGTCGCACCGGCCTCGACCTGGTAGCGGCCGGCCTTGATGCCGCTGCCGAGGCCGCTCAAGCGCGCTAACAGCCAGAATGGCGTGTCCAGCGAGCCGACCCCCTGCTCGACCAGACTTCGCGCCACGGCACGTTGGCTGCCGTACGGGACGTCCACCGTGGTGCCGGCTTCCGGCAGGTCATAAGGGCTGTTGGCGTACCACAACACCACGCCGACAGCGAGCAGAACCAGCCCTGCGGCCGCAGCGAGCGCCCGGTGCCAGAGCGGTCGGCGTGCGGCGGGCCTTGTAGCGCGTGTCTTCACGGCACTACCGCTTGCCAGTCGGCGAACAGCGCCTTTGCCAGCCGCTCGGCCAGCACACCAGGCAGTGGTTCGCGTGCGGCCATCGCGGTCACCGCGCGCAGGCCGATGACGCTATTGCACACCCAGGCTTCATCGGCGCTGGCCAAGCTGCTCGCCGGGAAATGCCCGATCATCACGGGGGTGTCATGGGCGCGGAGCCATTCAAGGACGCGCGCGCGTTGCCGTCCGGCCACGCCGGCGAGGTTGAGGGCCGGTGTGAAGACATTGTCGCCGCTGCGCCAGAACAGGTTGGCCGAGACCGTCTCCACCACCTCACCGGTCTGGCCGAGCAGCACGCCGTCGTCGATCGCCGGATCGTCCCACTCGGCGCGGGCCAGTACATTCTCCAGGCGGTTGAGGTGCTTGACGCCGGCCAGCCGTGGTTGATGCCCGAGGCGCAGGGCACAGGTGCGCAAGCGGTAACCGGCGTCCCAGGCGGTGCGCGCGGGCGCTGCTGCGGCGTTCACGTAGAGCGCGGGTCGCGGCTCGGCCGGCGGGCGGTAGCCGCGCGGTCCGCCGCCGCGGGTGACGGTGATGCGCACCACCTGCTCCGCGGCGACATTCGCTCGAGTGGCGGCGAAAATCGCCGCATCGAGCCGCTCCGCCCCGGGCGCCGCGATGCCGAGCGCCTCGCAATCACGGGCAAGCACGGCGAACTGCCCTTCGCGATCCAGGACACCGCGCGGGCCATGCCGAAACGTGCGAAACACGCCATCGCCGTAGAGCAGACCGCGGTCGTCGGCGGGAACGGGCCCTGCGCTGTCGGGTCCGGGGCTCAGGCGTTCGCTCGGGTGGTCGGCCACGCCGTGCCCGCGGGTGTGCGCCTAGGCCCTGCGAAAGGCCAGCGTGCCGTTGGTGCCGCCAAAACCGAACGAGTTGGAGAGAGCCAGCCCGATCTTCATCTCGCGTGCGACGTTCGGCACGAAATCGAGGTCGCACTGCGGGTCCTGCTCGTGCAGGTTGATGGTCGGCGGCGCCACCTGATGGTGCACCGCGAGCACGCTATACACCGCCTCCACGCCACCGGCCGCACCCAACAGGTGTCCGGTCATCGACTTGGTCGAACTCACCGCCACCTTGTAGGCGTGGTCGCCCAGCGCGCGCTTGAGCGCGATCTGTTCGGCGACATCGCCTAGCGGCGTCGAAGTGCCGTGCGCATTGATGTAGTCCACTTCATCCGCATTGGCAGAAGCATTGCGCAAGGCATTGACCATGCACCGGGAAGCGCCCTCGCCATCCTCGCAGGGCGCGGTGATGTGGTGGGCATCGCCACTCATGCCGTAGCCGGCCAATTCGCAGTAGATCTTCGCGCCACGGGCCTTGGCATGCTCGTATTCCTCGAGCACCAGAACGCCGGCACCCTCGCCCATCACGAACCCGTCGCGCCCGACGTCCCACGGTCGCGACGCGCTGGCCGGGTCGTCGTTGCGGGTGGAAAGCGCGCGCGCCGCGGCGAAGCCGGCGATGCCGAGCGGACAGATGGCGGCTTCAGCGCCGCCGGCGATCATCACGTCGGCATCGCCGTACTCGATGATGCGTCCTGACTCGCCGATGCAGTGCGTCGCCGTGGTGCAGGCGGTGACCATGGCCAGGTTCGGCCCCTTGAAGCCGAACTGGATCGACAGGTTTCCGGAGATCATGTTGATGATCGAACCGGGGATGAAGAACGGCGAAACCTTGCGCGGACCACCCTCGAGCAGGACGTTGTGGGTGTCTTCGATCAGCGGCAAACCGCCGATGCCGGCACCGATATTGACGCCGATCCGCGTCGGGTCGGTCAGCGGCGTGTCAAGGCCGGCATCGCGTACCGCTTCGATGCCGGCAGCCAGGCCGTAGTGGATGAAGGTGTCCATCCGCCGCACTTCCTTGGCCGAGATGAACCGGGTCGGATCGAAACCCTTGACCTCGCCGGCGATCTGGCAGGCCATGGCCGAGGCGTCGAAACGGCTGATGCGGGTGATGCCGGAACGCCCGGCGAGCATCGAATCGAGGTTTTCGGCAACGGTGTTGCCGATGGGCGACACAATGCCGATTCCGGTGACGACGACACGACGGCGGGCCAACTCGGTTCTCCCCGTTCTCCGGCGCTTTTGACCGGCGTTCAGACGGCCGACGTCAGGGCGCCGGCCGGTAAAGGCGCGACCGCGTCCGGTCGCGCTGGATCACTTCAGGTTAGCCGAGACATAGTCAACGGCCTGTTGCACGGTGGTGATCTTCTCGGCGTCTTCATCCGGGATCTCGCACTCGAACTCTTCTTCAAGCGCCATCACCAGCTCCACGGTGTCCAGCGAGTCGGCACCGAGGTCGTCAACGAAAGACGACTCGTTCTTGACCTCCGCTTCGCTTACGCCCAGCTGCTCGGCGACGATCTTTTTGACACGCTGTTCGATGTTTTCCATCTGTTGTTCCATCCTCGTTGACAGGGGACGACCGGTGGCGCAGCAGGCTCCGGTGGTCTGGCGGCCCTCCTCAGGCCATGGTGGATACTACCAAAATTCCGTTTCCGGCCCATTTCGCAACGCAGCACGAAAGGGGCTGTCGACGGCATCCGAAGCGGCCGATCAGGCCATGTACATGCCGCCGTTGACGTGCAGGGTCTCGCCGGTGACGTAGCCCGCCGCCGGCGAAGCCAGAAACGCCACCGCCGCGGCGACGTCCTCGACCGCGCCGAGGCGACCGGCCGGGATGCTGCCGAGCAGCGCTTCGCGCTGGGTGTCGGAGAGCGCGCGCGTCATGTCGGTGTCGATGAAGCCCGGCGCCACGCAATTGACGGTGATGCCGCGGCTGCCGACCTCGCGTGCCAACGATTTGCTGAAACCCGCGAGACCGGCCTTGGCCGCCGCATAGTTGGTCTGGCCGGCGTTGCCGGCGTGGCCGACCACCGAGGTGATGTTGATGATGCGGCCATAGCGCGCCTTCATCATCGGCCGGATGACCGCCCGCGACAGGCGGAACACCGGCGTCAGATTGGTGGCGAGGATGTCGTCCCATTCCTCGTCCTTCATGCGCATCAGCAGATTGTCGCGCGTCACGCCCGCATTGTTGACTAGCACGGTGAGCGCGCCCTCGGTGCCGTCGATGTCGGCGAGCAGCGCATCAACCGCGGTGGCATCGCGTACATCGAGTTTGGCGCCGCGCCCGGCCAGACCCGCAGCGGCCAGCGCGGCCGAAATGCTCTTGGCACCGGCGTCCGAGGTGGCGGTGCCGACCACCTTCATGCCAGCGCGCGCCAGCGCGTGCAGGATGGCCTGACCGATGCCGCGGCTGGCGCCGGTGACCAAGGCCACGCGCTGCGGGTCGGACGCCTGATTCAAACCGGTCATGGCCTCAGCCCCCCAGCAGTTGGTCGAAAGTGGCGCGGTCGCTCAGGGCGAGGCACTCGGCACCGGCAGCGATGCGCTTGTTGAGGCCGGTCAGCACCTTGCCTGGGCCGCATTCGATGATGCGCGTGACGCCCTGCGCGGCCATGTCGGCCACGGTGGCGGTCCACGGCACCGGCGAATACAGTTGCCGCGCCAGCGCATCCTTGATCAAGGCCGCATCGCTGTGCGCGGCGCGGTCGGCGTTCTGCACCACCGGGAAGCGCGGCGTGGCCATGGCCACGCCCTGCAGGTGCTGCCCAAAGGCCTCGCCAGCGCCCTTGAGCAGCGAGCAGTGGCTCGGCACGCTCACCGGCAGCGGCAGCGCGCGCTTGGCACCCTTGGCCTTGGCGATGTCGCCGGCGCGGGCCACCGCCTCGGCGTGGCCGGCGATGACCACCTGACCCGGCCCGTTGAAATTGACCGCCTCGCAGACCTGACGCTGCGCCGCCTCGGCGCAAGCGGCGACCACCGCCTCGTCGTCGAGGCCGAGCACCGCCATCATCGCCGTAGCCTGACCGGCGACCGCGTCCTGCATCAGGGTGGCGCGGGTGCGCACCAGCGGCACCGCGGTGGCGAAGTCGATGACGCCAGAAGCAGTGAGTGCGACTACCTCGCCCAGACTGTGCCCGGCGGCGACCACCGGTTGCGCACCGCCACGCGCCTGCCAAGCGCGCCACAGCGCGATGCCGGCAGCGAGCACGGCCGGCTGCGTGTTGACGGTCTGGTTGAGGTCGGTATCCGGCCCCTCGCTGACCATCTTCCAGAGGTCGAAGCCGAGCGCGGCATTGGCCTCCTCAAAGGTCTGGCGCACCTCGGGCAGGTCGGCGAAGGTGTTCATCATGCCGACCGACTGCGAGCCTTGGCCGGGGAAGACGAAAGCGAGAGTCATGAGGGGATTCCTTGACTAAAAACGAAGCAATGCCGAACCCCAGGCGAAACCGGCGCCAATGCCCTCCATCAGCACGATCTGCCGGCGCTGGATGCGGCCGTCGCGCACCGCGACATCGAGCGCCAGCGGGATCGACGCGGCCGAGGTGTTGCCGTGCTGCGCCACCGTGGTGACGACGCGCTCCATGGGGATCTTCAGGCGCTTGGCGGTGGACTGGATGATGCGGATATTGGCCTGGTGCGGCACCATCCAGTCGACGTCATCGCCCGTCATGTGGTGGGCGGCGAGCGTCTCCTGGGCGGTGGCGGCAAGCGCCTCGACGGCGAACTTGAACACCGCCTGTCCGTCCATCTCGATGAAGGGATTGCCGCGTATGCGGCCCGCCTCGACCACACCCGGGGCCTTGAGGATGGGCAGGTGGCGGCCGTCGGCGTGCAGGTGGCAGCCGATCACGCCGGGCTCGGCGGCGGCCTCGAGCAGGACGCAGCCGGCGCCGTCGCCGAACAGCACGCAGGTGCCGCGGTCGTTCCAGTCGATGATGCGGGACAGCGTCTCGGCGCCGATTACCAGCGCCTTCTTGACCGCGCCGCTGCGGATCATGGCGTCGGCGGTGGCGAAGGCGTAGATGAAGCCACTGCACACCGCCTGCACGTCGAACGCCGCGCAGCCGTTGGTCACGCCCAGCCCGGCCTGCACGATGCAGGCGGTGCTGGGGAAGGTCATGTCGGGCGTGGTGGTGGCGACGATGATGAGGTCAAGGTCGTCCGGCTCCCAGCCGGCCGTGTCCATGGCCCGGCGCGCCGCGCCGAGCGCGAGGTCGCTGGTCTTCTCGCTCGCATCGGCCAGATAGCGCTGCGAGATGCCGCTGCGGCTGACGATCCACTCGTCGCTGGTATCGACGCGGGTGGCCAGTTCGGCGTTGGTGACGACGCGGGCCGGCAGTTGCGAGCCGGTCGCGGCGATGCGGGAGAAGGTCATGCGGTGACCGGGTGGAGTGTCTCGAGGTGGGCGGTGATGCGCCCGATCAAACCGTGGCGCGCCTCTTCGGCTGCGCGTTCAAGGGCGCAGCGAAACCCGAGTATATCGGCCGAACCGTGGCTCTTGACGACGATGCCGCGCAGGCCCAGCAGGCTCGCGCCGTTGTAGCGGCGATGATCGACGCGGCGGCGGAAGGCGTTGAGCACCGGCCAAGCCAGCAGCGCGGAGAGGCGGGTGAGCCAGCTGCGGCCGAACTCCTCGCGGAGGAAGGCGCGCAGCATCTGCGCCAGCCCCTCGGAGGCCTTGAGGAAGACGTTGCCGACAAAGCCGTCGCAGACCACCACATCCACCGCGCCGCGGTAGACCTCGGTGCCCTCGACATTGCCGACGAAATTGACCGGGCTCTCGCGCAGCAGGGCAGCAGCGCGTTTGACCACCTCGTTGCCCTTGATGTCCTCGGAGCCGATGTTGAGCAGGGCCACCGAAGGCGCGGCCTTGTTCTCGGCAGCGGCCACCAGCGCGCTGCCCATGATGCCGAACTGCAACAGGTGCTCCGGACTGCAATCCACGTTCGCGCCGAGGTCAAGAATGCAGACTGCGCCCTTCTGCGTCGGCATCATGCTGGCAATGGCCGGCCGGTCGATGCCCGGCAGGGTCTTGAGCACGAAACGCGCGGTGGCCATCAGGGCGCCGGTGTTGCCGGCGCTGACGCAGGCTTGCGCGGCGCCCTCGTCGACCAGGTTGATGGCGACCCGCATCGACGAGTCCTTCTTGTTGCGCATGGCGAGCGCCGGCGCCTCGTCCATGTCGACCACCTGCGTGGCGTGGCGCACCCCAATGCGGGCATTGACACTGGCCGGCACCGAACCGCGACGCTGGCCGGCCAGCGCCATGCGCAGCGCGGACTCGTCGCCGACCAGGATCACCCGGTCGGCCGGCGAGCGGCGCAGGAACTCGAGCGCGGCAGGCACCGTCACGGCAAGGCCGTGGTCGCCGCCCATGGCGTCGATGGCGAGAGTGACCGTCATGCGCGGGGTCGGGCGCGGGCCGGTGCCGCCGACGCCGCGAGCATGTGGCAGCGCCAGTCAGCGGGCAGCCGGGTCGCCCCGGCCGGCATCACTCGTCGTTCTTGGTGCGAACGACCTTGCGGCCGCGGTAAAAACCGTTCGGCGAGATGTGGTGGCGCAGATGCGTCTCGCCGGTCGAGGGTTCGACCGCGAGCGGCGGGTTGGTGAGGAAATCGTGCGAACGGTGCATGCCGCGCTTGGACGGCGACTTCTTGTTCTGCTGGACGGCCATTTCTGCTTCTCCTATCGGGCCCCGCGTGCTTGCGTGGCGTCAGTTGTCTTGGTTGCGTTCGCTCTGGCTGGCCACGGCGAGCGCGCCAGTCAAAGCCCCGAGTGCCGCGAACGGCAACACCTTCCCGGAATCCGCCGGGGCGGGCAAATCACACTGCTGATGCCGCGGCAACATCGGCAACGACAGCAGCACTTCTTCCTCGACCAGTTCGGCCAGGTCAAGGTGCGCCATCAGCGGCAGCACCTCGACCGCGTCGAGGTCGAAGGTCTCGGTCTCGCGCTCGTCCACTGAAGGCTCGCCGAAGGCAAGCGTCTGACGGACCGCAACATGCACCGGCATGGGCCGCAAACAACGCTGGCACAGCACCCGCAACTCACCCTCGAGCCGCAGTTCCAGCGTGGGCCGGTCGCGCGCATCGAGCGAGCCACGCACCTGCATCGACACCCGGCCGGTGGTATCTGCGACACTATCAAGCACGCGCGGCAATTGCGAAGGGCTGAACACCGCCTCGGCGGTACCCGATTCTTCGCAGAACCTGCGCAACTCGATGACCATGAACATCAACCGGCCCTGAACATCAAACGTCATTGAACGTCACACTACGCTGAACCTGACCGCCTTCAACCTGCCTGCCCGCTACGTCAAGTCACGCTGCACGGGCCCCGACATTCGCGTGCGCATCGACGCAAACGTTCGATGTTACGCGAGGCCCCCTTACACCGTCAACGTCGTTCGCGCCTGCAAGAGCCCTCTTGCAGCTCTGAGTCCTCGCGCCCCGTCCGGCCATCGCCGCCTTGCTGGGGAGGCTATGTGAGCCCACGGCTGGTGCTCGGGTCCTCCTCGCCCTACCGGCGCGCCCTGCTCGAGCGGCTCGGCGTGCCATTCACGGTGCGCTCGCCCGACATCGACGAAGCGCCGCGCGAGGGTGAATCGCCGCGCGCCACCGCCCAGCGCCTGGCCGAAGCCAAGGCGCTCGCGGTCGCCGCGCTGGAAGCCGACTGCGTCGTCATTGGCTCCGACCAGGTGGCGGCGAGCGGCCACCTGCGCCTCGACAAGCCGGGCGAGCCGGAACGCGCGGTGGCGCAGTTGCTGGCGGTGCGCGGGCGCGCCGTGAGCTTTTTCACCGCGGTGCATGTGGTGGAGGGCGGCAGCGGCCGCACGCTGGGCATGCATTGCGACGAGACGCGGGTAACGCTCCGCGCCGACCTGACGGAGGCCATGCTGCGCCACTACGTCGCGCTTGACCAGCCGCTCGACTGCGCGGGCAGCGCCCGTGTCGAGGCGCTCGGCATCGCCCTGCTCGAGCGCTGCGACAGCCACGATCCCACCGCGCTCATAGGCCTGCCGATGATCGTGCTCTCGCGCATCCTGCGCGAGTGCGGCATCGACCCGCTACAAGCACCGCCGCAAGCAGCGCCGCAAGCAGCGCCGAACCGCGTGTGAGCCATACTCCTCTGGGCCACACTGCAATGCCCGCAACGTCAGGAGTCTCCGCAGCCATGTCACCGCAGCGCCCCGACATCGACCAGCCAGTACCCGATTTCACCGCCCAAGGCACCGCCGAGGCACCCTTTGCCCTGCAGGCGGCGCGCGGCCGTTGGCTGGTGCTGTACTTCTACCCCAAGGACGACACCCCTGGCTGCACCACCGAAAGTGCGGCCTTTCGCGACGCCCACGCCGACTTTGTCACTGCCGCTTGCGACATCGTCGGTGTATCGCGCGACAGCCTCGCCTCGCACCGCCGTTTCAAGGACAAGCTCGGCCTGCCCTTCGAGCTGCTCAGCGACAGCGACGAAGCGCTGTGCAGCCTGTTCGAGGTCATCAAGCTCAAAAACATGTACGGCAAGCAGGTACGCGGCATCGAACGCAGCACCTTTCTTGTCGACCCGGGCGGCGTGTTGCGCCACGCGTGGCGCGGCGTCAAGGTGCCCGGCCATGTCGATGAGGTGCTCACCACCCTGCGCGCGCTGCAGGGCCGATGATGGCAACTGTATGCTCGAACCCATGGCGGGTCGACTGCGGCCCGCAGCCGCATGCCACCAGCCGCCTGCGCGCCCCTCATCCCTTCGCCCTGTCCGCCCGATGACCGAAAAACCCGCCCGCCGCCGCCGCAGTGACGCCCCCGCCCCCGCCGCCGCCGGCAAGCTGTTCGTGCTCGACACCAACGTGCTGATGCACGACCCCACCAGCCTGTTCCGTTTCGAGGAACACGACATCTTCATCCCGATGACCACGCTGGAGGAGCTCGACAACAACAAGAAGGGCATGTCCGAAGTCGCGCGCAACGCGCGTCAGGCCAGCCGCTTCATGGAAGAACTGGTGGCAGCCGCGCCCGACAGCATCGGCGACGGCATCCCCCTGCCCAGACGCAACGGCGCCAGCGGCAAGCTGTTCCTGCAGACCGAGGCGATCCCCGGCGACCTGCCGCCGGGCCTCTTGCCGGGACGCAACGACAACCAGATCCTCGCCGTGACCATGCATCTGGCCGAGCGCAACTCCGCGCGGCAGGTGATCCTGGTCTCCAAGGACATCAATATGCGGATCAAGGCGCGCGCACTGCGCCTGGCCGCCGAAGATTATTTCAATGACAAGGTGCTGGAGGACAGCGACCTCCTCTACACCGGCATCCGCGAGCTCCCGGAGGACTTCTGGGACCGCCACGGCAAGGGCATGGAATCGTGGCAGGAGCAGGGCCTGACTTACTACAAGGTGCAAGGACCCTTGTGCAAGTCCATGATCGTGAGAGAGTTTGTATACATCAAGGGTGATGCTGCGATGCAGGCGCGCGTGCACTCGACCGAGGGCGACACGGCGGTGCTCTGCACCCTGCGCGACTACGCCAACCCCAAGCACTCGGTGTGGGGCATCACTGCGCGCAACCGCGAGCAGAACTTCGCGCTCAATGCGCTGATGGACCCGGAGACCGACTTCGTCACCCTGCTCGGCCAGGCCGGCACCGGCAAGACCTTGCTGACGCTCGCGGCCGGCCTGCTGCAGACGCTTGAGTACAAGGTCTACAGCGAGATCATCATGACCCGCGTCACCGTGCCGGTTGGCGAGGACATCGGCTTTTTGCCGGGCACCGAGGAAGAGAAGATGACGCCGTGGATGGGCGCTCTGGAAGACAACCTCGACGTGCTGAACAAATCCGACGACGAGGCCGGCGAGTGGGGCCGCGCCGCCACCCGCGACCTGATGCGCAGCCGCATCAAGATCAAGTCGCTCAACTTCATGCGCGGTCGCACCTTCATCAACAAATTCTTGATCATCGACGAGGCGCAGAACCTCACGCCCAAGCAGATGAAGACGCTGATCACGCGCGCCGGGCCGGGGACCAAGGTGGTCTGCCTGGGCAATATCGCGCAGATCGACACGCCTTACCTGACCGAGGGCTCGTCCGGGCTGACCTATGTGGTCGACCGCTTCAAGGGCTGGCCGCACAGCGGGCATGTGACGCTGACGCGCGGCGAGCGCTCGCGGCTGGCCGAGCATGCCGCCGAGGTGCTGTAACGCTCTCCTGGTGGCCGCGGACGGCCTTGAGGCACGTCCGCAGCGCGACGCGACGCACCGGATCCCACCCGCCGTACCGAACACCCCGTACCGAGGCTCCTGCACCCATGACACTCACCGCTTCGATCCTCGCCGCGCTGCGCCGCCCGGCCACCCTCACGGCTGCCTGCACGGCAGCCCTGTCGACCGCCCTCGTGGTGTCGGTGGCAACGCTTGCCGGGGTTCTCGGACATCCCCTGGTTGACGCTTTGACCTTGTCGCTGGCCGTCGGTCTGGCGACCTGGCTGGCGACCGCGCTGGCCTACGTCCGCTCGGTCAGCGACCCGGCCCGGCGGCTGTCCCGCGCGATCGCCGACACAGCGCGCGACGGCGACCTGTCGCGCCGCGCACCGGCCGTGGGCAACCCCGACCTGCACAGCATCGGCGCCAGCTTCGACACGCTGCAGTCGACCTTCCGCGACATCATCGGCAAGGTGATCTTCACCTCGCACGAGGTGCTGGTCTCGACCCACGCGCTCGACGCCGATGCGCGCGATGTGGTGCAGCGGTCGGAGCAGCAAACGCAGGCGGCAGAACAGACGCGCAGCCTGATCAGCCAGATGGACGAAGGCATGGCGGCCATCCACGCCAACATCCATGCCAGCGCCGAAGAAGCCGAGGCTGCGCGCGAACTGGCAGTGCGCGGGTCGGGCGCGGTCGCCGAAGCCGCCAGCGAGATCGAACGCATCGCCGCCTCGGTCGACAGTGCAGCCGCCGCTGTCAGCACGCTCGGCAAACGTTCGCAGGAGATCGGCAGCATCATCCGGGTGATCGGCGAGATCGCCGACCAAACCAACCTGCTGGCGCTGAACGCCGCGATCGAGGCGGCCCGTGCCGGCGACAGCGGGCGGGGTTTTGCCGTGGTCGCCGACGAGGTCCGAAGCCTGGCCGAGCGGACCTCGGCCGCCACCGGTGAGATCAACCGCATGATCTCGGCGATTCAGGAAGAAGCGCAGACGGCGGTCGTCCAAATCCAGAGCCTTACGCGCGAGGCCGACGCCGGCACGCGTCTTGCGCGCGAGGCGACCAGCGCGCTCGAATCGCTCCGCGAGGGCGCCGAAACCACGCGCGAGCGGGTCAGCGGCGTGGTCGAGGCGATCAGTGGCCATTCGCGACTCAGCGCCGGCATCGTGCAACGGGTCGGCGGCATCCTGCGTGACATCGAAGGCAACACCACCGCCGCCGGCAATACCCTCCGGCAGGCGAGCGCGCTCGATGCGATGGCGATCAATCTGGAAGAGGTCGGCACGGTCTTCGGCATTGGCGACGAGGGCCGGCGCGGCATCGATTTTCATCAGGGCATGCCAACCCGGGTGCAGCGCGCCGCAGCCGAGATCGGCGTGGCGCTGGAACAGGCGCTCACGCGCGGCGACATCAGCGAAGCCGACCTTTTCGATCGCACCTACACACCGATCGCAAACACGCGCCCGCAGAAGTACCACAGCCGCTTCGATGGGCTCACCGACAAGCTCTTTCCGCCGATCCAGGAACCGCTGCTGAGCGATGCGGCGCTGGTTTATGCCGGCGCGGTCGACGACAAGGGGTATTTCCCCACGCACAACAAGCGTTTTTCGCAGCCGCTGACGGGAGATCCGGCGAAGGACATCAGCGGCAACCGCACCAAGCGCATCTTCGACGATCCGGTCGGCCGCCGCTGCGGCAGCCACACCCTGCCCTACTTGTTGCAGACCTACCGCCGCGACACCGGCGAGATCATCCATGACATCTCCGCACCCATCATGGTGCGGGGGCGCCATTGGGGTGGCTTTCGCATCGGTTACCGGACCTGAGCGCCAGACTCCGGGCGCAGGTCGCCAGCCGGCTCGGACGCGGTCATGGCAGGGGCTCGATCCGCAGGCGCCCCTGACCGCGTGTCACCAAGGCGCTCTCGTGGCGCAGCTCGGGCCGGCCAGCGCCGGTGAGCTGGCGCAGCATCTCGTCGAGCCGCGCGGCGTCGGGCATGCGCAGGCCGGCCAGCGCCAGTTGACGGCGCAGCAGGTTGCGCGCGCGGTGCGGTGGCAGTTCGGCAAACGCCGCACAGCGCAGGCCGCTCGCGTCGGTCCAGGCCGCGGCGTCGAGGTCGGCCAGGTCGGCAGCCAGCAGGGCGGCCTCGGCGGCGTGGCTGGCCAGTCGCGCCAGCGAGGCCCGGGCTTGTGGAATACCGGTCTCGATCAGCGGCAGCACCTGCCGGCGCAGCAGGTTGCGGCGCAGCGCGGTGTCGGCGTTGCTCGGGTCCTCGATCCAGCGCAGGCCGTGCGCATGCGCAGCGGCTTCGAGCGCGGTGCGCGGCAGGTCGAGGAAGGGCCGCAGCAGCAGCGCGCTGCATGACGACGGGCCGAGGGGCGGCGTGGCCTGATCCCGCCAGCCGTGGTCCAGCATGCCATGGTCCAGCATGCCGTGGTCCGGCACATCGCGGCCTGAGGTGCCGTGGCCCGGCGTGACCTGACCTAGCGCGCGCGCCACCCGCATCCCGGCCAGCCCGGCCAGCCCGGTGCCACGCAGGGCGTTGAACAGCACGGTCTCGGCCTGGTCGTCGCGGTGATGGGCAAGCAGCAGCGCGTCTGCGGTGTGTTCCGCCACCGCCGAGGCCAGCGCCGCATGGCGCGCCTCGCGGGCTGCGGCCTCCGGGCTCTCGCCACCGGCCCGTTGCACATCGACGCGCCGCAAGACCACGGTCGCGCCGAAGTCGGCCGCGACCTGCCCGCAGTGCAGCGCCCAATCGTCCGCAGCCGGCTGCAGACCATGGTTGACATGGATGGCGACTGGCGGCACCGCATCGAGCGCCCGCAAAACAGCGCAAGCCGCGTGCAGCAGCACCGTGGAATCGAGGCCGCCACTGAAACCGACGGCGAGGCGCGCATCAGCCCGCTCGAGCCCCGCCCGCCGCAGGGCGGTGCGGACGGCATCCTGCGGGCTGCTCAGCCCTCGGTCTCCTTGAAACGGCCATAGGCCATGAGCCGATCGATGCGCCGCTCCAGCAGCGCATCCAGCGGCTGGTTCTGCAGTTCGCGCAGGGTCTCGGCGATGGCCTTGCGCAGATTGACCATCATCGCGTCGGCGTCGCGGTGGGCGCCACCGAGCGGTTCGTTGACGATGCGGTCGATCAGGCCGAGGGCCTTGAGGCGCGGCGCGATGATGCCGAGCGTTTCGGCGGCCTCGCCGGCCTTCTCGGCGCTCTTCCAGAGAATGCTGGCGCAGCCTTCGGGCGAGATCACCGAGTAGATGGCGTTCTGCAGCATGAGAATGGCGTCGCCCACCGCCAAGGCCAGCGCGCCGCCCGAACCGCCCTCTCCGATCACCACGCAGACCACCGGCACGCGCAGCGCCGACATCTCGGCGAGGTTGCGGCCAATGGCCTCGGACTGGCCGCGCTCCTCAGCACCGACCCCCGGATAGGCACCCGGCGTGTCGATGAAGGTGATGACCGGGAAGCCGAACTTCTCGGCGGTTTTCATCAGGCGCAGCGCCTTGCGGTAGCCCTCCGGACGCGGCATGCCGAAGTTGCGGTAGATCTTGTCGCGCGTGTCGCGGCCCTTTTGGTGGCCGATCACCACCACCGGCTGGCCGTTGAAGCGGGCCATGCCGCCGACGATGGCCGGGTCGTCGGCGAAGGCGCGGTCGCCGTGCAACTCGTGCCAATCGGTGAACAGGCCCTGCACGTAGTCGAGCGTGAACGGACGTTGAGGATGGCGCGCCACCTGCGCGATCTGCCAGGCGCCGAGCTTGCCGTAGATCTCCTTGGTCAGCTTGTCGGCCTTGGACTGCAGGCGGTCGATCTCCTCGGCGATGTCGACCGCGGAGTCGTCCTGCACGAAGCGCAGTTCCTCGATGCGCGCCTCGAGTTCGGCGATGGGCTGTTCAAAATCGAGGAAGGTGGTCTTCACGCGTGTCTCCGGAAATGCCTTGTCGCGATGCAGCCGAGTTCAGGCGGTGCCGCCGACGGTCAGGCCGTCGATGCGCAGGGTCGGTTGGCCGACGCCGACCGGCACGCTCTGGCCATCCTTGCCGCAGGTGCCGATGCCGGGGTCGAGCGCCATGTCGTTGCCGATCATGCTGACGCGGGTGAGTACGTCGGGGCCGTTGCCGATCAGGGTGGCGCCGCGCACCGGGCGCGTCACCTTGCCGTTCTCGATGAGGTAGGCCTCGGCCGCCGAGAAGACGAACTTGCCGCTGGTGATGTCGACCTGCCCGCCGCCGAAGTTGACGGCGTAGAGGCCCTTCTGCACCGAGGCGATGATCTCGCCGGGGTCGCGGTCGCCGTTGATCATGCAGGTGTTGGTCATGCGCGGCATCGGCACGTGGGCGTAGCTTTCGCGGCGACCATTGCCGGTGGGAGCCACGCCCATCAGCCGGGCGTTGAGCTGGTCCTGGATGTAGCCCTGCAGGATGCCGTCCTCGATCAGGGTGGTGCGCTGTGTCGGTTCGCCCTCATCGTCCACGTTCAGCGAGCCGCGGCGGCCAGCCAGCGTGCCGTCATCCACCACCGTGACACCCTTGGCGGCGATGCGCTCACCGACCCGCCCGGAGAAGGCCGAACTGCCCTTGCGGTTGAAGTCGCCCTCAAGGCCGTGGCCGATGGCCTCGTGCAGCAGGATGCCAGGCCAGCCGGGGCCGAGCACCACGGTCATCTCGCCGGCCGGTGCCGGGCCGGCTTCAAGGTTGACCAGCGCCTGATGCACTGCCTGGTCGACGAGGGTGCGCAGACGTGCCTCGGTGAACATGGCCAGACCCTCGCGTCCGCCCCCGCCTGCGGTGCCCTGCTGACGCCGCCCGTCGGCCTCGGCGATGACCTGCACCGAGAGGCGCACCAGCGGCCGCACATCGGCGCTGACGCGGCCGTCGGCGCGCAGCAGCAGGACCACGTCGTACTCGGCGGCGAGCGAGGCCATGACCTGGGTGATGCGCGGGTCGGCGGCGCGCGCCATCTTCTCGACCTTGAGCAGCATCGCCACTTTGGCGTCAGCGTCGAGGCTGGCCACCGGGTCCACCGGTGCGTAGAGCGCGCGGGCGCTGCCGCGGCCGGGCACCGGTGCGCGGCCGTCGCCACCGGCCGCCGCGATGCTGCGGGTGGTGCGCGCCGCCTGCAGCAGCGCATCCAGACTCAGGTCGTCGGTGTAGGCAAAGGCGGTGCGCTCGCCGTCGACCACGCGCACCCCGGCGCCGGAGTCGATGCTGAAGCTGCCCGATTTGACCAGACCCTCCTCCAGGCTCCAACCCTCCGAGCGCGTGTACTGCAGGTAGATGTCGGCGTAGTCGGCGCGGTGGGTAGCGACTTCGCCGAGCACGCGGCCGAGGTCGGCGAGGTCGAGGCCGGCCGGTTGCAGGAGCAGGGCCGAGGCGGTGGCGAGGCAGTCAGGCGAGATCGGGGCGTTCATGCGTGGAGATGAGGTGCGAGGCGAAGGTGAGATGCGATGGTAGCGGCACAAGGGGCGCTGCGGCGCAACAATGTCATGGCCGCGCTCACGGCAGGACCCGGTTGGCCAGCGCCGGCAGGTCGCGCCGGACCTGCTGCAGGCGCGCCGGGTCGAGGTCGGCGATGACCACGCCGGGGCCCTCGGGCAGCACATCCAGCACCTCGCCCCAGGGGTCGATGACCATGCTGTGGCCGTGCGTGCGGCGGCCGCCCGGGTGCGTGCCGCCCTGCCCCGCCGCCAGCACGTAGCACTGGTTCTCGATGGCGCGCGCGCGCAGCAGCACCTCCCAGTGCGCGCGGCCGGTGGTCGCGGTGAAAGCAGCCGGCATGCACAGCAGGTCAAAGGGCAACAGGCGGCGGTAGAGCTCGGCAAAACGCAGGTCATAGCAGACCGACAGCGCCACGCGCCCGAACGGCGTGTCGATCGCCAGCGGCTCGCTGCCCGGCTCGATGGTGCGGGATTCGCAGAAACTCTCGGCACCGAGGCTCAGGTTGAACAGGTGGATCTTGTCGTAGCGCGCCACGCGCTGGCCGCGGTCGTTGTAGACCAGACACGTGTTGCGCACGCGGCCGGGGTCGGCGGTGGACAAGGGGATGGTGCCGGCGACGATCCACACCGCCTCGTCGCGCGCCAGCGTTGAGAGGAAGCGCTGGATCGGCGCCTCGCGCGCGGCCCCGGCCCCGGCCCCCGCCGTGGCGGCATCCTGCTCGGCGATGCGCAGCTTGGCGCTCTCGTCGCTGCTCAGCACCGCAAAGTACTCGGGCAGCAGCACCAGACGCGCGCCGCGTTCGGCGGCGAAGCGCACCAGCCGTGCGGCGCTCTCCAGATTGGCGGCGACATCCTCGCCGCTGACCATCTGCACGGCTGCGATGCGGGACCCGACAGGCCCCTCGCAGGCGGCGGGCGGGCTCATGGCGCGCCTCCCGGCAGCACTGTTGACGCGCCATCCTTGCCCTCGCGCTCGGTCTTCGGGCGGGTGCTGAGCTCCGGCGCGCCGCGGCGCGACACCTGCGGGTCCGCCCAACTGCCGGTCACGTAATAATTGAAGGTGATGAGCTTGCCGATCGGGTCGTCGAGCAGTTGCTGGGCGAGAAACACCGCGAGGCCGGCGACCGGATTGGCGATTAGCGCGCCGATGGTGGCCGCATCCATCGCCGGGCTGACCTTGACCTGCAGGTCCTGCGTCTCGCGGGCCAGATTGGCCTGACCCTTGATGCGGACCTTGGCCGCGGGGGCGTCGATGAAGAACTGGTCGGTGCGCATCACGCCTTCGTTCAAAGCGAGGTCGCTCTCGATGCTGTCGAACAGCAGCCCCTCGCTGAACACATCGCGGAAGTCGAGGGTGATGCGGCGCGGCAGCGCCTGCAGGCTGACGATGCCGAGCAGACGCGCGGCGCCGGGTTCGGCTTTGAGGAACTGACCTTTGCCGGTCTCCAGATGGAACTGGCCGGACAGGCTGGGGAAATCGATGTCGGTGGGCGGGCCGCGCCAGCGCAGTGTGCCTTTGAGGGAGGCGGGTGCTGCCTTGAGCACGTTGCGATAACCGAGACGGTCGAGATAGCGGCCGGTGTCGGTGGTCCTGAGTTCGACCTTGATGTCAGTGGCCGGCCGGCTGCGCCACGCCTGCCAGACGCCGCTCGCATCGAGTTGGTACTCGGGTGCGCTCAGTCGCAGGGCGTCGATCTGCCAGTCACGCCCCTGCTGGCTAGCCTTGAGACGCAGCTGGCCGAAGTCGCGGCCGCGCCGCAGGAAGCTGCCGACCTCGACGTCGAGTGCCGGGTAGTTGCCGGCCTCGTCGTCCTGCGGGGGTGTGGCGCCATCGACCGGCGCGCCCAGCGACAGGCGCGCCAGACGCGCGGTGATCGCGCCATTGCCGGTCGGGTCCCAAAGTCCGCCGCCCTCGGCGTCGGCACCGCGAACAGTCCAGTTCCACACCGTCGCGTGGCGCTCCACAGCGAGGTCGGTTTCGCCGAGGAACTGCCCTTCGAGCTCGAAGCGGCGGGTGCGGATGCGCGCCTCGACCGGCAGCGGTGCACCGGTCTCGGGACCGCTGGCGGTAAATCGGTCGAACACCGGCAGCCACTGGGTGGCGAAGAACTGCGGCAGGTCGATGGCCACGGCGACGCCGCGCGCGCGGTCGGCCGGCAGCGCGGCGGCGCCCACTGCCACCAGTGCCTTGTCCACGCTCGAGCCGACGCCGGCCACGCCGGCACGCGTCTGCACACGGGCGCGGATCTGCGTGCCGATGTCAAGGTCGTAGCGGTCGCCACGCTCGCCGGTCTGCCAGACGAAGCGCAGCGGCTGGTTCTGCGGGGCCGGTTTGGCCAGTGGCGCGGGCAGGTCGAGCACCACCCCCTCGAGCCCGGACTGCACGTTAAGGCGCGTGCCGGCCGGTCCCAGGCTGATGTCGCCGCGCCACGCCGCTTCGCCGGCGGCCAGACCCCAGGCGCGCAGCGGAAACTGCTGCGCCAGCGAAGCGATGCGCGCCCGGCCGCTGGCCTCGATGCGCACGATGCCCCCCGGCTGACTGCTGATGACGCCGCGCGCCGGCCCGCCGAGAAAGTTCGCGGCAAGGCCGGGGCTGCTCACGCCCTGCTCGGTGAACAGCAGTGGTCCGCTCAGCGCAGTGAGCGCCGGCCTGCCCGGTCCGAGTTCGAGGCGCCCGGCGTCGATCGCGGCCTCGCCCTTGAGCGTGGCGTCGAGCGAATGGTGGAGCGGCACGTGCAGCGCCAGTTTGAGCCCGACCCTGCCGTTGCCGCTCATGCCGTCGGTGGCGCCGTTGATGAGTCCGCGCACCGGGCTGTTCTGGATGTAATCGAGCACGTCGGGGACGCTGGCGGCGACCTGGCCGGAGATGTCGAGCGCGGGGTCGGGTATCTCGAGGTTGGGAATGCTCATGCGGATCTGCTCGAGCACGCTGTTGCCCAGCCTGCCGCGCGCACCATCCGCCGCGACAGCGGCGTTGACGAAGCGCAGCCGTCCCTCGACGGTTTGCAGGCGCGGCCAGCGCGGGCTGAACAACAGTGCTGGCACACGCAGGTCGATGGCAGCTTCGAAGCGGCCGCCGCGCCCGTCGCTGAACGGGAAGCGCGCCGGGTCGCCGCGCAGCCGCGCAGTGCCGGAGGCTTGCCCGCCAGCCGGGAAGGCCAATTCAAGCCATTCACGCGTGCCCTCACCGACCGATTCCGGCAGGTAATGCACTACGGCGGCGGGATCAAGGTGACTGGCGTGCACGTCAAGCTGGAGCTCGTGTTTGGCCGGCACCCAACTGCCTTGCAGGGAGGCGCGCAACTCGCCGGTATCGATCCCGGCCGCGGCAAGCTCATAGCGCCAGTCGCTTTTCTCGCGCCGCCAGTCGAGCGTCGCCTCGGCCGACTGCAGCGGCAGGGCGCGCCGGAAGTGGCCCGGCCAAGACAGAGGCGCGGCGCCGAAGCCCAACTGCGCGCGGCCGCCCGCCTCGCTGGCATCGATGCTGCCGGAGAGCCGGTCGAAACCGGGAAGGCCGGCCACCGGCGCCATGCCGAGGTCGGAAAAACGGCCGCGCAGACTGTACCTGCGCGGGTTCCGCCAGTCGCCTTGCCATTGCGCACGGACATTGCGCAACTCACCCCGCGGTGCCGCCTCGCGGATCAGCTGACGCGTCTCCTCGGGCAGCGGCAGCACCGACAGCGCCTGGAACAGCGGGCCGAGCACAACGTGTTCGATGCGCGCCGTATGTCGGGCGCTATCGCCGCGCCCTTCCTGCCGCCACTGCAAAGTGGTCTCCGGTGCCACTACACCGTCGGTGGTCTGCAGGGTGAGCCGCTGCAACTCAAGGGCGTGACGGTCCGGGCGGTTAAGCAAGGCCACCCGGCCACCGAGCGAGCGCACCTGCAGCGCCTCGTCGGTACCCTCGATGCGGGCGCTGACATCGACAAGACGGGCATCGGCGGTGAAACCCGCGACGGTGCTGTCATGCAGGTCAAGCCACAAGCGCAGGTCGCCCCTGCCGGCGGTGACGCCAAACGGCAGATCGATCCACGGCAGCAGGCTGGCGAGATCGATGCTTTCGAGCTCGCCGTAAAGGCGGCCGCGGCCCTCCTGACGCGCAACCGACTCGCCGCGCCACTCGCCGCGCAGGTCCAACGGGCCTGCCAGCGTATCGGGCGGGGTGGCACGCAGCCCGAAGCGATGCAAGGCGCCGCGGTTGCGGATGCGCAGATCGACGTCGCGCAGGGTCAGGCGCGGCGCGGCGCGCGACTCGTCATCCCAGTGGATAACCGAGCGTTCGAGGTCAATGCCGCGCTGCTGCTGCAGCCAGTCGAGGAAACGGTTGTCCTCGCCGCGGTTGAGCGGAATGTCGCCGAGCAGGACGGTGCCGTCCCGGGCGCGATGCAGGAACAGCTCGAGGCCGCCGGTGCGCAACCGGCCGAACACCACGGTGCGCGCCGGCAGGGAGCGCCAGGACAGCGAGGCGTTGATGGCCGGCAGCACCAGCGCTGGCTGGCCGGCGCGGTCGAGGATGGTCAGCGACGCGATGTCGATGCGCGGCTGCAGGCCACTCCAGCCGGCGCGAATCTCGCCGAGGCGCACTGGTCGCTGGATCGCCTCGGCCAGCGCGGCCTCGATCTCGACGCGGCGTTCGGGGATCTGCGGCACCAGCCAGAAGCGCAGCAGCGCGTGCGCGAGCAGCAGCAGAACCAGCACAGCCGACGCGATCCACCATAGCCAGCGATGGGTGCCGATGGCGAGCCGCACCGGCAGCGAGCGCAGGACGCGCTGCAGGCGGGTGAGCGGGCGCGCGGTGCCGTGCCCGGGGGGGGTGGTGTCGGAGCTCAAGCGGGCGGTTCGCGGAACCACGCTACGGGACCGCGCTATTGTAAGCGCAAGGTCCGTCCCGACCGCGTGCCGCGATGCCGCGTCGGACCCCGACGCTGTCAGCAACAGAACACGATTGCCACAAGCACCCCCAGCGACTCCATCTGACGCCCTCCGACTTCACCACCCCGCGCCTCTACTGCAACCGCCCATGGACACTGCCAACCGTCTCCCCCCTGCCCTCGCCGCCCTCGCCACGCACAGCCCCTTTATCGCGCGGCTGGCCGGCATGCGCGCGCTCGCCGGCTTCGATTGGGACGCCGCAGCACGGACGCCGGTCGACGTGGCCTTGCTGGAGGCGGAGTTCGTCACGCTGCAGGCCGGCGATACGCCGCTCGACCGCGTCCTGCGTGACCTGCGCGCGCGCACCATGGCACGGCTGGTGACGCGCGACGCCAGTGGCCGCGCCGCGCTCGACGAAGTGCTCACGGCATTGAGCGCGCTGGCGACGCTTGCCCTGCGTCAGGCCGAGCGGCAGACCCGAGCCGATCTGGTGGCGCGTTTCGGCACACCACGCGGCGCCGACCGCCGCGAGCAGCATTTACAGATCGTCGCCATGGGCAAACTCGGCGGCGGCGAACTCAATGCCTCCTCGGATATCGACCTGATCTTTGTCTACCCCGAGGATGGCGACACCGATGGAGAGGCTGACCGGGGCGGCGCACGCAGCATCGGCAATCAGGAGTTCTTCATCCGCCAGGGCCGCGCGCTGATCGGCCTGCTGGCCGAGGTCACCAGCGACGGCATGGTGTTCCGCGTCGACATGCGCCTGCGCCCGTGGGGCGACGCCGGCCCCTTGGCCTTGAGCCACGCCATGCTTGAGGAGTATCTGCTGGCCCACGGCCGCGCCTGGGAGCGCTACGCGTGGATGAAGGCGCTCGCAGTCACCGGCACGCCGGAAGATGAAAAAGCGCTCAACAAGATCACCCAACCCTTTGTTTACCGTAAATATCTGGACTTTGCCGCGCTGGATGACCTGCGCGACCTGCACCGCCAGATCCGCGCCGAGGTGGCGCGCCGCGACCTGCGCGACAACATCAAGCTCGGCCCTGGCGGCATCCGCGAGGTGGAGTTCGTCGCGCAGATCTTCCAGCTCATTCGCGGCGGCCGCGAATGCGACCTGCGCGTGCGCTCGACGCGCGAGGCGCTGCGGCGTCTCGCTGCCAGCGGGCGCATGCCGGAGGACAGCGCGCGCACCCTGTTGGAGGCCTACGACTTCCTGCGTCGCCTGGAGCACGCCCTGCAATACGTGGACGATGCCCAGACGCAGATGCTGCCCGAGTCTGGCGAAGGCCGCGCGCGCGTCGCCGGGCTGATGCGGTATGCGAATTGGGACGCGCTGGCGGCCGACACCGAGCGCACGCGCAATGCTGTCACCGCCATCTTCGAGGACGTGTTCGAGGCGCGCGAACGCGGCGAAGCGGCCGACCCGCTGCACACGCTCTGGCAAGCCGCAGCGCCGGCCGAAGCGTACGGCGCCGAACTCGAGCGACGCGGCTTTGACCCGGCGCTCGGCGAGCACGTCGCCTCGCTGCGCAACGGCGCGCGTTACCGCTCGCTGTCGGCCGTGGCGCAGGCGCGTCTGGACGCACTGGTGCCGCAACTGGCGGGCGCGGCGGCGGCCTCGCCGGCCAGGGACCGTGCCTTGTCGGCGCTGTTGGGTCTGGTCGAGGCGATCGGCGGCCGCGTCAGCTACCTCGCCCTGCTGCAGGAGAACCCGCAGGCGCTGCTCCACGTGGGCCGCCTGGTGACCGCCTCGAGCTGGCTGGCGCAGTACCTCAACCGGCACCCGCTGCTGCTCGACGAGCTGCTCGACCCGCAAAGCCTCGCTGCGCCCGCCGACTGGCCGGCACTGTTCGCCGCGCTCGGCCACGAACTCGATGCCATCGGCGACGACACCGAGGCGGCGATGGACGCGCTGCGGCACTTCCGCCATGCGCAGACCTTCCGGCTGGTGGCGCGCGGGCTCTCCGGCATGCTCAGCCTCGAACACCTGGCCGACGAACTGACCGCGCTGGCCGACGGCGTGCTGCAGGCGGTGCTCGAGCGGGTCTGGGTCGGCCTGCGCGGCCGCCACCGCGAGCGGCCGCAGGTCTGCGTGATCGGCTACGGCAAGCTCGGCGGCAAGGAGCTGTCGTTCGCCTCCGACCTTGACCTCGTATGGGTGCACGACGACGACCACCCCGACGCCGGCGAGGTCTACTCGCGGCTGGTGCAGCGCTGCAACAGCTGGCTCAACAGCCTCACCGGCGCCGGCGTGCTCTACGAGACCGACCTGCGCCTGCGTCCGGATGGTGATGCCGGCCTGCTGGTGTGCAGCGTGGCGCACTGGCAGCGCTACCTCGAGACCTCCGCCTGGACCTGGGAACTGCAGGCCTTGACGCGCGCTCGCGCAGCGGCGGGCGATGCGGACATCGCCCAGCGCGTCGAGGCGGTGCGGCGCGCCGTGCTGGCCGCCCCGCGCGAGGCGGACGCGACCCGCCGCGACATCGTCGATATGCGCCGCCGCATGCTGGATGCGCATCGCGCCAAGGCGGGCGTGTTCAACCTCAAGCAGGATCGCGGCGGCATCATCGATACCGAGTTCGTGGTGCAGTACTGGATCCTGGCCCACGCCCATCGACACCCCGAGTTGCTCGACAATGTGGGGACCCTGGCGCTGCTCGGCCGCGCCGCAGCACTAGGCCTCGCCGATGCCGATCTGGCGGCGCGCTGCCAGGACGCTTACCGGCACTTCCGGCAGACGCAACACCTGTTGCGTCTCAATGCGCAGGGCTCGTCGGCCGTGCCGGCGGCCGGGTGGGACGGGCACCGCGACGCCGTCACGCGCCTGTGGGATGGGGTGATGGGTCCGCTGCCGGTCGAGGTGCCGGCCCTGCACGGTCGGCCGCCGCCGGCTTGAGGGGCGATGGCGCAGCCGCTTCGGCGGTGCCGGCCGCGCCCGCCGGACGGCGCCTGCTAGAATGCCGCGCTTGTCAAACGCGCACGCAGGCTCCCCCATCATGTCGATGTCCGACCGCGACGGCCACATCTGGTACGACGGCAAACTCGTTCCCTGGCGCGACGCCACCACCCACGTCCTTACCCACACGCTGCATTACGGCATGGGCTGCTTCGAGGGCATCCGCGCCTACCGCACCGACGCCGGCACAACGGCGATCTTCCGGCTCGAAGAGCACATCGAGCGCCTGTTCAACTCGGCGCACATCTTCCAGATGAAGATGCCTTGGGACCGCCAGACCGTGATGGAAGCCTGCCGGGAGACGGTGAAAGCCAACGGTCTCGAGGCCGGCTACATCCGCCCGCTGGTGTTCTACGGCTCGGAGGGCATGGGCATCGCTGCAAACACGCTCTCCACCCACCTCATCGTCGCGGCGTGGTCGTGGGGCACTTATCTGGGCGCCGAGGCGCTGGAGAAAGGCATCCGCGTCAAGACCAGCAGCTACACCCGCCACCATGTGAATGTGAACATGTGCCGCGCCAAGTCGGTGTCGACCTACACCAACAGCATCCTCGCCCATCAGGAAGTGGTGAACGAGGGCTATGACGAGGCGCTGCTGCTCGACGTCGACGGCTATGTGGCGGAGGGCGCCGGCGAGAACCTGTTCATCGTCAAGAAGGGCCGCATCTACACGCCCGACCTGACCAGCTGCCTCGAGGGCATCACACGCGAGACGCTGATCACGCTGGCCGGCGAGCTTGGCATCGAGGTGGTCGAGAAGCGCATCACGCGCGACGAGGTGTATTGCGCCGAGGAAGCGTTCTTTACCGGCACCGCCGCCGAGGTCACGCCGATCCGCGAACTCGACAACCGGCAGATCGGCGGCGGCCGCCGAGGCGCGGTGACGACTCGCCTGCAGGCGCTGTTCTTCGACGTGGTGCGCGGCCGCAGCCACGCCCATGGCCATTGGTTGACGCCGGTCTGAGTCAGCGCACGCGAGCGCGCCGGTGCGGCGACGCTCGAATCCGGTGCGCCGAAGCATGAATGTGGTACATCTGGTCGTGATCGCGCGCCGTCGCGAAGCGCGGCCAAGCGAACCGTCGCCCCAGGAGCCAAGATGAGCAAACCGTCCGAACTCGACCAGACCCACGTCACCCTTGCAGCCGATGACCTGCCGCTGCACTGCCCGCTGCCTTCGCAGAAGCTGTGGAACACGCACCCGCGCGTGTTCCTGCCGATCGCGCCGGGCGGCGAGGCCAAGTGCCCCTACTGCGGCACCGTCTACTCGCTGCCGGCCGGGACGCACGTCGGGCACCACTGAGCTGGCCAAGCGCTGATCGAAACAGCCGGATCGACCGGCGCTGGCGCGTATGCCACCGGCCCCTGACGCACCGCAGCTTGATATCCGGCGGCGCACCCCAAGATTGATGGTATCCGCTCGTTCACGAGGCCAGCCATCATGCGTTACGACAAGCTCACCACGCGCCTGCAACAGGCGCTGGCAGAAGCGCAGAGCCGCGCGCTCGGCGCCGACAATCCCTATATCGAACCCGCCCATCTGCTCGCCGCCCTGCTCGACGAAGCCGAAGGCGGCACCGGCGGCCTGATCGCCCGTGCCGGCGGCAATGTCGCGGCGCTGCGCCGCGCACTGGAGGCCGCGCAGCAGCGCTATCCGAAGGTCGAGGGCGCTGGCGGCCAGATCCAGGTCTCGCGCGAGCTCACCGCGGTCCTCAATGTCGCCGACAAGGAAGCGCAAAAGCGCGGCGACGCCTTCATCGCCTCAGAACTGGTGTTGCTGGCGATGGCCGCCGACAAGGGCGACACCGGCCGCCTGCTCAAGGAAGCCGGCCTGACCAAGGCCGCATTGGAGGCCGCCATCACCGCCGTGCGCGGCAGCGAGGCGGTGGGCAGCGCCGATGCCGAGCAGCAGCGCGAGGCGCTGATGAAATATTGCCTCGACCTCACCGACCGCGCCCGCCACGGCAAGCTCGACCCGGTGATCGGCCGCGACGACGAGATCCGCCGCGTCATCCAGATCCTGCAACGGCGCAGCAAGAACAACCCAGTGCTGATCGGCGAGCCCGGCGTCGGCAAGACCGCCATCGTCGAGGGTCTGGCGCAACGCATTGTCAATGGCGAGATCCCCGAGTCGCTCAAGGACAAGCGCGTGCTGGTGCTCGACATGGCGGCGCTTCTGGCCGGCGCCAAGTACCGCGGCGAATTCGAGGAGCGGCTCAAGGCGGTGCTCAAGGACATCGCCAAGGACGAAGGCAGGACCATCGTCTTCATCGACGAGCTGCACACCATGGTCGGCGCCGGCAAGGCCGAAGGCGCCATGGACGCCGGCAACATGCTCAAGCCGGCGCTTGCCCGGGGTGAGTTGCACTGCGTGGGGGCAACAACACTCGACGAGTACCGCAAGTACATCGAGAAGGACGCGGCGCTCGAGCGGCGCTTCCAGAAGGTGCTGGTCGACGAGCCCTCGGTGGAGAGCACGGTGGCCATCCTGCGCGGCCTGCAGGAGAAGTACGAGTTGCACCACGGCGTCGACATCACCGACCCGGCCATCGTCGCCGCAGCCGAACTCAGTCACAGGTATATCACCGACCGCTTTCTGCCGGACAAGGCCATCGACCTGATCGACGAGGCCGCCAGCCGCATCCGCATGGAGATCGACTCCAAGCCGGAGAGCATGGACAAGCTAGACCGTCGCCTCATCCAGCTCAAGATCGAGCGCGAGGCGGTGCGCCGCGAGAAGGACGAGGCCTCGGTCAAGCGCCTCGCGCTCATCGAAGAAGAGATCGGCCGTCTCGAGAAGGACTACGCCGACCTCGAGGAGGTGTGGAAGGCGGAGAAGGCCGCGGTGCAGGGCAGCCAGCACATCAAGGAGCAGATCGAGGCGCTGCGGGTGCAGATGGAAGATCTGAAGCGCCGCGGCGACTGGCAAAAGCTGTCCGAGTTGCAGTATGGCGAGTTGCCCAAACTGGAGGCCTCGCTCAAGGCCGCCGAGAGCGTCGCCGCGCAACCCGGCGCCAAACCGCGCCTGTTGCGCACACAGGTCGGTGCCGAGGAGATCGCCGAGGTGGTCAGCCGGGCGACAGGCATCCCCGTGAGCAAGATGATGCAGGGCGAGCGCGACAAGCTGCTCAAGATGGAAGAACGCATCCACCAGCGCGTGGTTGGCCAGAGCGAGGCAGTGCGTCTGGTGTCGGACGCGATACGCCGCTCGCGCTCAGGGTTGGCCGACCCCAACCGGCCCTATGGGAGCTTTTTGTTCCTCGGCCCCACCGGTGTTGGCAAGACCGAACTCTCCAAGGCGCTGGCCGAGTTCCTGTTCGACAGCGAGGAGCAACTGGTGCGCATCGACATGAGCGAGTTCATGGAGAAGCACAGCGTTTCGCGACTCATCGGCGCGCCGCCGGGCTATGTCGGGTATGAGGAGGGCGGTACGCTGACCGAGGCGGTGCGCCGCCGCCCTTACAGCGTGATCCTGCTCGACGAGGTCGAGAAGGCGCACCCGGACGTGTTCAATGTGCTGCTACAGGTGCTCGACGACGGCCGCCTCACCGATGGCCAGGGCCGAACCGTGGACTTCCGCAACACCGTGGTGGTGATGACCAGCAACCTCGGCAGCCAGCAGATCCAGGCGATGGTCGGCGACGAGTATCAGGTGGTCAAGCTGGCGGTGATGGCCGAGGTCAAGACGCACTTCCGCCCCGAGTTCATCAACCGCATCGACGAGGTGGTGGTGTTCCACGCGCTGGATGAAAAGAACATCGCCAGGATCGCCGACATCCAGCTGGCGCGACTGCGCAAGCGGCTCGAAGCGCTCGACATGGGCCTGTTGGTGTCCGATGCCGCGCTGGCCGAGCTGGCCAAGGCCGGCTTCGACCCGGTGTTCGGCGCGCGGCCGCTCAAGCGTGCGATCCAGAGTCAGATCGAGAACCCGCTGGCCAAGCGCATCCTCGAGGGCGCCTTCGTCGCGCGGGACGTCATCAACGTCGATGCCAGAGCGGGGGTGTTCAGCTTCAACAAGGGTGGCCAAGCCATGGCCGCATGATGCTGGCGGCTGCGGCTCGATTCGGGCACATTGACGGCGCTGCTCGAGCGCATGGAGCACGCCGGCTTGGTGACCCGAAGATGCAACACCGCCGACCAGCGCGTGGTGAACGACGCCCCGCCGGCGATACCTGCCTCGCGCCACGGCGAACCGACCCTTCGCGACTCTGTCCAAAAAGATAGTGGCGGTTCGGGACAGTGTTCCTGCGGAGGCTTGGCGTATGAGAATCGAGCGTTGGTCGAGAACCTTGCCCATGCTGGTGGTTTGTACCGGGTTGCTCGGTCTGCAGGCCTGCGCCACGCCCGCCAATGGCAACCGCGTGTTGTCACGCGAGGGCGAGTCGCAGTCGGCGCCGGTCCGCACGGTGTTCCCGATGACCCTCGATGACGTGCGTCGCCTGACGCGTGATGGACGTACGCCTTCCGAGATCATCGCCGAGCTTGACCGCACCAGTACCGTGCTGGACATCAAGCCGTCCGACGTATCGGGCCTGCTCGCCTCGGGTGTGCCGCCAGAGGTGCTCGACTGGCTGCACCAGCGGCAGCTGGACGCGCTCGGCGACACCTGGAAGGGCAAACTTGCGCAGCAGGAACAGGCGCACGTTCAGGACCTGCGCCGTCTGCGCAACGAGATGGAACTGCGCGCGTTCAGCCGCTACCCCTACGGCTACTCGCCCTTCTACCGGTACTCACCGGGCTTCCATTTCGGCTTTTAAAACAAGCCGCCAACCGGCCCATCAGCCCAGACGCTCGCCCACCCAGCCCGGCACCGTCGCCAGCGCCTCCGCCAGTTTGGCCGGCTCGGTGCCGCCGGCCTGCGCCATGTCGGGGCGGCCGCCACCCTTGCCGCCGACCTGGCCGGCGACAAAGTTGACCAGTTCGCCAGCCTTGACCTTGGCCGTGAGGTCCGGGGTCACGCCGGCGATGAGCGTGACCCTGCCCTCGCTGACGCTGGCCAGCACCACCGCCGCGCTCTTTAGCGTCGCACGCAGTTTGTCGACCGCCTCGCGCAGGGCTGCCGCATCGGCGCCCTCCAGCGTGGCGGCGAGAACTTTTACACCGGCGACGTCTACCGCCTGACCGGCGAGCGCGTCGCCGGCGCCGGCGGCCATCTTGGCCTTGAGCGACGCGAGTTCCTTCTCCAGCGCGCGGCTCTGTTCGATGAGCTGCTCGATGCGCGCCGCGGCCTGCTCCGGTGCCACCTTGACCATGGCGGCGATGCGCGCGAGTTCGCGCTCGGTACGCGCCACCAGGCCCAAGGCGCCCTCCCCGGTCGCCGCCTCGATGCGGCGCACGCCAGCCGCTACCCCGGACTCGGCGTAGATGCGGAACAGGCCGATGTCGCCAGTGCGCGCCACGTGCGTGCCACCACACAGCTCGCGGGACGAACCGATGTCGAGCACGCGCACCTCGTCGCCGTACTTCTCGCCGAACAGCATCATCGCGCCGGTCTTCTGCGCCTCGTCGATCGACATCACCCGCGCAGCCGTCGCGGCGTTGGCAAGGATCTCGGCATTCACCCGGCGCTCGATCTCGGCGATCTCCTCGCGCGACACCGGTTGCGTGTGCGAGAAGTCGAAGCGCGTCTTGTCGGCATCGACCAGCGAGCCTTTTTGTTGCACATGGTCCCCAAGGACCTCGCGCAGCGCCCTGTGCATGAGGTGGGTAGCGCTGTGGTTGCGCATGGTCGCGGTCCGGCTGGCGGCATCGACGCGCGCCTTGACGGTGTCACCGAGACGAATGGCGCCGGTCGCCACCACGCCATGGTGGCCGAACACTGCCGCCTGCACCTTCTGCGTGTCTTCCACCTCGAACAGCCCGTCCGGGCCGCGCAGCAGGCCGCGGTCACCGACCTGCCCGCCCGACTCGGCATAGAACGGTGTCTCGTCCAGCACCACCACGCCGGTCTCGCCCTCGTGCAGGGCCTCGACCGCCGCCCCCTCCCGATACAGCGCGACGACGCGGGCGTCGGCATCGAGCCGCTCGTAGCCGTGGAAGGTGGTCCGCGGTCCGTTGTATTCGAGGTTGGCGGCCATCTTGAACTTGCCGGCGGCGCGTGCTTGCGCTTTCTGCCGCGCCATGGCAGCGGCAAAACCGGCCTCATCGACGCCGACGCCGCGCTCGCGGCACACATCAGCGGTCAGATCTAGCGGGAAGCCATAGGTGTCGTGCAGCTTGAAGGCGGTCTCGCCGTCGATGTCGCCCCGCGCAATGGCTGCTTCCAGCATGTCCATGCCGTTGAAGAGGGTGGCAAAGAAGCGCTCCTCTTCCTGCCGCAGCACGTCGCTCACCCGTGCGGCATTGGCGGCGAGGTCGGGGTAGGCCTCGCCCATCTCCGCGACCAGGTCCGGCACCAGCGTGTAGAAGAACGCCGCGCGGGCACCGAGCTTGTAGCCATGCCGAATCGCCCGCCGCACGATGCGCCGCAGCACATAGCCGCGGCCCTCGTTGCCGGGGATGACGCCATCGCTCACCAAAAAGGCGCAGGCGCGGATGTGGTCGGCGATGACGCGCAGCGAGGGCGAGTCGTGGTCGGTGGCGCCGGTCGCGCGCGCGGCGGCGGCGATGAGCTGCCGGAACAGGTCGATCTCGTAGTTGGAGTGGACACCCTGCAGCACCGCGGCGATGCGCTCCAGCCCCATGCCGGTGTCGACGCTCGGCCGCGGCAGCGGGTGCAGCACGCCCGCCTCGTCGCGGTTGTACTGCATGAAGACGTTGTTCCAGATCTCGATGTAGCGGTCGCCATCCTCGTCGGCGCTGCCCGGCGGCCCGCCAGGGATGTGCGGCCCGTGGTCGTAGAAGATCTCGGTGCACGGCCCGCAGGGGCCGGTGTCGCCCATCATCCAGAAATTGTCGGAGGCGTAACGTGCGCCCTTGTTGTCGCCGATGCGGATGATGCGGTCGGCCGGCACGCCGATGGTGTCCTTCCAGATACCGTAGGCCTCGTCATCCTCGGCGTAGACGGTGACCAGGAGGCGGTCGGCGGGCAGCTTGAACACGCCGGTGAGCAGTTCCCAGGCATAAGCGATGGCGTCGCGCTTGAAGTAGTCGCCGAAGCTGAAGTTGCCCAGCATCTCGAAGAAGGTGTGGTGACGCGCGGTGTAGCCGACGTTCTCGAGGTCGTTGTGCTTGCCGCCGGCGCGCACGCACTTCTGGCTGCTGGTGGCGCGCGTGTAGGCCCGCTTGTCGAAGCCGAGGAACACGTCCTTGAACTGGTTCATGCCGGCGTTGGTGAACAGCAGTGTGGGGTCGCCGTGCGGCACCAGCGGGCTCGAGGCCACCACGGTGTGGCCCTTTCCGGCAAAGAAGTCGAGAAACTGCTGGCGGATCTGGCTGCTTTTCATGGTGTGCGGTGCATGCTGCGAGAGGACGGGGCCTGCGCTGGGGTTGGCCGCCGACTCGGCGCGCCAGCGCGCGCGGAACGGAGGCTCACGGAACCCGGGCGCGCGGAATGATAGCCTGTGTCGGCGCCGGGGCCATGCCCGCCATGAGCCAGATGCTCGCCACCGACCTTGGCGCGGCCGGCCGCGGGCGGTCTAGCGCAGCAGCGCGCGCGCCCAGTCGTCGAGGTGGTCCTTGAGCAGATAGCCGCGCCTCACCCAAGCCTGCAGGGCGTCGCCTTCGGCCGCGCGCCGCGCCGGGTCGGCCGCCAGCACGCGGATGGCGGCGATCCACGCCTCCGGATCGTCGGGCACGCGGGTCACCGGTGCATCGTCGTGGCGGTAGGGATAGACGTCGCTAGCCACCACTGGCCAGCCAAAGATGCCGTATTCGAGCAGGCGCAGGTTGCTCTTGGCCGCGTTGAAAGGCACCGGCTCGAGCGGCGCGAGCGCGATGTCGAGATCGAGCGCGGCGACCTTGGCCGGGTATTCGGCCCACGACACCGGCGCGTGGAAAGAAGCCAGATGGGGTCGGATGCGTGCCGTGGCCATGCCCATGAACACAAAGTCGACCTCGCCGGCGAGCGCCTCCACCACTGGTTCGATGAGTTCCAGATCGCCCTGGTGCTGCAGGGCGCCGACCCAGCCGACGCGCGGCTTGGCGCCCGTGTTGCGGCGCGAGGCATGGCCCTGCCAGACCTTCGACAGGCGGTTGGGCACCACCACGATATCGTCGATCATCTCGCGGCAGAGTTCGGCCAGCGGGTCGGTGGAGACAATCAACCGGTCGCAGTGCCGCAGCGCGGCGCGCAAGCGCGGCCGGGCGTCGCGAAAGTGCATGGTGAAATGTCGCCACACGCTGCTTTTCTGCGGGATCTGTGTCAGCAGGTCGTCGAGGCCAAAGACCTGCAGGATGCCTGGGTTGATGCGGCGGTTGTGTTCGAGCAGCTCAAGGCAGGTGTCGTTGAGCAGGGCATGCACCAGAAAGCTGTCCGGCGCGAGGCGGGCCACCTCCACCATGGTCGGCAAACGCATCTGTGCCGCCGCCGCGATCGGGTACATGACGTGCACCTGCCCGGTGTCGGCCAGGGCATCGAAGGGTTCGCGCACGCGGTAGGTGCCGCTGCCGCCGCTGAGCGGGATGCCGAGCACGCGGCGGCGGTCGCGGAAGGTGGTGTCCCATGGCGGGCGAAACACCGCCTCCAATCGCAGGTCAGGCTCGACCAGGCTGAGATTGCGGTTGTGGAAGGGGTCCGCTGCGATCTGCGGCAGCCAGCGGCGGAGCATCACGTCGCGCTCTGCCTGCCACTGCTCGAGCAGGCGGCCGCGCGCCAGCGGCGTCAATTGGCGCGGGCTCAGCGAGGCCCCGCCGTGGTGCACCAGCGTGGCGAACGGCGTCCACAGCACGCGCCGGCCCGCCTGTCGCAAACGCAAACAGAGGTCGACATCGGCATGGCTCAAGGGCAGCGCCTCGGCGTCCATACCGCCCACGGCAAGGTAATCGGTGCGACGCACCAGCATGCAGGCGGCCGATACCGCCGAGCAGGCGCGCGTCACCTGCATCCGCGCCAGCGCCCCGGCATCGCGGACGCCCATGCTTTCGGCACCCGGCGACGCCGCCACACCCCCCGGCTCGAGCCCGAGCGCGAAGCCGGCGTGCTGGATCTCCCCGGATTCCGGGTAAACCAGCCGCGCGCCCACCGCGCCGACGTCCGGGCGTTGTCCGAGCTCGACCAGCCGCGACAGCCATTCGCCCTGGATCACCTCGGTGTCGTTGTTGAGCAGACAGAGAAATTCGCTGTCCGAGTGCTCGGCGGCCAGGTTGTTGATCGCGGCAAAGTTGAACTCGCCGCCGAAGTCGATGCGCCGCACGCGGCCCGGACGGGCTGTGGTGATGCGCTCGAACCAGGCCAGCGTGTCAAGGTCGCGGCTGTCGTGGTTGACCAGCAGCAGGTCGAAATTGCGGTAGAGCGTGCGTTCGAAAATGCTCTCGACACACGGCTCGAGGAACTCGAGCTTGTCGCGCGTGGGAATGACGATGGTCACGCGCGGCGCGTCCGGCCAGTTCCAGACCACGCGACGAGCGCCCTCGACCAGACCGGGCTCGACAGCTGCCGGCAGGCCGAGCCGCTCGAGATGCGCGATCACCGCGGCGTCGTGCAGGGTCGAGTCTTGCGCCAGCGCCGGCCGTGACCGGGCGTCGGCCGTGCCGGCCGGCAGGTGCAGCAGCGGGTGGGCGATGTGGCCGATGCCCCCGTCGCCCACCGTCTCCCACAGCCGCAGCAGAAACTCGAAGCCACTCGCCGGGCCCAGCGGCGCCAGCCCACCCAGCGCCACAATGGCCTCGGCCTTGAGCCAGAGGGCCGGCGTCACGTAGTCGTGGCCGCGCAGGTGGTCGATGTCGAAGTCCGGTTTCAGGCGCGGGCGACTGTGCCGCCCCTCGCCGTCGACCTCGTCGTCGTCGGTGTAGAAGGCGACGCACCCTGGCCGGCGGTCGATGTGGTCGCCGATCGAGAGCAGCGCGTTCTCATCGAGGCTGGCGCCGGCTGGCAGCAGCGCCACCCAGTCGAAACCGGCGCGGGCGGCGACGGTGTTGAGCGCCTCGCTCACGGCGTCGTGGTCATCGAGGTCGCCGACCTGGCACCACTGCAGCGCCGGGTCGGACCCGAACAGCGGCGACGGCGAAGGCTGGTCGGACACCACCATCAGGCACCAGTCCTGATAGAGCTGGCGCTGCAGCTTGTCGAGCGAGCGCGCCAGCAACGGCAGCTCGGCGGCGGCCGTGACCATGAACAGCAGGAAGCGCGGCCGCTGCCGCCAGCGCGCCAGCCGTTCGGCGTGCAGTTGCGCGTCCATCAGTTCGAGCCCGCGCGCGCGGCGCCAGGCGGCGTAGTCGCCAAAGCCCTCGGTGATCGACTGCAGGCCGTCCTCGTCGGGCTCGGCGAAGGGGTCGAAGTCGAGGACGACCTCGCGCGCTGCGCCGGGCACCCCGCCGCCGGCGGATTCGGGTGGCACGCAACCCGGTGCCTCGGGACTCTCGCCGGCCCCGGGGCTGTCGCTCGCCTCGGCGGCGACGCTCACTCAGTCGCCGCCGTAAAGCCCGCCGCAGGCGACCTTGCGCAAGGTGGCCTCGCGGCTGTCGGCCGCTGGCAAGGTGCGCTTGTCACGCAGCGAGGCTGGGACGCCGTCGGCCACGGTGTCGCCGCGCTCGCCGATGAGGGTGCGCTCAAGGACACGCGTGGTCCCGTCCCCGCAGTCGAATTCGAGCCAGGTCTTCATGCGCTTGAAGGTGTCGGCGCGCTCGTCATCGGCATACGGCAAGGTCTCGGTGCGCTTGAAGACGTACTGGAACTCGGCCGACACGCGGCGACCCTTGGACACCAGCGACTCCTGATTGAGCGAGATGATAGCCAGATCATCGTTAACGACCGGAAACCACATCACCGCCTGCGCCGCGCCGGCCCAAAGCAGCGCCGACGCCGCGAGGCATGACGCGCCTTTGCCGAAGTACCCGTTTCGCCTTGCCATCGCCACCTCCCCTGTCATTTTCGGGCCGCCGCCGCGTCCGGCGCGCCGGCAGCGCCTGTCCCACTCTCCGCCTGTGGATACTGGAAGAAGGTCTCATCCTTGCGGACCATGCCGATCTCCCGCCGCGCGCGCTCCTCTACCGCATCGAGTCCGGAGCGCAGGTCCTCGACATCGGCGCGGCCGACGGCGTTGGACTCGCGCAACTGCATCTGCCGGGCGACCTGCGCCTCGATGTCGCGCTCAAGCGACCCGATGCGCAGCCAGCCACCCTTGCCTAGCCAAAGCGTGTACTGCAGCACCGCGAACATCGCCAGCAGGACGACGGTGGCGAGCCGCACCGGTGTGTGCCGTGCCGAGCGCTACCCGCGCTGGCGGAAAGCCGAGCGGCCAGGGTAGAACGCCACGTCGCCAAGGTCTTCCTCGATGCGCAGCAACTGGTTGTACTTGGCCAGGCGGTCGGAGCGCGAGAGCGAGCCGGTCTTGATCTGACCCGCGTTGGTGGCGACGGCGATGTCGGCGATGGTGGTGTCCTCGGTTTCGCCGGAACGGTGCGAAACCACTGCGGTGTAGCCGTTGCGGCGCGCCATGTCGATGGCGGCAAAGGTCTCGCTCAGGGTGCCGATCTGGTTGACCTTGATCAGGATGCTGTTGGCGATGCCCTTGTCGATGCCTTCGGCGAGGATCGCCGGGTTGGTCACGAACACGTCGTCGCCAACCAGTTGCACCTTGGCGCCGAGGCGCTGGGTGAGCAGGCTCCAGCCGTTCCAGTCGTGCTCGCTCATCGCATCTTCGATGGTCACGATGGGGTAGCGCGCGCACCAATCGGCCAAATAATCGACGAACTCGGCCGAGGACAGCGAGCGCCCCTCCGACTCAAGGTGGTAGCGGCCGTCGGTGTAGAACTCCGAGGCGGCGCAATCGAGGCCGATGGCGATGTCGACGCCTGGCTCGTAGCCGGCAGCGGCGATCGCCTCCATGATCAACTGCAGCGCGGCCTCGTTGCCGGGCAGGTTGGGCGCGAAGCCGCCCTCGTCGCCAACTGCGGTGGCAAGACCCTTGGAATTGAGCAACTTCTTGAGCGTGTGGAACACCTCGGAGCCATAGCGCAGGGCGTCGCGGAAGGTCGGTGCGCCAAGCGGCACGATCATGAATTCCTGCAGGTCGAGGCTGTTGTCGGCGTGGGCGCCGCCATTGATCACGTTCATCAGCGGCACCGGCAGGGTGATGCCGCCCATGCCGCCGAGATAGCGGTAGAGTGGCAGGCCGGCCTCAGCGGCGGCGGCCTTGGCCACCGCCATCGAGACCGCCAGCAGCGCGTTGGCACCAAGGCGGCCCTTGTTGTCGGTGCCGTCGAGTTCGATCAGGGTGCGGTCGATAAAGGCCTGCTCGGAAGCATCGAGGCCGATGATCGCCTCGCAGACCTCGGTGTTGACCGCCTCGACCGCCTTGAGCACGCCCTTGCCACCGTAACGCGCCTTGTCGCCATCGCGCAGTTCGAGTGCTTCCTTGGTGCCGGTGGAGGCGCCAGACGGCACTGCGGCGCGGCCCATCTCGCCGGATTCGAGCAGCACGTCGGCCTCGACAGTGGGGAAACCGCGGGAGTCCAACACTTCGCGGGCGATCACGTCAACAATCGAACTCATCTCAATACTCTCACTCAGGTTTTTGATTATTAATGATCTTATGGTCGATTTTGACCAGCCACCTTGGCCTCGTTGGCGGCACCGGCAGGCAGGCTCACGCTGCGAGCCGGCCCTTGCCGGCCTCGTTGCGACGCGCCAGCGCGGCCCGCACGTAGGCGATGAACAGCGGATGGCCGGTGCGCGGGTTGCTGGTGAACTCGGGGTGGAATTGGCAGGCGACGAACCACGGGTGACCCGGCAGCTCGACCATCTCGCAGAGGTCGGTGCCGGGCGCGCGACCGGAGACGCGCAAGCCCTTGGCCTCGAGTTGTGCCAGCAGGGTGTTGTTGACCTCGTAACGGTGGCGGTGCCGCTCGCTCACTTGCGCACTGCCGTAGATGCTGCGTGCCAACGTCTTGTCGATGAGGTGGCAGACCTGGCCGCCCAGGCGCATGGTGCCGCCGAGGTCGGACGATTCATTGCGGCGCTCCACCCTGCCCTCGCGGTCAAGCCATTCATTGATGAGGCCGATCACCGGATACGGCGTCTGCGGGTCGAATTCGGTGCTGTGGGCACCGGCCATCCCGGCCACATCGCGGGCAAACTCGACTACTGCCAGCTGCATGCCCAGACAGATGCCCAGATAGGGCACGCCATTCTCGCGGGCGAAACGGATGGCCGCGATCTTGCCTTCGGTACCGCGCTTGCCAAAGCCGCCAGGCACCAGGATGGCGTCCATGGCTTCGAGCACGCCGGTGCCCTCGCGTTCGATCTCTTCAGAATCGATGTAGTGGATCTGCACCCTGGAACGAGTATGCATGCCGGCGTGGTTCAGCGCCTCGATCAGCGACTTGTAGCTCTCGGTGAGGTCGACGTACTTGCCGACGAAGGCGACATCGACCACCTGCTCGGGGTGCTGCAGCGCGTCGACCAGACCCTTCCACACCGAGAGGTCGGCTGCGCGGGCAAGGATGTCGAGCTTGTGGCAGACGATCTCGTCGAGCATCTGGTCGTGCAGCATGGCCGGGATGCTGTAGATGCTGTCGGCGTCGACCACCGAGATCACCGCCTCGCGCGCAACGTTGGTGAACAGCGCGATCTTGCCGCGCTCCTCGTCGGGCACCGGCCGGTCGGCGCGGCACAGCAACACGTCGGGCTGGATGCCGATCTCGCGCAGTTCCTTGACCGAGTGCTGGGTCGGCTTGGTCTTGAGCTCGCCGGCGGTGGGGATATAAGGCAGCAGCGTCAGATGGATAAAGCACGTGTTGTTGCGGCCTTCCTCGAAGCCCATCTGGCGGATAGCCTCAAGGAATGGCAGCGATTCGATGTCGCCAACCGTGCCGCCGACCTCGACGATGGCGACATCGGCACCGGCAGCGCCCTGCTTGATGTGCAGCTTGATCTCGTCGGTGATGTGCGGGATCACCTGCACGGTGCGGCCCAGATACTCACCACGGCGCTCCTTCTTGATCACCGACTCGTAGATCTGCCCGGTGGTGAAGTTATTGCGCCGGCTCATGCGCGCGCTGGTGAAACGCTCGTAGTGACCGAGGTCAAGGTCGGTCTCGGCACCGTCGTCGGTGACAAACACCTCGCCGTGCTGGAACGGGCTCATGGTGCCCGGATCGACATTGATATACGGGTCGAGCTTGATCAGGGTGACGCGGATGCTGCGCGATTCGAGGATGGCGCCGAGAGAGGCGGCAGCGATGCCCTTGCCGAGCGAGGACACCACACCACCGGTGACGAACACGTATTTGGTCATTGTTGGGCGCCGCGTATCAGAGCGCATTCTATCGCAGAGCAGGCGCTGCCATGACGGCGCGTGTGCGCCGGCGCGGCGCCGGCCGACACGCTGGCAGACAATCCGCGACCACCCGGTCCGGGTGCTATAGTCCACGCTTGATGAGTGAACCAGACATCGCAGACGCGCGTTTTGACGCGCTGGGCCTCGACCCGCAGATCCAGCGGGCGCTGGATGAACTCGGCTACACCAGCCCCACGCCGATCCAGGTCAAAGCGGTGCCAGCCGCCATGCAGGGCCGCGACATCGTCGGCATCGCGCAGACCGGCACCGGTAAGACCGCCGCGTTCTCGCTGCCCATTCTGCAGCGCATGCTGCCGCACGCCAACACCAGCGCCTCGCCAGCGCGGCATCCGGTGCGCGCGCTGATCCTCACGCCGACGCGCGAGCTCGCGCTGCAGGTCGAGGAGAGCGTGCGCAATTTTTGCCGCAACACGCCCTTCCGCATCCTCGCCATCTATGGCGGCGTGCCGATGGACCCGCAGGTGCAGGCACTGCGAAAGGGCGTCGAGATCCTCGTCGCCACCCCCGGCCGTCTGCTCGACCACCTCAAGAGCAAACTGGTGAATCTCGGCACGGTGCAGCATCTGGTGCTCGACGAGGCCGACCGCATGCTCGACATGGGCTTCATCGACGACATCCGGGCGATCGTGGCCAAGGTGCCAGCGCAACGGCAAACGCTGTTCTTCTCGGCGACGTTCTCGGCGGAGATCCGCAAGCTGGCCGATTCGCTGCTCACCGACCCGGTCACGGTCGAGGTGGCCCGGCGCAACTCGCCGGCCGACCTGGTTAACCAGCAGGTGGTCGAGATCGATGCCGAGCGCAAGCGCGGCGCGCTGCTCGCGCTTATTCGCGAACGGCAACTGCCGCAGATCCTGATCTTCTGCGGCACCAAGATCGGCGCCAACCGGCTCACCCAGTACCTGGTGCGCGAAGGCGTGCAGGCGGCCACCATCCACTCCGACAAGACGCAGAGCGAGCGCATCAAGGCGCTCGAGGCGTTCAAGGCCAGCGAGCTCAGCGTGCTGGTTGCCACCGATGTGGCCGCGCGCGGCATCGACATCGAACAGCTGCCGATGGTCATCAACTTCGATCTGCCCGGCGCCGCCGAGGACTACGTGCACCGCATCGGCCGCACCGGCCGCGCCGGCTGCCCGGGCGAGGCGGTGTCCTTTGTCAGCCCGGAGGAGTCGCGCAATCTGGCCGACATCGAGGCGCTGCTGAAGAAGCCCATCACGCGCATGGAGGCGCCGCGGCTGGCCGACGGCTCCTCGGTGGCTGCCAGGGGCGGCGGGCGGGAACGCGCGGACGAGCGCGGCCCGCGGCGGGCTGCGGGCGAACGGGTTGCGCGCGACCTGCCGGTGCCGAACCTGCGTGACCCGGCCACCGAAGTCGATCCCATGGCGCTGCCGGCGAGCGCGTTCCAGAGCGTAGAACAGCGCCGCACCCTGCCGCCGCCGCCCAATCGCCGGCGCGGTCAGGCCGAGGTGCCGGCTCTGCTGCGGCGCATGCCCAAGCCGGATCCGGCCGTCTCCTGACGCCGCATCGGGGTTCAGCATCGTGGCTTGGCTTGCGGTACTGGCGCTGCTCGGCGGCTTCCTGTTCTGGCTCGACACGCTGCGCGCGCGTGATCTCGCGCTTACCGTGGCGCAGCAGCAGACCGCGCGGCTCGGCCTGCAGCTGCTGGATGACACCGTCGCGCTGATGGCCACCCGGCTCGTCCGTACCCAGTCCGGCTGGCTGGCGCTGGCGCGGCGTTTTCGCTTCGAGTTCACCGAGACCGGCGACAACCGTCGGGAGGGTTTTGTGCTGCTCGGGCCGGACCGGCCGCCGCATGTCGAGGTCGAGGCGTACCGCGAGGCGCGCTGGCACTAGCGCGGCCGGGGCCGGGGGTGTCGGCGGAGACAGCTTCCGCAGCCAGCGCTCTCAGGGAGCCACGCTGTCCCCGCTGGCTTGGATCGCGGACACCGCGCTTCGCGCCCAGCGCATGGCCGCCTCTTGCCAGCCCGCGCGCTGCGGGTCCAGCGCCAACTCGGCCGGCAACTGCCGCAACCAGGTCATCTGGCGCTTGGCCAATTGCCGACTGGCGGCCTGACCGGCCTCGAGCAGGCCCGCTTCGTCCATTTCGCCCTGCAGATACGCCCACGCCTGCCGGTAACCGACGCTGCGCATGGCCGGCAGGTCGGCATGCAGGGCAAAGCGCGCGCGCAGGCCGCGCAGCTCGTCCACCAGACCGGCGCGGAGCATGGCCGCGAAACGCGCGTCGATGGCGGCGTGGTGCGCGGCGCGGTCGCCCGGCAGCAGCGCCAGCACGCGCGCCTGCAACGCCGGCGGGCGGGCATGTTCGCGGAACAGCACGTCCAGTGGCTTGCCGGTGAGTTCGAGCAGCTCCAGTGCGCGCTGGATGCGCTGGCGGTCGGCTGGCTGGATGCGCGCGCCGGAGAGCGGGTCACGCCGGGCCAGTTCGGCATGGGCGGCAGCCAGGCCCTCCCGCTCGATGCGCGCATCGAGGGCAGCGCGCAGGGCCGGGTCAGCCTGCGGCAACTCGGCCAAGCCGAGCAGCAGCGCGCGCACGTAGAGCATGGTGCCGCCGGCGAGGATGGGCACGCCGCCGCGCGCACGGATGTCGGCGACGGCGGCCTGCGCGTCGCGCACGAAGCGGCCGGCCGAGTAGGGCTCGTGCGGATCGGCGATGTCGACCAGATGGTGCGGCACGCGTCTGCGCTCCTCCGGCGTCGGTTTGGCGCTGCCGATGTCCAGGCCGCGGTAGACGGCCGCCGAGTCGATGCTAACGATCTCACCGCCGAGCGCCTCGGCCAGTTGCAGCGCCAGCGCGGTCTTGCCGCTGGCGGTGGGCCCGATGAGGGCCAGCGCCGGTGCGGCGGCCGGCTCACCTGACACTGATGGCGCCGTGCTCAGCACAGCTGACTCGAACGTTCCATGTTTGCCATGCGCTCAACGCCTGCGCATCAATAGCGCATCGAGTGCAGCGAGCGGCAGCCCTGTGCTGACCACCGCCAGCCCTCGCATCGCCCCCGACTCATCCTTCTAGCGCCCGCGCATGAACAGCGCATCGAGCTCGGCCAGCGGCAGGCTGCGCCAGGTCGGCCGGCCGTGGTTGCAGTGGCCGCCGCGTTCGGTGGCCTCGAGGTCGCGCAGCAGCGCATCCATTTCGACCAGACTCAGGGTGCGGCCGGCGCGCACCGCCGCATGGCAGGCGCAGGTGGCGAGAAAGGTATCGCGGCGAGCGACAATAGCCTGGCTTTGGCCGTAGGCGGCCCACTCGTCAAGCAGGCGCGGCAGCCAGCGCCGCGGGTCGCTGCGCCGCAACAGCGCCGGTGCGGCGCGCAAGGCCACTGTCTGCGCGCCCAAACGCGACACCTCGACACCCAGCGCGCGCAGTTCGTCGGCGTGCTGGTCGGCCACCGCCGCAGCCTCCTCGCTCACCTCGAGCGGCAGCGGCTCGAGCAGGGCCTGGCTCTCGATACGCGTGTCCATCTGCGCCTTGAGGCGCTCGTAGAGGATGCGCTCATGGGCGGCGTGCATGTCCACCACCACCAGACCGGCGTCGTTCTGGGCGAGGATGAAGGCGCCGTGCAACAGCCCGAGCGCGTGGCCCAAAGGCGGCGCACGAAACTGGTGTGGTGCGCGGTCAGGGGGTTCGGCGGTTCCAGCCCTTTGATCGGAAGAATGCTCGGCGTAAGCGCCACTGCCCTGAGGCGATCCACCGGCGTATCCGCCTGCGCCCTCGCCTCGCCATGCCTCAACATCCCCGGACGGCGCATCGCCGTGTTCGCCGCCGCCCCGCCACGCCTGTGGCTCGCCGGACGCCGCCGTCCCGTACTTCAGCCCGGACCCATAATCCTGGCCCGACGCGGCGGTGTCCCCCGCCTCCCCCAGCGCCGCCCGCCAAGCCGCCGGCATCGGTGGCACGCCACCGCTGTCGTCCACCCGCCAGTTCAGGCTCCGCTGGCTGCCCCAGCGCAGCGCGCCGACCTCGCCGGGGCGCAACGCCGCAGCAGCGCCTCCCGCGTGCTCGCCTGCGCCCTGTTCACCAGGCGCGGCACCAGCCGCTCCTACCGTGCCCACCCCGCCGTAGCTTGGCGCCGCGCCCTGCCCGGGCGCCACCGCCAAGGCCTTCTGCAGCGCATGGAACACCAGCCTGTACAGCGCCTGCGGCTCGCGGAAGCGCACCTCGCTCTTGGCCGGGTGCACATTGACGTCCACCCGCGCCGGGTCGGTCTCGAGGAACAGCACGCAGGCCGGCGCGGTGGCGCCGTGCAGGATGTCGCGGTAGGCCTCGCGCACGGCGTGCGCCAGCATGCGGTCGCGCACGAAACGCCGGTTGACGAACAGGTACTGCTGGTCGCGCGCGCCGGCCGCCTCCGGCCGCAGGGCGATGCCAAACACCCGTGTGCCGGCGGCTTCCTCTTCGAATGGCAGGCCCTCCGCGAAGTCGGCGCCCAAGAGCGCAACGATGCGCGCGTCCCAGGCCTGCGCCGGTACCTGTTCGGCGGTCCGACCGTCGCAGGTCCAGGCAAAAGCCACCTCCGGATGCGCCAAGGCCAAGCGGCGCAAGGTGCTCTCGCAGTGGCCACGCTCGGTGCTCGCCGACTTGAGGAATTTGCGCCGCGCCGGGGTATTGAAGAACAGGTCGCGCACCTCGACCGTGGTGCCACGCGTGCGCGCCGCCGGAACCAACCCTGGCATGCCGCCACCCGGGGTGTCGGGGACGGGGACGGGCTTGCCGGTCGCGGTGTCGGCCCGAGCCCCGTCGGTCGATGCGGTGTCGATCAGCGTGGCTGCGCCGCCAGCCTGCAGCGCGCCGCCCTCGACGAAGATCTGCCAGGCGTGCGCTGCGCCCGCCACCGCGCTGATGAGCCCGATGCGCGCCACCGCCGCCACCGAGGCCAGCGCCTCACCGCGAAAGCCCATGCTGGCGACCCCTTCGAGGTCCTCCAGCGCGGCGATCTTGCTGGTGGCGTGGCGCTCCAGCGCCAGCGGCATGTCCTCGCGGGCGATGCCAACACCGTCGTCGGCGACGACGATGCGCCGCACGCCACCCTCGTCGAGCGTGACATCGATGCGCCGTGCGCCGGCGTCGAGGCTGTTCTCCACCAGTTCACGGATCACCGCGGCAGGCCGCTCCACCACTTCGCCCGCAGCGATCTGCGAAATGAGGAGGTCGGGAAGCCGGCGGATGGTCATGGGCCGAGTATAGCGAGCGGCAGGACAGCCCCCTTCGGCGCTACAATCCGACCCTTGCCATGACAAGAGCAAACATGCCGCAAGACATCCGCGGACGCCGCGCCGCGCCCGGTTTTACCCTGCTTGAAATGCTTGCTGCCTTGGCCATCGTCGGCATCCTCGCCGCCATCGCCGTCGCCAGCTACGACAGTTCGGCCAGCCGCAGCCGGCGGCAGACCGCCACCGCGTGTCTGGGAGAGGTCGCCGCCGCGCTCGAACGCGAACGCGCCGCCAGTTACAGCTACCCCGGCTCGCTGCCGGTCATCGCCTGCACCGGCGAACTTGCGCGGCATTACCGCTTCAGCGGCGAACTCTCCCCCGAGAGCTTCCGCCTCAGCGCCGAACCGCTTGGCCGCCAGGCCAGCGCCGACGACACCTGCGGCTGCACCTTGACGCTCGACGAGACCGGCCGCAAGGGAACTGCCAGCGGTGCGGCGGGCTGCGCGGCCGATGCCCGCGTGGCAGCTTGCTGGTGAGTCGACCCATGGCCCTCGTGCCGACCCGACGCCGAGGCTGGGCAAAACGTTCGACCCGGCAAACCGCGGCAGCGCGGGACCGCCGCCTCAGGCTGCGGCGCGTGGCGGGACTTGTGGCACCGGCACTGCTTGCACTCGCGCTCACGGCCTGCGGCAAGTCCGAGGACGGGCCGAAGATGCTGATGAGCCTGCCGCCGCCGCACGTGGCGCTCGGCGAGGCGCGACAATTCGATGCGCCGGTGAGTTTTGAATACCCGGCGCAGGCGACGGGCTCTCGCGAGGTCGACATTCGCGCGCGAGTGGCCGGCCACATTGAGCGGCGGCACTTTGCCGAGGGCGGGCGGGTGAAGGCCGGCGACCTGCTTTACACGCTCGACACGCGGCCCTTCGAGGCGGCCGTGAGCCGTGCCGAGGCGGGGCTCGCGCAGGCCCGCGCGCAGGTGCTGCAGGCGCAGGCGCAAGCCGATCAGGCCGCGCGCGAGTCCAACCGCCTTGCACCTCTGGCCGCCGACCGGGTGATCGGCCAGAAGGCCGCCGACGATGCGCGCTCGGCCGCCGACACCGCCAACGCCGGCCTCGAGGCCGCCAAGGCGCTCGTGCTGCAGGCCGACGCGGTGCTGCGGCAGGCGCGCCTCGACCTCGGCTATGCCCGCGTCACGGCGCCGATCAGCGGCCTCATCGGCCGCGCCGAGAAGGTGGAAGGCGCGCTGGTCGGCCCGCAGGACCCCGAGCGTCTCACCGGACTGATGCAGGTCGATCCGCTGTACATCGTCTGGAGCCTCGCCGACAGCGAACGTGTACGCTTTGACAGGGACCTGCGCGACGGCCGGATCAGACTCCCCGCCGGCGGGCTCGCTGCGCGGGTGCGTCTGGCCGACGGCACCGAGGTGGCAACGCCTGGCCGCATCTCCTTCACCAGCCCCGGCGCCAACCCCAAGACCGGCGCCTTCGAATACCGCGCCAGCCTGCCCAATGGCGACCTGCGCGTGCGGCCGGGCGAGTTCGTACGCATCGTCCTGACCGGCGCGACACTGCCTGGCGCTGTGGTGGTGCCGCAGCGCGCGGTACTCGACGGGCCGGCGCAGAAGATGGTGCTGACGGTCGAGAAGAAGGGCGCGGACACGGTGGTGGTGCCGATCCCGGTCGAGGTCGGCGAGTGGGTCGACCTGCCGACCGAGCAGGGCGGCCGCGCCTGGGTGATCCGCAAGGGCCTGCAGGCCGGCACGCGCATCATCACCGACGGCGTGATGCGCCTCAAGCCGGGCATGCCGGTGGTGGTCGATGCCGCGCCCACCGCGGCGGCGGCTCCCGCCGCCGGCGCCGCGCCCTCGTCTGCCGCCGCGCGCTGACCAGCGCCCGCCGCATGCTGTCGCGCTTCTTCATCGACCGCCCGATCTTTGCGGCGGTGATGTCTTTCCTCATTCTCATCGCCGGTTTCGCAGCGATGCGCGCGCTGCCAGTGGCGCAGTACCCCGACATCGCGCCGCCGGTGGTCACCGTTACCGCGGTCTACCCCGGCGCCTCGGCCGAGGTGCTCGAATCCACCGTCGCCGCGCCGCTGGAGGCGCAGATCAACGGTGTCGAGGGCATGCTCTACATGAGCAGCACATCGGCCTCGAGCGGCGTGCTGCAGATCCAGGTCACGTTCGACATCGGCACCGACGCCGACAAGGCCGCGCTCGACGTCAACAACCGCGTCAAGCAGGCCGAGGCGCGTCTGCCGATCGAAGTGCGCCGCCAGGGCGTGGCGGTCGAGAAGAGCTCGTCGAGTTTCCTGCAGGTGCTGGCCTTCTACTCTCCAGACGGCCGCTTCGACGACCTCTACACCAGCAACTACGTCACGCTCAACGTGCTCGACCGCCTCAAGCGCATCCCCGGCACCACTGGCGTGCAGATCTTCGGTGCCAAGAACTACGCCATGCGCATCTGGCTCAAGCCGGACCGGCTGGCCACGCTGGGCATGACGCCGGGGGACGTGATCGCCGCGGTCAACGCGCAGAACGCGCAGTTCGCGCCGGGCAAGGTCGGCCAGCAGCCGATCAAGGGCCAAGAGCTGGTCTACACCGTCACCACCCAGGGCCGCCTGTCGGAAGCGCGCGCCTTCGAGGACATCATCGTACGCACCGGCAGCGGCACCTCGCAGGTGCGGCTCAAGGACGTCGCGCGGGTCGAACTCGGCTCGGCCGACTACGACTTCATCGGCCGCATCGACGGCAAGCCGGCCACGCTGGTCGGCATCTTCCTGCGCCCCGGCGCCAACGCGCTCAAGGTCGGGCAGGAAGTGCGAGACACCATCGCCGACATGGAGAAGGCCTTCCCGGCCGGCCTCGAGGTCAATGTGCCCTACGACACCACGCGCTTTGTCGAGGTGTCGATCCGCGGCGTCATCAAGACACTGGTGGAGGCCATGGTGCTGGTCTTCCTCGTCGTGCTGCTGTTCCTGCAGACCTGGCGCGCCACACTCATCCCCATGCTGGCCGTGCCGGTGTCGCTGGTCGGCACCTTTGCCGGCCTGCTGCTGCTCGGCTACACCATCAACACGCTCACTCTGTTCGGCCTGGTGCTGTCGATCGGCATCGTGGTCGACGATGCCATCATCGTGCTGGAAAACGTCGAGCGGGTGATGCGGCAGGAGGGGCTCAGCCCTCGCGATGCGGCCATCCGCGCCATGGAGCAGGTCACCGGGCCGATCGTGGCCACTTCATTGGTGCTCACGGCGGTGTTCGTGCCGGTCGGCTTCCTCGGCGGTCTGGCCGGCGAGCTCTACCGCCAGTTCGCGGTGAGCATCTCGATCGCGGTGATCATCTCGGCGCTGGTCGCGCTCACGCTCAGCCCCGCGCTCTGCGCCATCATCCTCAAACCACATTCGGACGACAGCGGCAACCGCTTCACCCGCTGGTTCAACGGCTGGTTCGGCCGCTTCACCGAGCGCTACGGCCGCGGCGTCGGCTTCATGATCCGTCGCGGCGGTCTGGCCGCGGTGCTGTTCGGGCTGATGCTCGCCGCCACCGGCTGGCTGTGGCAGCGCACGCCGCACTCGCTGGTGCCCGACGAGGACCAGGGCTACTACATCTCGGCGGTGTTCCTGCCCGATGGCGCCACGCTTGACCGCACCGACCGCGTGGTCAACGAGGTGATGACCCGCATCAAGAGCAACCCGATCAACGAGCACGTGGTCGCTTTCACCGGTTTCAACTTCTTCGGTGGTTCCTATAGCAACAGCGCGGCCACACTGTTCGCCACGCAGGTGCACTGGGACCAACGCAGCCTGCCCAGTGGCGCCATGGTCGGCGAGTTCTACTACAAGACGCAGGACATCAAGGAGGGGCTGGCGCTGGCCTTCATGCCGCCGGCCATCTTCGGCTTGGGGCAGGCCGGCGGCTTCGAGGTGAACATCCAGAACCGCGGCGAGGGTGGGCCCAAGCGCCTCGCCGAGGTGACCGAGCAGTTCCTCGCCGAGACTGCCAAGGACCCTGCCTTCAAGACCGCGCAGACGCTGTGGCGGGCCAACACGCCGCAACTGCGGCTTGACGTGGACCGCGAGAAGGCGGCGCAACTGGGTGTGCCGCTCGACGTGCTGTTCAGCACCCTGTCGGCCACCATGGGCACCTACTACGTCAACGATTTCAACAAGTTCGGCCGCACCTGGCAGGTGCTGATGTCGGCCGACGCACCCTACCGGCGCAGCCCCGAGGACATCGGCCGGGTCATGGTGCGCAGCAACAGCGGCCAACTCATCCCGGTCTCGACGCTGGTGGACATCCGCCACGTAAGCGGCCCCGACACCATCAACCGCTTCAACAACCTGCCATCGGTCAAGGTCCTCGGTGCCGGCGCGCCCGGCGTGAGTTCGGGCGACGCGCTGGCAGCGGTCGAACGCGTCGCGGCCAAGACCCTGCCGCCGGACTTCACCTACGAATTCAGCGGCGCCTCGTTCCAGGAGAAGCGCACCGGCGGCACCGGCGCGCTGGCCATGGTCCTCGCCGTAGTCATGGTGTTCCTCATTCTTGCCGCGCAATACGAGCGCTGGAGCCTACCGCTGGCGGTGCTGCTCGCCCTGCCTTTCGGCACCTTCGGCGCGCTCGGCATGGTCTGGCTGCGCAATTTCCTGTTCGGCCTCACCGGCCTGCCCATCCCGCCACTGACCAACGACGTGTATTTCCAGATCGGCCTGGTGACGCTGCTCGGGCTGGCCGCCAAGAACGCCATCCTAATCGTCGAATTCGCCAGCCACCGCCACAGCCACGGCATGGCAGCCGCGGAAGCGGCGCTGGAGGCGGCGCGGCTGCGCTTCCGCCCGATCCTGATGACCTCGCTCGCCTTCATCCTCGGCGTGGTTCCGCTGGCGCTGTCGACCGGCGCCGGCGCCGGCGCGCGGCAGTCGGCCGGCACCGGCGTGATGGGCGGCATGCTGGCGGCGACCTTCCTCGCCATCTATTTCGTGCCGACCTTCTTTGTCTGGGTGACGCGCCGGTTCGAGCGTCGGCGTGGTGCGGAGAG